>CAZAHL010000298.1:0-9085 GCA_964484845.1 uncultured Chryseolinea sp. | reverse complement strand
ATCTTAATGGGCACAACCTTAGCTTCCGGATTTATGTACTTGTTCGGAACCCTTGAAACGGAATTTGTTGAATCTTATATCATTCAAATTACAGCGTACGTTAAATCTTTTCCCAAAGAAGATATCGACCGGATCGGAAAAGATATTTACGAACGTAATTTAAAAGCCCTGCCTACGACTAACATATCTGCATTGGCGCTAACCTATTTTATGCAAGGCCTGGTAATAGGTTTTTTCGTCAATATCATTTTATCGGTAAGTTTAAGAAGACAACCTAAACCCTAATTTTATGGAAGAAACTATTTCAACCCCCTTTCCCTGGTTGCAGGATGCTATGAAAAAAGGTGCCATTCTGGGCATGATTCACATTATGATTTTCCTGGCGCTGTATTTTCTGATGACGAATAAGCTCACGGGATTTTCCTATTTACTAGCAATCCTTATTTTAAATCTTGGATTTTCAATTTATAACGGTATAGAATTTAGAAAGGAGATGGGAGGCTATATCGACTTTACCAGCGTCTTTAAATACATATTTGTTTTATTAACCACGAATGGTGTTATTAACATTGTGTTTATTGCTTTGTTTCTGCTGATTGAGCCGGCGTATCCTGAGGTAATGGCTCAATCACAGCTGGATACTTCGGTGTATTGGGCACAGCGATTTGGCGCACCCGAGCAGGCTATAGAAAAAATTCATGATGATTTTGATTTTGAGGAAATAAAAGGTCGTTTTAATTATAGCGGTCTTCTTTTTAGCTTTGGCATTGGTCTTATCCTGTATGCAATAGGTGCATTGATAACAGCACTTATTGTTAGAAAGCGGGAGCCAGAAATTATATAATGAATCTAGGTTTAGAAATCAGTGTCATCATTCCGGCAAAAGACGAAGAGGAATCTCTTCCTGAATTGTGCCAATGGATAAGCCGCGTGATGCAATCACACGGCTTATCCTATGAAGTTATTTTTATTGACGATGGCAGCACCGACAGCACCTGGCAACAAATTCAAAAGCTGAATGAGTTGGACGGCCGTTTTAAAGGAATACGATTCAATCGGAATTTTGGTAAGTCTGCTGCCCTGCAAACAGGATTTCGCGCTGCACAAGGCCGCGTTGTGATCACCATGGATGCTGATCTGCAGGACAGCCCCGATGAAATTCCAGCGCTATACGATATGATTGCCAAAGATGGCTTTCACATGGTATCAGGATGGAAAAAGAAACGACATGATCCCTTGTCGAAAACTATCCCTTCCAAATTTTTCAATTACATCACCCGGAAACTTTCAGGCATTAAGCTCCACGATTTTAATTGTGGCTTAAAAGCATATCAGGTCTCTGTCGTGAAAAATATCCAGGTGTACGGAGAGATGCACCGCTATATCCCCGTGATCTTAAAATGGGCCGGGTTCACGAAGATCACCGAGAAAGTAGTTGAGCATCATGAACGTAAATACGGCACCACCAAATTCGGATTTGAGCGGTTTATCAATGGATTCCTCGACTTATTATCTATTACTTTCGTAAGTCGGTTCCGGCAAAAGCCAATGCATTTTTTTGGAACCTGGGGAACGTTGTCTTTTTTAGTCGGATTTATTTTAACCCTGAAACTTTTCTGGGATAAAATGGACGCATTGTTTATTTCCAAAACTCCATTTAAAAGAGATATCACGGAGCAACCGATCTTCTATATTGCATTAGTTGCAGTGGTGATCGGGGTTCAACTTTTTGTCACCGGATTCCTGGCTGAGATGTTTGCTATGCAATCGCTAACACGGCGCGATTATCTTATTATCGATAAGGTAGGACTCGACGAAAAGTTAGCCGGCGAAACTGTCGGGGTACCATCCTACGTTGCTTCGGGAAAGTAGATATTATAATTTGAAGGAACAGTTTCCAGATGGTTGTAGAATTAATTTCCATCTAACGCGCTAACTTTCACACATCCTTACTTACCGGGAATGCAACGACCTACGTTTTCTATTATCATACCGGTTTACAATCGCCCAAACGAAATTGAAGAAATCTTAACAAGTCTTGTTGATCAAACCGTTAAAGATTTTGAAGTAATTATTGTTGAGGACGGTTCCTCTTTGCGGTGTGATAAAATAGTAGATCGATTCAGAGACCAATTAAAAATTGAATATTTTTTTAAACCCAATTCAGGCCCTGGCCCAAGTCGTAATTTTGGATTTACACACGCCAGTGGAAATTATTTTGTAGTGTTTGACTCAGATTGTTTAGTTCCTCCAACCTATTTTGAGGAGGTGCTTAAGTCTCTCGGCGAAAATAATTGGGATGCGTGGGGAGGACCCGACCGGGCACGCCAGGATTTTACGTTGCGTCAGCGAGCCATGGGATATACTATGTCATCCGTGCTAACAACGGGAGGGATCCGAGGAGGAAAAAAACATATCGGATGGTTTCAGCCTCGGAGTTTCAACATGGGCATTTCCCGAAAAGTATTTGAAATAACAAAAGGATTTACCTTTGACAGGTATGCCGAAGATATTGAATTCAGTATCCGAATGAAAAAGACCGGCTTCAAGGTTGGTCTTATTCCTGAAGCGTATGTCTATCACAAAAGACGGATCACTTTTAAGCAATTTTATCATCAGGTATATAATTTTGGAAAGGGCCGTGCGCTAATAGGTCGTGTTCACCCCGAAGAAATAAAAATTACGCATTGGTTCCCCTCCCTATTTCTGGTAGGGACAATTTTCCTGCTTTTGCTTCCCCTTTTGAGCATCCCACTGTTTATACTCAGTTTATCCTTGTACTTCTTTTACCTGATCTCTATCTTCATTCATTCTTTTCAGGAAAATAAAAATATAACAGTAGCTTTTCTCTCCATTCCATCAGCTCTGTGTCAGTTATGGGGATATGGTTTGGGATTTTTGAAAGAAAAGTTGAACGCCAGTGACGAGACTATATCCAGCAGATGAGGCTTGATGATTAATACTTTTAATACATTCGTTTAACTTATTTGCCAGATGAATACCCACTCAGGAGTTTTCCTTATTTTGGGAATACTTCTTATTTCTGCCAATGCATATCCCCAGGGTTCAAGAGACCTGGCTCCAGGATATTATATTGTTGTAAGTACCTACGCTAAAACGCAGGAGAAGGTCGCGCAACAATATGTGGAGGTGTTAAAGGGTAAGGGTCACGCTGCTGATTATGGATATAATGCATCCCGAAAATTCTATTTCGTTTATCTAAAATATTTTGACAACCTCAAAGAATCGTTGCGTGTAATGAAAAACACCAGGCAGACACCTGCTTTTGCCAACGCTTGGGTAAGGGTTGTTTCTGGCAACATTCCGCTTGCTGCGACAACGGGTTCTGTGGAAGTTAAAAGGGACACCCATTCGACTTCCATCGAAACAGATACCTTAAAAACAAACAGGGTGGAGGAGACGGCGCCGGGCATTAAAAACGAGGAGATCGAAATAACGGATAACCCCGAGATTGTGCAGTACCCGATCATGACATTGGGCAATACGGAAGTTTTTTTGAGTCTCTTTAATGCTAGAAATAATCGTATCGTGGAAGGCGAGGTAGAGGTAATCGATACAGATCGAGCAAAACTGATTACAAAGGTAAAGGGAAACGAATACCTGGTGCTAACGGATCCAAAAAGCAGCTCGGGCCAGCTTACCTTGATTTGTGATGTGTTTGGATATCGTAAGATCCAACAGGAAATAAATTATCCTTTGCCGCTGGCCGATACGGTTAAAGATTTTATCGATCTGATGGGCACGACCCTGGTCATCAATTTTAATTTAGTGCGCTATCATAAAGGTGACCTTGTTACTCTTTTTAATGTGTATTTTTATAATGATGCAGCTTTGATGCTTCCTGAATCAAAGTACGAGTTGAATAGTCTGCTCCAACTGCTTCAGGAAAACCCTGCGTATAAGATACGTCTCCACGGACATACCAATGGGAACTACCATGGGAAAATTATTTCTATGGGACCTGAAAAGAACTTCTTTTCATTAACGGGGTCGAAACAAAACACAGGTTCTGCCATGGACTTATCTTACAATCGAGCTGACGTCGTAAAAGAATATCTCGTGAGCAACGGTATAGATTCTAATAGAATAGAGTTAAAGGCATGGGGTGGGAGGCGGCCTCTCTATGATAAAAATAGCGCGAATGCTAAAAAGAATGTGCGTGTTGTAGTAGAAATTCTGGAAGACTAAAATATTTTCGATTGGAGCCCTGCTGGAAGCCTCCCTTGAGGCTTCTAGTTTTATGTTTTCCATTTACTTGGTAACTCGATGATTTCAAAATTCTTTAGATACATATTATAACCGTCGCCCGATGGGAACCAACCAACAGCCGGAAATTAAGAACCGACAAAAAAGGTCAAACGCATACTTTATTCTTGGTTATATTTTCTTATTGATCATGGCTTTGTTGTGGTCAGTGGATACATCGTTGATTTCCATTTTTTTTGGTGCTGGAGTTTTCTTTCTTTTCCTCGGATTTTATAACAGAACTTCAAAAAAAGAGTCACAAGATCCGTTCAAAAACGAGACTGACTCCCGGAAGCGATTCTCCAGCCAAATACCACCCTTCGAGCCATTAAAAGATATTTTTACGTCCAACCAAACAAAAGGAGGGGGTGAGCCTAATGTAAAGTCCAGTAATCAAACAAAGCCAAGATTGATCACCTTGGTTTCAATGGCTGTTTTTGCCATGTTCTTTATTTTTTTCATCGTAGGAAGTTTTACTTCCGATAATGGGGAGGATGCTGTGTCGTTCTATCAGAGGGCCGAACAAAACTATTGGTCGCAAAATTATGATTCGGCGTACTTGTATTACCGGAAAGCATGGAAACTTGATCCGGAATATGCGGAAGCGATACTCGGGTATGGAAATGTGCTGGCCATCCGTAACGAGCGGGACTCAGCGCTTCTCATGATCGACAAAGCTCTGGAGATCGATCCTGACTATAAAGAGGCAAGTTATAGCAAGGCATTCACGTACTACAACCAGCAAAAATACGATCAGTCAATTTCCGTGCTGCGCCCGGTTATTGAAGCTAATCCTGATTATTACGATGCGTCCATCCTGATGGGAGATTGTTATTATCTACAAAAGAAATTTGATGAAGCCATACCATTGTATGAAGATGCGTATGCCAACGAAGGTTCACGCAGCCGCGTATTATGTCATATTATGGCCTACATCTATGACACAAAAGGCGACTATGGAAAGGCTATAAACCTGTATAAGGAAGCGTTGAGCTACGATAGCTCGGTCGTTGGTATCTACAAACGTTTAGGTGAACTGATCCCGGATGCGGATGGTAATTTATATCGTTCAAAAGCCGCGGTGTTACAGCAGCAATAATTCAATCAAACCCTGTTGTTATGATTTATCCGGCTTATGGCTAAATCCCAGGAGTGTCATTAGAATTAAAAGGACGGCTACAACACTGAGGGCTATACGCAATGTGTACCAATCTGCAATAAAACCGATAATAGGCGGGCCGAATAAAAATCCCGAGTATCCGACGGTCGTTACCATGGCCAAACCTACTCCCGACGGGAGGTCTCTTGTATTTCCCGCAATGCTGTAAGCGATGGGTACGATGGTTGACAGCCCCAAACCGACCAGGAAGAAACCTACAATCGATAGATAGGGCGTTGCAAATAGTAACGCGATTGACAATCCTAAAAGGGAAATGAGACTTCCGGCTATGATCATTCTTTTGTCGCCAAGCCACATACGAATACGGTCGCCAAAAATCCTTCCAATCGTCATTGCCGCGGCAAATGCAGATAGCCCTATCGGGGAAAGGGCCTTGCTTGCCTTCGCTATATTCTGCATGTAATTTACACTCCAGTCAGACATAGCACCCTCTGCTAACATACAACAGAACGCAACAATACCAATACCTAACAAAAACCGGTTTGGTAGCCTAAACAAAGGTCCTTCATGACGTATCTTAGGATTAGGTTTATCATGAATAAGATTTTGACTGGTCCACCAGGCCACCAATAGCACGATAGAGCCTACAATAACAAAATGGTATTCGATATCGAACCCAAGTTCAATAAAAAGGGCACCGCACCAGGCACCCAACATCATGCCTATGCTAAACAAAGCATGAAAGGAAGTCATGATAGGTTTTTTATAGACTTGCTCCACCATAACGGCCTGGGCATTCATGGCTACGTCAAATACTCCGGTAACAATACCCAACAAAAAGAATAATCCAACGAGCCCGGTAATGTTTTGCATAAAAGGGATGAAGGGCACAATCGCACAGTACATTATGGCCGAAAGCTTCGTAATTCGTTGACTTCCGTTTTTTATAATGATCCATCCGGTGAAAGGCATAGCACCGACCGCACCTATTGACAAGGCAAGCAAGACGAGTCCTATCGTGCCGTTATCAGCACCATAGATTTCCTGGATACGCGGTAAACGCGATACCCAATTGGAAAAAATAAATCCATTGATAAAAAATGCAATTTTAACGGCGATGCGATTTAATAGCACACGATTTTTTTAAGGGGCTTTAGGGATTGCAAGCTAACGATAGATAAATATGTCGGCAATCTTTTACTTGATAGTCACGAGTATTGTGAAATGCGACCTGATTCTGTCAACTCAAAGGCTTAACCCATAGTTGAAATTTTATCAGAATGCGTAATAAAGGGCGACTTGAAATACCTTAATTGTTAAATTGTTTTACCGTAAAAGTTTGTTCAATGCTTCCCGCCATCCCATTGCTGGACATGCCTTCTACTACAATCGTGTAATCTCCAGTGAGATCGGAAGTGTAAAATTCAAGTTGTCGCTTTCCTTCCTTGTTGAGGGTAACATGGGGTGCCCAATACAATAAATTCCTTCGGTCTGGAATTCTGCTTTCGCGTTGTTTTGGCTCACTGTAAACGGGCGAATAAAATACACGTTGAAGTTGTAAGCCTTCATAATCCAAAGAAACACTTTGGGGATTAAGTTGCAATCCTGCCAGATCTCCCGTATACGTAGTGTAACTAACAATACCATCAAGAGCTAAGGGACCTAAGTAATATTTTCGCGTTAGCACTTCAAGTTTTTTAACCTTAGTTGGCTCAAATGCCATGATTTTGTCTACGTCAAAAACCGGTATACCGTCCATCAGGATTAAAGGATTGTTTTGAAAAACGGTTCTTCTGACACTATTGAATACCATGAAATGAAATCCATCCTTCCGTTTCCGTACCATAACGCCGGGCACATATTCTCGCATAACTTCTTCCATCACAATGAATCGCGTGTAGTCATCCAGATAATACGTTTCATCGGCTTTACCATAAAAAGCCGCACTATCTATAGTAGCGTTCGTAAAACGTTCGACGTTATTTTCAGTGAATACATCTTGTACCTGCATGGAAATACTTCGTGACAATAATGTCCGTTCGAGGGTTGACGGCAGCTTAAATTCAGGAAGTTTCCAATTGTAAAACGCTTGAGAAAAAGGGTTTTGGATACTAATGCGACTTGTACTGTCTATCTTATTATTAGTTTGTGCTATGATTTTCTTTGCTCCTTTAAAATCCTTCATTTCATAGAAGACCTCACCAAGGGAATTGCTTCTTGATCCATACAATTGAATGTTTTTGCCGGGTGTGGACAAATAAGTGAGAACACCGATTGCCGGTTTTCCGTCTTTCGCTGTCACCTTACCGCGAATAAAATGTGAGCGGTATTCGGGTATGAAGGTTTCACTGCGTTTCGTTTTGTTAAGTATCTCTTTCCATTCAAAGCGCCTCCACCCATGCGTTAACATGAGGTTATCAATAGCCGGAGCAACTTGAGCATTATTGTTGTCGGTGTAAAATTCCGGAGATTCAATGGCTCCGTTCAGATCAGAACTAAGCCAGAGATAACTAAATATATTCCCCTTACGGTTCGATTGAAGAGAATCCGTTTTGACAACGGATACCGATAAGCTGGCGCTGTCTATTGGATCCGTTAAATTTTGAACGGTGATATCAAGTACAACTTTTCGCCGAATGCCATATTCTTGTTGATTTACCTTAGCCTCGATCAATAATTGTTTTTCACTACGTTTAAAGTATAAACGCTCACATTGTGGATTTAGGTCCGAATCGAATAAAGTAATATGGGATATTCCTTCTTGTAAATCTTTTTTTGCAACCGTAAACTGAGTACGGCCCGATGTAGCAAAACGAGCTTCCGAAACTGAAATAATTTGCCTTGCATGAATAAATAAATAGACTGTAGGGTTAGCCGGTGGAGTAGCAAATTTAGTTTGAAGACTGATTGAAAGCAGACTTGCACTGCTATCCTTGACTTCGATCGCATATCCCTCGCTCAACACTTTGGGGAGATTGAATGTAAGAACTTGTCCCTGCATATCTGTGACAACCGCGCGATAAGTATTTCCTGACAATGGGGTTAGCGAAAAGTTACCCATTCCAAACATTAGAGGTTTGAAGGAAACGATGGTGTCGTTATTTTGGCCCATCACGATTCCTGTGAAATCCATTCCCTTTCCGAAAGCATCCAGCACCTGGAAAGCCACTTTGCTTTTCAGATCGCTAATGAGATTTCCTCCTTCGGGAAAAAATTGTGCGCTGAAAGCTGTTTCAACTTTCTTTTGAAGTTCAGGTTTTTTGAATGTGTTCAGTATCGATATATTGGTATAAAAATAATAGTCAGGTTTAAAATTCCTCATCCAATTCGTGTAGGCCCGCAACGTATAGTTTCCTGAATTAATGGAGGCAGGTAAAAAAAGTGATCCGGCACCTTCTCCATCTTTCAAGGAAACTTTTGTTTGGGCTACCGCGCGATTATCCTTGTCTAGGATTTCCAGGTACGCAACTTTGCTTATATCGAGTGGCCGGTGCAACATGCCATCTACGTAATAAATCTTAAACCAAATTGTTTCGCCAGTCAGATAAGATTTGCTGTCCAGATGCACATAAAGTTTTTCCTGTAAACTTTCTGTTCGATACTTATCAAACTTATCGTTGAGGCTATCTGCCAGGTTATTTTGAGCAACGGCATTTCCACAAAAATGAAGTAAAGCCAACGTAAGGAGTACCTTGAACT
>CAZAHL010000297.1:0-9162 GCA_964484845.1 uncultured Chryseolinea sp. | reverse complement strand
AGCTGCAAGTAGGTTGTGCTAAATAACTACACGATACGTGCTCACAGAAAATAATTGAGTCTCTTAAATAAATCACTGAAACAACTTGAGGCTTGTAGCTTGAGACCGGCGATCTAGTGTGGTGTCAACTTAAAATGTCAGGTTCCTGGATTTGTGAGCTACGAGCCTCAAGCTACGAGCTGCAAGTAGGTTGTGCTAAATAACTACACGATACGCGCTGTACACAGAAAATGGTTGAGTCTCTTAAATAAATCACTGAAACAACTTGAGGCTTGTAGCTTGAGACTTTGATCAGGCACTCGTGACGTAGCACACAGTTAAAATTCAGGCAGCTTAAAATAAATATTAAAGGTCGTGCCCTCTCCCAGGGAGCTGGTGACTTCGATTTCTGCACTGTGGCTATTTAAAATATTTTTTGTTGACGTTAGACCTAAACCCATTCCCGCAGGCTTATCGGTATAAAAGGGATCGAATAACTTTTCTAAATCTTCTGGGGCAATTCCTTTACCGTTGTCACATATGGTTGTCACTATGCATCCATTGCTGATCCCGGCGTGGACTTTCAAAACACCTTCTCCCGGTTGCATGGCCTCAACGCCATTAATTATAATATTCAGCAAGGCAATCTTAATTTTCTCTTTGTCCAATAAAAGTCGCGGCAAATTCTCCGAAAAGTTTTTTTCCAATTTGATCTGATTCAGGTTTATCCGGTCGATGGATAGCGCTAAAGTTTGTTCTAAGATTTCAGAAATTGGAGTTAGTTCCAGATTGAGTTCCCGCGGCTTTGAAGAATTAAGCATTTCGCTTATCAGCTGTTCAATCCGGTTGGCATTTCTTTCAATGATGTCGCTGTATAATGTGACATCCGCGTTATTCAACGGCAATTCTTCCTTCAATTGATCTAACGCCAACGTCAAATTGGTTAATGGATTTCTTACTTCATGCGCTATTGTACGTGCAATTTTCCCCGTCATCGAGAGACGTTCGGCGATGAGCATATCTTTTTCCGCTTTCTTTCTCATCGTCAGATCGTGTACGATACCTTGATAGCAGCAGAATTCAGATAATTGATCAGGAATGAATACACAATTAATAAGGCATCCTTTTTTCGCCCTTTCCTTATTTGAAAGCGAGACTTCAAAATCCCTGATTTGTTCGATTGCTTTTAAGGTTGTGTAGAAATAATCATAGTCCTTCCCGTCAGCAAAGAGTGTTTTTATGGTCAGTGTCAACGCTTCTTCCTTTGTATAGTTGAAGAACTTCATGAAAGCTTCATTGACATCCACCAGTCTCAAATGTTCATTCGCGAGAAATATAGGATCAATGGATCTCTCAAAAAGCGATCTGTACCTTTTCTCCTTTTCATCCAATTCCCGTACTACTTTCGCCTGACTCAGGGCGTACCGTATGCTTCTCTCTAATATCGAACCGTTGAGTTCTGTTTTCACCAGGTAATCTGCAGCTCCAAACCGGGTAGCATCGAGATCAACTTTCAAATCGCCTTGACCAGTCAGCAAAATGCAAGGGGTTATTACACCTTTGCGCTGCACGAATTTAATAAGGTCTAAACCTGTCTCACTACCCAATCTGTAATCGATCAGAAATACATCATGGCTTCCCAATACCATTTTGAGCCGAGCTTGCTCTGGCTTGGGCTCCCATTCCAACTCAAATTTAAAATTCCCGCTTTCTGAGAGATACTCGCGTACTAATAGTACATCATCTTCATCGTCTTCAATCAACAGAACTTTAACGGGCATTGTCTTCATAGTCTAAAACTAAAATAGTTCATAAATGAATTCATTGGCAACGCTAAGGTTCCAAACCAATTTACAATACTTCCCGTCACTTTAATCAATTGGTCAAATTTCACAGATTCAATAGTAAATGAATTCTTTTCCCAATCATAAGGTCGCGAAATATCCCTTTCCGATGTTGAGGTAGCAAGAATTGTGACTATATTTTTCATCCTCCTTAAACAATTTAATTGACTGGTAATACGATAACGAACTCTGACCCGACATCTACTTTGCTCTGGACAGTTATGTATCCGTTATGATTCATAATAATTTTCCGACAGATGGCCAACCCAATTCCTGTCCCTTCAAATTCCATTCTTCCATGCAGCCGTTGAAAAATATTAAATACTTTCTCCGCATATTGTTCTTCAAATCCAATTCCATTGTCCTTTATCACTATTCTGACATACGGAACATCAGGCAATGAAAGGCCGAGTTCCTTTTCAATTTGAGTATGCTTAACCAGCTGGCTGTTGATGTTCACAACAGGTTTCTGATCGGGTTTATGAAATTTTATGGCATTGTTGATGAGGTTTTGAAGTAACCTTTTAATTTGAATTTTTTCGCCTTTAATTGTTGGGATGTTGCTCACTTTAATCAACGCACCTTCGCGTTTTATTTGAATATCCAAATCATCTAACACTTCAGACATGATTAAGTTCATGTCCAATGGCTGAAAGACGTCAGTGGTGCGAGACACCCTGGAATACGAAAGAAGGTCTTCAATTAGCGTTTGCATGCGTGTTGCTGCGGATTGCATACGGTGAATAAAATCGACGCCCTGCCCCTCAAGTTGATCCCGGTATCGGATCGCCAGCCGGTCTCCAAAAGATCTGATTTTTCGAAGAGGTTCCTGTAAGTCATGCGAAGCTACATATGCGAATTGCTCAAGGTCTTCATTTGACCGTTGAAGGTCGATGGTATGTTGCTTCATCTTGGACTCATACATTTTTTGCTTTGTGATGTCCAAGACAGTCCCTAACTTATCATGCCGAACATTCGCGGTACCTTCACTCGTCCTAGAGGTGGTAAGGGAAAGGAACTTCTGCTTTCCCGCGAATTCCACCCTGTATTCAATTCCGAGCCCGTCACTAGCGCTTCCAATTTTTTTTAGAAAATTTTCTACTACATTATAATCCTCCTTGTTGACATCCTCTAAAAAAGAATTCCAGGAAGGAGTATAGGCTCCCGGACTTTTACCTAAAATTTTATATAGTCCGTCTGACCATAAAAGAGTTTTTGTGGTTTCATCCCATTTCCAGCTGCCCATGTTGGCTAAAGCCTCGGCCTCGTTCAATAACAGTCCGCGTTCCTCTATGATGAGCCTTTGACTCTTCTGATTTGTTATATCTGAAAAAGTTACCATAAAACCGTCCTCCAACTTTACAACGGTGAAACTATACCAACCATTAAATCCATCAAGGCGGCAGGATTTTTCAAATTGCCTAAGTTGGCCGGTCAGCACAACCTCGGTGAAAATATCGAAAAGTCCTCCTACCTTATTACCAGGCAACATTTCCAATAGTCTCTTGCCGATAAGGTCACGCTCTGATCGACCCATAAATTTTGACCCTACAGAATTACAAAGGGTCCATTGAAAATCAGCTATATCCTTGTCTTGGTTTCGGACAGCCTTAAATGCCATAATATTGTCAAGTGAATTATCCAGAACACTTCGCAATGTTTTTTGTGTGAATTCACGAATTCCCACCTCACTTTTTAGTGCCAAAATATTTTCATTCAGCTGAGTTTCTGCTACCCTCTGCTTTTCTAACGCGTCAATAACTCTTGTAAATAATAAAGCGACCCCAGTCAATGCAAACAACGAATAGAAAAGCAACGCAATGGGCGCTACATTTCTAAAATCAGTTTCACTGGATAGCCGGGTACTTAAAATTTTACTTTCTTCGTCTGATATTCTTTCCATTATTTCCCGGATGCGTTCCATGTTGTTTCTACTTCTACCTTCGAGCAATAGCGTGCTGTGATTCGTATCCAACGCAGTAGATGATTGTATTGTATCAGTTAAATCCTGGCTAATGATGGTGAATTGATTGTTGATAAAATATTGTAAGGTGTCCACCTTTTTGGCTTGCCTTATATTGTCCTGAACCAGACTATCCAAAGACCGGATATGTCGCGGCAATCTTCTCACGGCAGCGTAATACGATTGCAGATACAACGTATCACGAGTTACCTGAAAGCCTTTATGACCTAGCTCCGCATCTTTGAGTGTTGATAAGGACTGCTCCAGAGCACTGAATACTTCATTAGAATGTCTGATGTGATTTACTTCCTGTATATAATTGCTAAGGTTACGATAGGTCATCAGGCTAACGGTGACCAACACCATGACAATGATCAAAAACGTTAACTTGATATAGAAATTTTTCATTATGTGGTTGCTGGTCTACAGTTGTAGAAAAAATGCTATCAAAAAAAAGTTAAAAACTCCAGTTTACATGCCTTACGTCTCCAATTCGAACCTACCAAACTTTGGCTCATAATTTACATATGTCTATCAAAAAACTGATAGATTATGAATACAAAACTTAAACTGTTCACGATTTTCTTTTTTGCTGGTATTGCTGGGGTGGTATCTACCAACACTGCGGTTGCGCAGATGCGGGCAGGTATTAAAGGTGGGTTGAATGTGAGCAACCTCTATGTCGATGACGTTGAGGACGAGAATGCGCGATATGGTTTCAACGTGGGTGTTTATGGCCAAATACTTTCGTCTGACGTATTCGCGATACAGCCTGAATTGCTTTTTTCAACAAAGGGTACCAAAGCTGAATATGGTGGTAATTTTTTCGATCAGAACATTAAATTCAATCTTAACTATCTCGACCTCCCGGTGTTGGCAGTGTTTAAACTCGGAGAGTCAGCAGAGATTCATGTAGGTCCTTACGTCAGTTACTTATTAAGTGCCAACATTTCACACGATGGTGATTTAGGAAGCGGAGTACAAGAACTTGACAAGGACAATTTCAGGTCGTTTGACTATGGCCTGTCAGGGGGATTCGGACTTAATTTTGGGAGTTTACAGGTGGGAGCACGGTATAACTATGGGCTAGCGAAGATAGCCGATGATGACGATGCTGAATTCTACTTGAATGATTCAAAAAATTCTGTAGCACAACTATATGTGGCCTTGAATTTGGCTAAAGACTAGTAACCAATGGGGGTTGGTTATAGAAAAAAAGTTATCCCGGTAAATCGGGATAACTTTTTTATGCATGGATGTTATAAAGCTTTAACTTATTATAGAGCGTCTTCCGATCGATCTTCAGTAACTCAGCGGCTTTTGATTTATTATAATTGACTTTTTCAAGGACATCGATAATCGCCTGACGCTCTGCAGACCCGGCGATGGATTTTAATAAACCGATATTCTCATCCACCATGTCACCAGGTAGTATTAATGAGGAATGTGCCTGAATTATTTCCTGAGGCAAACTATCCGGCTGAACTTCATCTCCTATCGTCAGCAGTACCGCTCTTCGAACAACGTTGTTCAACTCGCGCAAGTTACCATACCAAAAATAATTTGTGATTTGGGTTAAAACTTCCGGAGAAAAAGACTTCACATTTTTGTGAAGCGATTGATTTGCCTTTTCCAAAAAATAACTCGCAAAAATTAAGATGTCTTCCTTACGTTCCCGCAACGGTGACAACTGAATCTTAAATTCATTTAAACGGTGATAAAGGTCTTCGCGGAATCTGCCTTCTTTCACAGACTTCGTCAAATCTTCATTCGTAGCAGCGATGATACGGACATCGATGGGAATATCCTTGGTGGCGCCAATCCGTTTGATTCTTCTTTCCTGTATAACTCGTAATAGTTTTATCTGATTTTCATAGGTGAGATTGCCTATCTCGTCCAAAAAAATAGTGCCGCCGTTCGCTACTTCAAAGCTTCCTTGTTTGTCGCTGACTGCACCCGTAAATGAGCCTTTTATATGGCCAAACAATTCGCTACCGGCTAACTCCTTTGGCAAGGCCCCACAATCGATGGCAACAAATGGGTAATCCGCCCGCTTACTGAACCTATGAATAGACTGCGCTACAAATTCTTTTCCGGTACCTGTTTCCCCGTTGATAATTACAGACATATCCGAGGGTGCAATAAGTTCAATGTATCGCTGAACTGTTTGTGATTGCACGCTTTTACCGACAATAAAATTAAGCGGCGCTACCGTACTTTTGCTTTTCTTAACCTCAGGTGTTCCATCAACGCTGGCTTCCGCAATATTCCGCTTACTGTTTTTAGCGATGGTTTCTTTTATGGTGATAAGCAGCTCGTCCGGATATAGTGGTTTCGTTACATAGTCATTCGCACCATATCTAAAAGTTTCAACCGCTGTGCGAACATCCGAATAGCCAGTAATAATAATTACCGCTACAGTGGGTTGCAGAAGTTTGATTTTCCGCAGCATTTCCACTCCTGTGAAATCGGGCAGGCGATAATCGCACAATATCAACGTATAATCATGTGTCCTTAATAATTTTAACCCTTCATCTCCCCTATGAACCACATCTACCTCGTAATTATTCTTGGTAAGGAACTTTGACAATACTAAACAAATATCTTTATCGTCATCAATAATTAGTAATCTGAGCATATCAATTTAGATTTGAACCATGCTGGTTTATTTCGTTGTAAAATTCAATTTTTCAAGTGACTCCGCAATGGACTTTCTAGTAAAAGGTTTAGCAATGAATAAAGCGGCTCCCTTTTGTAATGCTTTTTGACGCTCGCTGTCATAAGCGCTGATAATAATAATTTTGGGAGAAATTTTCGACTCTTGCAAGATATGAATTAAGTCGTACCCAGATCCGTCTGCCAGGTTCAAATCCACGAATAAGAGGTCGTATGGAATCATTGTAATCTTATTTAAAGCGTCTGAGATAGACAAAGCGTATTCGGCTTCAAATCCCATCTTTCTCAGATACCTTGTCACAAGAAGGCAAATTTCAATTTCATCATCGACAACTAAAATCCTATTCATGAGTTTTTTTTTGCCACTACCGTCGTCGGTTAACAGATAACAAATGCATTTTATTCGTGGTCGATGTTGGTGTCTTGGTTTTAGAATAGGTCGTCGTTATTTCGCAATTCTTAACTTCTTCCTTTGCTGTAAGGGGAAAAAAAATTCTAAAAATCACAATCGTAAAAACTGCGCCACATAAATATGTGCCTCCAATAAGGGAAATAAATAAAATTAGGTCGCCCATATAAATTAGTTTCATCTACCCTCGAAAAAATCATGCCAGTGCGCACCTTTCGTCCAATCACCTTCAATACTAGTTTAATGTAGAGAATAACCCCCAAAAATTGTAGAATATTATATACAGCTCATCTATCAAGGTGCTTAAAAAGCTTTATTTACTCTCAAATCCATGGCATGAAATTTTGCTTATGACTATTCTAACTAAAACTCATTATAATATGAATAATTTACTTTATGCCATCGCCGTCATACTCTTAATTGGTTGGGCCTTGGGATTTTTCGTTTACAGCGTGGGGTCTGTCATTCACTTATTATTGGTAATTGCCGTAATCGCAATTATTTTCAGGTTGATTCGGGGAGAAAGAGTTTAAAAAAATTCGGCATCTTAACCTGTTTAAGGCTAAGATGCCCTATATGAAACTAAAAAAAAACCTCGTTCTCAAGCGGACCGTACTCGGTGTTATAGTTCTCGTGATAATTATTCTGCTAACCGGCAGCATACTTTCTTATTATGCCCGTCAAAAAGCCGAGGATAGCCTAGCAATATTAGGCATTACGTTAGGCTCCCTTCGAATAAATCTATTTACGCAGTCGTTGACCGTTGGAAATCTGGATATGAATTTCACCGGGGATAGCACTCAAACTGTTCCTCAACAAGCGCATATTGAAAACATTACATTAAGTGGCATAAGCTTCTATGATCTTCTCGTTCACCATGAAGTCAACATTAATAAAGTTATCATAGCAGATGGAAATATCAGATATAACCGGAAAGTTAAGTTCCGCGAGAAGCCCGGCAAGACAAAATCAATTTTAAAGGGAGTTAAGATTAACTATTTTACCATAAAAAATCTACGAGCAGAAATTGCCAACGATTCTTTATTAGAATATTCCGCCACCGTTAAAAATCTCACCTTAGGCACCATTCAATCTACTGACTCTCTTGTTTTCAATTTAAAGACGATCAAAATAAAAAACGCGGAGGCTTCTCTAAAAAACCTTCTCATCAATCACGAAGGAGGGTTTTATCAATCTAGCGTCGGTAGCATAAATGTCAATTCAGGCGAAAGAAAATTACAACTGGATTCCATTCTTTTGCGCCCGAACCATCCTAAATATAGATTTGCCCGAAAGGTGGGAAAACAGACCGATCGGTTCAATTTATTTATAAAAAAAATAAAAGTAGTTGGATTAAACTACGATGTTCTTATTGACAGTTCATTTGTAGCTTCAGCCATCGAAATTACATCGGGTGAGTTATTAGCCTTTCGGGACAAGCGCCTGCCCTTTAGGGAAACTCAACATAAACCACTTCCCATTGCGGCCTTAAAGAAATTATCATTTAACGTAGAAGTTGACACTATTAAAATAAAAGATAGCAAAATCACCTATGAGGAATTTCCAGCAGATGGATTTCAGAGCGGAAAACTCATCTTTGAAAATTTGAACGCCACCTTGTCAAACGTAAGCAACAGAACTTATTACAATAAATCCAAATATGCAAAATTGGAAGCGTCTGCAAAACTTATGGGAAGAGGGACGATCGAAGCTTCCTTCCTTTTACCGTTGGAGGAAGATCGACCCTACAATGCAAAAGGTAAAATTACAGACATGTCGTTGCATCATATAAATCCTATGCTGGAAAATCTAGCCTTTGTAAGTATAGAATCCGGAAAATTGAATGCCTTGAATTTTAATTTTAATTACAACGATAAAACATCCCAGGGAACACTCATTATAAATTATGAGAATCTTAAAATGAAAGGGCTGAAAAAAGAGAAAGAGGCTTCTGAAAATGAGTTGAAAACATTTCTGCTGAATACCTTCTTAAAAAGCGATAAGGATAAAAGTGTGCCCTCCGCAAAAAGGACAGGAGAAATATCTTTTGAACGAGACACAAAAAGGCAAATCTTTAATTTCTGGTGGAAGTCGTTATTGTCAGGAATAAAGGGAACCGTAACGAACTCAGGCGCTAAGAAAAATAAATAAGGATCTGCCCAAACAACAGAGGATCCAATGTTCTTTTTATAAAGACATCAGATCCTCTTTTGGCTTAAATCATTTTAATTAATATCTAATTAGAGTCTGTCCATAAAGTCTTCTTTATGGTGTTTTTTTAATAAGCATAG
>CAZAHL010000296.1:0-9230 GCA_964484845.1 uncultured Chryseolinea sp. | reverse complement strand
TCACTATCCTGGTTGCTTTTTAATAGCATGGAAACTTCCTGTTCGTTCACCACATTGTTTTCAATTATGTCGTCGTGCAACGCAGATCGGTACTGCGAGAATTGACCGCCGGCAAAGAAAGACGATCCGAGGCTATCAAAAACCAAATTCAAATTCATTGTAACGGAGTTATTACGCGTCAGTCCAGCCCTGCTGGCACGGGTGGTATACAGGCCGTTTTCAGCACGGGTTATAATATGGTTGTGGTTTTGTATCAGGTCGTCCATGTTTTCATAAGAGCCATTGTACTCGACAGACGCATATCCTCTTCCATTAAGGTCATACGATACGCCGAGGCTATATTTCGATAAGTTTTTATAATCTCTTTGCCGGTTCCAGAGTACCTGTGAATTCAGGTACTCATTTTCATCCTGACGGACCCGAGTCGTGTAGAGCCGTTCCCAGTCGTTGCCAAGTTTCAGATCATAGTTGCCTGCGATGTCGATCTTTTTCTTCTTGTAATTAAAATTAAAAATGGTGCTGGTCGTTGTTCCGGCCTGATCGGACCACGATACGTGCTGCTGGACAGTAGCCTTATATCCGTCCGGCAAATCATTCTTAGTAATGATGTTGATCACGGCGCGGCCCTCGGCATCGTATATGGCGGAGGGGTTGGCGATGATCTCGATGCTTTTAACCTGGCTGGCGGAGATGGAAGAGAGACGTTCCTGCGTGATCCGTTTCCCATTCAGATACAGAATGGCTTGTCCTTTACCAAAAACAGAAATGCCGTTGTCGTCGGATGTTACGTTAGGCGAGCGGGTCAGGATCTCGCTCACAGAACTACTGGTAGCCAGCAGAGTGTTAGCCACATTTATTTCCATTACACCATCAGGCCGTGCGTTAAACAGCGGTGCTGATCCTACAATTTCAACCTCTTCCAGCATCTGGAACCTGTCATTCACCACAATCACACCCAAGTCTATAGACGCCTTTTCAATAAATACTACGTGAAAGATCGTGTCTTTAAATTGCAACGAGGTTAATTTTACCAGCACTTCTTTTCCAGTCAGCTCTGATAATTCAAAATTGCCTTCAAGAAAGCTGTCCCCTTTCAGAAAGCTTGAGTCCTTAACCGATAACGCGACGACATTTCCCATCAGCGGTTCTCCATCCCGGTTGATCACCTTACCGCTGATCCTGTTCAAATCCTGTGCATGGCTGGTGAGGGATAGCACCGCAAGGATCAGTAGTAAAAGCCTCTCCCCTGCCTGCCGATAAATTTGATTTACTCTCGCCAACTTAAAAATCGATCGATCCATATCCTTTTTTTATGCAAGGATCTCGCATGCAGGATCAGAATTCTTTAATAAACACGATTGTTAAAACGAAAAACTGAAAAAGAAGCTGATTTTTGAATAGATCAGGCCATGCTGAATTGATTTCGGTATTGCGAAGGGGTCATCGCGGTTTTAGCTTTAAAGGCTAGATTGAAAGAGGTAACATTTCCAAAACCGCTGTCGTATGCAATGGTCTCGATCTTTTCCTGTAAGTAGTTGGGATCTACCAACAGGATCTTTGCTTTGGCTATCCGGTAATGATTTACGAATTCAGAAAAATTCATTTGCGCATTCTCGTTTATGACCTGAGATATTTCACGGGGGCTCGTCGAAAGATTTTTGGCTACAACTTTTAATGAAATAGTACTATCCAGGTAAATTTCCCTTGTCTCGAATAGCTCTTTAACCTGTTGAAGCAGTCGCTTTGAAGTGATCTGGCTTATCGTTGAGTTGCTGTATTTTTCCAAAGCAAAAACGTGCCGCTTTAATAAAAGATAAGAGAATATATAGATCAAAAATGAAAAGATAATAGCCCCAAGTATATAGAGTGGGATAAAACCGATGAAGATCCCAACATACAGAAACCATATAAAAGTAACGCCAATTACAATGTTCCGGTACCATGGCAATAGTCTTGCGCCTTTCAGGCTTTTCACGATGTAAGCCCAGCAAACGATCAGGTAAACAGCCAAGTGCAAGAGTACCAGTGAATAAATGAAGAGGGATGCAAAATCAGCACTGTTAGGAATAACCCAGCACAGTAAAACAAAAAAGATAAATGGAATTAAATGAAGATAGTTTCTATTTGAAAAATCTGTTTTTTCGAAAAGTGCTTTGCCATAAAACCAAAGGAAGGGCCCTGTAATTAAAATTCCTGAAATCCCCAGATTGCGTATCCAGGGTTCTAACGGCATGTAATTATTAAAGACTGATTTACCAACTCGTATGATCAGTCCCAGCAGCATCAACGCCAAAAAAATATTGGCTTTTTTATCTCTCAAAGTAAAAAGATAAACACATAAAAGAAGAGCCTGAACTACTCCCAAACAGCTAATAAGAATAAGTACGACGTTTTTTGTGAGCATTTCGTGAATAACAATTTGTTAGTTGATCTTTTATTTAATTAAAGTGGTAAAGCATCTCAATGACACTTAACCAGCAAAGGAGCCGCAAAACAAAATAGAGTGAAGCCCATTACTCACATTCAACGGGCTATGGGTAAACCCGTTCACCATTTCTCAACAATCCTCTTTTTACAGTTTCCGGGCGAGTTCCCTGAGCCCGTGAGTTTTGCCAATTTCCTGTGTTGCCAACCTCAAAAAACGAATCTATACATACAAAATATTTGTTTTGTTAAAATATTGTTAATTCTGCCAACTTTACCGAGCTCTTATCAGTTTCCCAGAGCCTTTTTTAAAATAGAAAATTAAAGGATAATGAAATATATCTTAGAAACCGAAAGATTGAGACTACGAGAATTTAGTCTGGATGATAGTGAGTTTATAATTGAACTTCTTAATAGTTCTGGTTGGTTAAAATTTATAGGCGACAGAAATGTGAGAACAACCGAACAGGCAAAATATTATCTTGAAACTGGACCATTAAAAAGTTATAAATTAAATGGTTACGGATTATCTCTGGTGGAGAAGAAGGACGATGGTAAGGCAATTGGGATGTGTGGAATTCTAAATCGAGATAGCTTAGATAATCCTGATATAGGATTTGCTTTTTTACCTGATTTTAATGGACAGGGTTATGCGTTGGAAATTGCAAGCGCTACTATGGTCTATGCCAAGGATAAATTAGGAATGTCAAAGATCGCGGCAATAACGGTAGCTGACAATCTTAAATCAATAAGACTTTTGGAAAAAATCGGGCTGAAGTATAACAAAGAATTTCGCTTTCCAAACAGTGAAGATGAATTATTATTATACAGTAATTAAGATGTGGACAAAGTATGCTTTGGAAATTACTGCCCTCAAACAAAATCACGGAAGTCACTATTTTACCTCTGCGTTGTAAACCGTTCATCGTGCAATTACAGTACCTTTTATTTATTCTAGTACTACTAACATCCTGCAAGAAAACTTTTGAAAATGCAACCGAAGGCAACTATCAGTACAATTTTGCCTCAAAAAAATTCAAAGAGCTTTCGCATACGAACGTCCAGATAACAGACATTC
The DNA here is from genome assembly GCA_964484845.1 of uncultured Chryseolinea sp. Lineage (GTDB taxonomy): Bacteria > Bacteroidota > Bacteroidia > Cytophagales > Cyclobacteriaceae > Chryseolinea. The sequence goes on along the minus strand of CAZAHL010000296.1, from coordinate 5,728 downwards.
CAAAAGGGAGTGCGACAGCGCGCATCAAATATTTTCCACAGGATTATTTTGTCCCGCTATCGGCGAGCACGGCAAATGGAATAGATTACATCTGTATACCGGCGAAGGAAGGCTTATTGACCGTCGATGGCAATGACTCCATTCGTTTTCTTCATCCATACAATTCGTTCCTGTCCAGGATGGAGTCTATCTTCAATGTGTTGCAGGCAGGTAAAGATACCTGGTTTCAGGGGCTTGATGCCGTGTACCGGACATCGGGCGGAGATACGATCAAGTATTTCTTTGGAGGGTCGGTAAACGTCAAGGGAATCCATCTGTCCAAAACAGGGGTATGGGTGGTGGCTGATGAGCTGTACCTCATCCGTGATAAAGCGACGATCCAGATACAGGTACCGGATGATATTTTAAAATGGTTTTCCGAAGGTGACGGTAACATGATTGGATTTTCAAAGACTGGGAAATATGTTGTTAACGAAGACAGTATGACATTTAAGGCTAAAGTAGCAAACGAATGGTTTCCTGACCTCGTTCAGAACTTCAGGCTAATGCGGAAGTATTTCGTTTACAAAGGCGATTTATACATTGCCGATCCGATAAGGGGCAAGATGTATTCCTTATCCGATGAGGGTGATCATAGCACAGACTTCCCTTTTTCCCAAGTAGCAGGTATCTCATCAACGGGCGAGCTATGGTCAGTCGGTTATCAGGATGATTACTTGTTGCAGTATGCTGACAACGATTGGGCCGAGCGCCTTAAAAAAGGACAGCCGATCAGATCGCATTTTTTAGTGGAGCTCCCCGATTACGATGAAACTACAGGCATCAGCTATGTTCGCGACAACAACGATGTGGTGCTGATGGGAAGTAATATGGGCGTTGCCGTATTTAGAAAGGATTCATTGATGCGTATAAAGACAAGAGACTGCTCAAGTATGAAATCATTTCTTGAGTTTGAATCGATGTCTGATGACAGATTTCTCAAAGGCATTCACAATGAGATGTGGTATAAATATTTGTTAAGCAAACCGACGCTGACCAGGAATGGAATACGGTTAAATCTGTTCCATACGGCCAACGACACCGATGGCGTTCACTGGATTGCCGACAACGGCAAGCTCATCGGTGACAAGAATCTTTACCAGCCGATGGGTGAATATGATATCGGGAGAGAACTAAAGAAGGATGGCTTTGATCTGCGTGAAAGCCTGGAGAATCGATCGATGCTTTTGGGAAGCCGCGTATTCGTCAATAAGAACGCCGTTATTCATATTTTCGGCAGACAATCGCTCATTACGTTCAACAAACGTACCAACGACTGGAAACTTTATAACGTGAGCTATAGCAACTCCGAGCAGATTAGTTATTCCATGATCTACGAAGACAAGGATGGAAACTTGTGGTTTGAAGTCGAACGTCAGGGCATCTACCTGTTCAACGGTGAAAAAGCACAGCTCATGATCCCGTTGCCGGATCCTGATTTTTGGCAGATTGACAAGGAACGAAGGCTCAGCTTTGTGAAGGACGGATTACTCTCGCTAATCGATATGAATGACATGGTAGCTAACTATTACCCGGTGATTATAACTCACAAGATCGACAAACGTCTATACAACCTTAATATCATGTCTGCTGTCGTCTGGCACGACAACAAACCTGCTGTGGTGAATTCGAATGGGTTCTTTTTCTGGGAGTAGGAGAAGTGATTTCTGATGTTGGTCATTTTGAATCTTACTTTATCTGAACTTTCCAAATAAAGACGTCACTTCCTTTTTCTCCGCGAAGGATAAATAATCCTGAAGTCAATGAAATTTTTACATCAACGAATGTCTCTTGCTTGCTTAGAGGTAACTCCAAAACTTTTTTACCCTGCATATCAGTAAGCTTTAGATTTGAAAATCCAGCGGAGGGTAGGTCGATCCGAAATGACCCGGAAGAGGGATTAGGATACACATCTACTTGTGCGGATAGTTCTGACTCACTTCCTGTTATGACATTGTCACCGCTTTCTACCAAAACATAACTAACGGATCTTGGTGGTGCAGTAATCTTAATACCAGAACCCAGGCTCATGGCGCGGGCCGGAATGGTTTCCACATTCGGCGGGCCGCCGGAGGCTAATGTTGTTCCCCTTCCATTCACAAATACTTTGCGCGAGAACTCACCGTTGTCCGTGCCGCCGGTTAAAGTAAAAACATGGTAGCTTTCACCATATCCAAAATCGTTCATATTTATGCTGACGGTCTGTACATTTTTTCCTTTGTTGATTACCACAATTCCGGATTGACCTGATTCAAATTTCGAAGCATAGGCTAAAATGTCCGTACTTCCGGAAACCGCCGAGCTCACCATGCGATCGCCGAAATATTTCTGGAAGTAGTACATGTAATAAAATGCCGGACGGGGATTCCACTTCACATTATTATCAGGTTCATCTCCTGCACTAAAGAGACCGTGATCATTACCACCACCGTAGCCGTTGACTAAGTCCCAACGGCTGGCTTGTCCGTATTCGTTTTTGATTAATTCACCTAGCACAATTGCCGCATGCATTCCGTTAATAAAAGAGACTTGTTGTTTGGAACCCTCAGCAAAAATATTCCACTCTGTCAGGGCTACAGGTTTCACTGTAACTCCAGCAGCAGTCATTGAGCTGGTAACATAATCCATCATGTCCGTTGTAACGGGTACTGCTGTATTTAAAATTTCCGCAGCGGTTGAGTTCGTTGCAAACGGCGTATAGTAACTATGTATGATATAGAAGTCCGGAGCGTTAGCAGCCTTTTGAAAAATGCCCGTGTTCCAGTTTTTATCCGTGTCGTTCCACCAGCCGGCTGGAGCCTCTTGTAGAAGCTGCGCTCCGATGTAAATGGTAGCTCCGACTTCCAAGGCAGCGTTGCGCATGGAATCTGCAAACACCTTGAAATGCTCACCGTAGATATTTCCAGTAATAATCGCAGGTTGACCATCCTGGTTGTCAGCCGGTTTGATCCGGTGCCCAGCTTGCCACGCGCCGTTACTTTCATTTCCTATCTCCCAGAATTTGTGCGGCCGTTATCATAGCGAACCCATTCGGCTGCCATGTGTGCAGCGGCCGCTACCGGATTGGCCGCTTTGCTATAGCGTGCATAAGCATAATTGATTGTAATGACACCTGCTGTTTCAGTCATTTCAAGCATGTTGTAATAATTCGCGACAGACATTGTCCAGCTCACTGTGTTTCCTCCATACCAATATGGATAGGAATCGCTTGCTACTCCCGCCGCATCGAGAATAAACTCCGGAACATCAGCGGGCAGATCATTCTTATCATCAGCATTCCAAAAGTAAATACTGCTGAGATTCCCGCCTGGGAAACGAAGCAGATTGGGTGAAAGTGTTTTGATGTGATTGATCAATACCGGCTGGTCAATCATCTGGGTCATGTATATGTTGGCGTTGTTGCCAAATACATATTTCGATACGGGTGTTACAACGTCATTGAAGTTGACCACCACAGTAGCAGTTGTACTACCCGATGGTTTCTCAGCTTCTTCAGAAGCAGGACTATCAATTGATTTGGGTTGAAAGTCATCCAGGAAAAACCCTTGTGGATTTTGGGAAAGCAAGGGAAAGCTAAGTCCTATTGATAGTAGCAGCGTGTAAAGTTTCATCATAGATTATGGTTTAGAAAATCTGAGTGTGAGTAACTGCTCGAATTAACGTAGCACTAATTCTAATCAGTGTGCTCTGCCCTAGTAGAAGAAAAGACTGCCAGAAACGACTGGCAGTCTTTGAATCGGGGCATTAAAATTTTTATAACTATTTACAAATCTCCAATCCTAAAGTTATCAGCTGCGATGTATAATCTATCGATAGCTGCATCGGGTGTTTTGAAAACAAACTGAAAGTCTCTGATTTTAGAAAGATCAGTTAATTGTTTACCATTTTTATCTTTGAAGTTGGACAGAGCAATATATACTGTCCGCCATCCCTTTGTTGAAATGCCACTGGCTCTATATGCATCGTCATCCCACGGCTTAAATATAAACTGATTTGGCCCAGATGCTTGGGTTGTGGTTTCTGTTGATATATTGAGTTCATAAAAACCAGCCTTCCAGGGCTCAACAACATTGATCTCGAATTTGAACACCTTGGTAGAATAATCAACAGCAGGTAATTTGAAATCAAACCAGCATGTTGCTAAAACCCAATCATCTTGCCAACCGCTGGCCGCCAAGCTAGTTTGTTTAATTCTGGTGTACTTACCTGAAATCACTTCAAGTTCAGACGCTTCCGGGCTGACGCGTTCCGCTCCTCCCCAACAAACGTCGGAGCCCCAATCTGTTGCCGGAATATCGAAGTTCACCATGTTACCTTCTGTTGGATGAAGCTTAAGAGTTGGCGTTACGATTCCTCCTGCTCCTTCAACGGTTATGGTCTTGTCAGCTATAGCATCCGCAGGCATGATAAAAGTGATTTCGTTTGCCGTGACCTTTGTAATCTCAACTACTGTTTCACCTACCATCACTTTACTGATTACATAAAAATAATTGCCAATCACTCTATTCTCCGTACCTGGTAAGGCAAACTCATTATAGACTCCCCAGACAATAGGTTCTGGTAACACCGTGTTGAAATCAAAGCTCGCGGACTTTCCTGAAGCAGTAACTACAGTGATCTTGTTATTGATTGTCGTTGGCGGACTATCCGGGATTTGAACGATAATATTTGAATTGGTTACATACACAGGGTTGACGCTAGCTTCTACATCATTAAAGAAAACCTTTTGAACAGAACCTAGCTCAGATCCTTGAATGGCAAGGACGAGATTAAACTCACCCCCGGCTATCGTACTGTCTTTTTCTGTCAAGCGCACATTTGTTATTATTGGCTGACCGTCTTCATCCTCGGTACACGATACCAGCATGGTTACAGCAATAGCCATAAGCATCATAAACTGGCTTATATATACTTTCATTTTTTTCATAGGAATAATCATTTGGTGTGTGAGCTTAAAATTTCAATTGACTAAAATCAAAAGCCACTGGGTCTTTCAACAGGTTAGGGTTCTTCACGACATCCACCTCAGGAAAAGGCAACTCAAAATCGGCAGTTGAAGGTGTATAATTTTTCGATGTTAGTACGATCCCACCAGCCGTTGCGTTACCATTGTACCAGCCTCTGTCTTGTTGCACCAGTTTCTCAATTGCTTTGCCTTCGTTATAATAGAAGAGTCTAACATAGTCAAACCAGTTGTCGCCTTCGTAAGCCAGCTCCAGTATTCGTTCAGTAAAAATTTCATCAAAGGTTACTGAGGCTACGTCGTCGTGCGTTGGGATCGCACGTTTCCGAACGGCATTATAGGCTTTAAGCGCTTCTGCATTTGTTGTCGATTCGGCATTGCCCATGATGGCTTCTGCGTAAATCAGGTAAATATCCGAAGCGCGTAAGATATGGCTCGATAGATTTGTTTTCATGAATGCGATGAAACCCCCACCCTCAGCGTCATTATCCTCTTTATTGCCCACTACATGTTTACGGGCCCAGGCACCGGTTGGCGATGCGTACACTCCACCTCCATCCCATTTCACTCTAAGACCTCCGCCGGTATAGTATGGATCTTTTAGGGGAAATGATTTCGATGTTCTGTCTAATTCGGGATAAAAATCGCCGTCCATCATCATCGTTGATTTTCTTCTCTTATCAACTAAAACACGATTTGCAGCGCCGACCTTGGTAGCATCTTCTC
>CAZAHL010000295.1:0-9236 GCA_964484845.1 uncultured Chryseolinea sp. | reverse complement strand
TTGCATTAGTGCGGCATGACGGTTTCATAGGTTGGTTTGTAGGTATACTTCGGCTCTATAAGTTATTTGTTTAAAAACTTCAGTCTTCCTATTGAGATACTCTTCAGTAAAAATACTTCTAATTTGAAAAATGCAATTTCAATGCATAGCTTAACTAAATGACATTGCCCGTCAGAGAATATTCTCAACCGCGACAATTTGAAATGCACCCAAGTGAATTGTATTAAAATTTAAGGATAACGGAAACGGCGTTTTGCCTACCTGTCAATTCATCTTGGTTGACCGAGGGTTGAATAGAAACTTTCAGGTTTGGGTTAAGATCAAATTCTTTTAAATGCGCATCGACGTGCGCATCGATAATCTGAAGAAGGTACATGCCGCCTAGGAGTATGGTAAAGAAATCTCGTTCACGCCGGGCTTTATCCACAATCGTGCGCAGACCCCCCGTGGTATAACCTTCCTCATCCTCCAGATTCTCGTCGGTATCGAGTTCATAACCATTTTCGAGATTGTAGAATAGCTTTGCTTTGTACTTTTTATAAATACCCTGGTAAAAATTGATCCCATACCCCAAGCCAATAAACCCTCCATACACTAACGGAAGCTTCCAATATTTTTTGTTATATACCTGGCCAAGACCGGGAAGCACAGCAGCATAAAGCAGCGCTTTTCGAGGACTGTATCGCGTAGCATACGATTTCATTAAAACCGTATCGACACTTTGAAGAACCACGGTATCTTTTTGAAGAAGCACCGTATCTTCGGAAATAACTTTCAATGAATCATCTTTAATAACATTCAATGAATCTTGCGCCTTAGCTTCCATTATCATTAGCCATGATAATAAGAGTAGAAAGGCAACGTGTTTTTTCATTTACTGAGATTAGGAATACATTTTCAAGATATCGAGAATTCTGTTAAGATCCTCCACGGAAAGAAACGGAATCCGGATATCACCTTTCTTTCCATCGCTTTTAATAACAACTCGAGTGCCAAAATGTGACGATAATTTCGACTGGAGGTGAACAATCTCTTTCGAAGCCTGTCCTTGCGGGTCCGGCTCGACTTCCTCCTTTGAAGGAGATTTACCGTGGGACAGGGTCCTGACCAGATCTTCTACTTTTCTTACTGACAGGTCTTCCTCCAGGGCTCGTTTAAAAATATAAAGCTGCTGATCCGCATTCTCAACATTAATAATGGCCCGAGCATGGCCCATCGACAATTTATTATCGCGTACCGAAATCTGAATGTCGGGAGGGAGTTTAAGCAACCTCAGGTAATTGGTCACAGTAGTTCTGTTTTTGCCTACCCGTTCCCCAAGTTCCTCTTGCTTGAGACTACATTCGGACATGAGACGCTGGTAACTCAGTGCAATTTCAATTGCATTTAAGTTTTCCCGCTGGATATTTTCAATGAGCGCCATCTCCAGCATTTGCTGGTCGTTAGCCGCTCGTATGTAGGCAGGTATTGTTTTTAATCCCGTAAGCTTGGAAGCCTGAAATCGTCGTTCACCCGATATCAATTGATATTGATGTTGCGAGAGCTTTCTCACAGTGATAGGCTGGATAATGCCATGAACGTGAATAGATTCCGCCAATTCTTTTAATGATTCCTGATCGAAATGGGAGCGGGGCTGAAAAGGATTCACTTCAATTTCATCCATCGGGATTTCCGTCATTCCACTCGCTGATACCTGCGGTGTATGACTGCCAGACTGAGGTGCTCTGACAAGGGCATCGACTTCCAATTGGTCATCGGATGGGCTGTCGCTAAGCAGTGCGCTTAGTCCTCTTCCTAAAGCTTTTTTCTTACTCATTTTGATATTCCATTTTTAGCCAATACTTCATGCGCTAAATTTAAATAGCTGATCGCCCCTTTGCTTTCAGCATCGTGGACAATAACCGGCAACCCGTAGCTAGGTGCTTCGCTTAACTTCACATTTCGGGGAATAATAGTTTTGAACGTCATCTTCGAAAAATGCGTTCGAACTTCTTCCACCACCTGATTGCCCAAACTTGTTCGTGAATCATACAACGTGAGGAGTATACCTTCTATTTCAAGCCGTGGATTTAATCGTGTCTGAATAATTTTTATGGTGTTCAATAATTTTCCGAGACCTTCTAATGCAAAATACTCGCATTGAACAGGAATGATCACCGAATCGGCAGCTGTTAATGCATTAATCGTTATTAAACCTAACGATGGCGAGCAATCAATAATGGTAAAATCATAACTGTCCTTAATTTTCTTTAAGGCATTCCGCATTTTCTCTTCCCTGCTTTCAATGTTCACCATCTCTACTTCAGCCCCTACCAGGTCAATATGAGAAGGCAGGACATCCAAAAATTTCAGGTCTGTCTTTACGATCGCTTCCCTGGGGTCTACGTCGTCCACCATACATTCATAGATTCCTTGATTAATGTCTTTTGGATTGAGTCCCAGGCCCGAGGTAGAGTTGGCCTGAGGATCAGCGTCTACAATTAATGTTTTACATTCCAACACAGCTAAACTCGCTGCAAGGTTAATAGCTGTCGTAGTTTTCCCAACACCGCCCTTTTGATTTGCTATGGCAATAATCTTTCCCATTCCTTTGTCTGTGGTATATTAAAAAATAAAAGCCCCATGTTACGGGGCTGCAAATATATACCAAAACCTAAGGGTTCGTGGAACGTCGTGGAACAGATTATCCACAATCGGTTCACAAATTAGTTTCGGGTTTCGAGTTTTGGGTTTCGAGTGCCTGGCTTCCCGAATTTGCTATCCTCAGAAATTGACTGCGACTTCGACAGAGGCGGAACTCTAAACTCTAAACTAGAAACTCGAAACTATTTCTTCCGCTTCTTCCTTTCCTCATCCGCTTTCTTGCGTGTCTCTTCGCTCGATTTCATGGCATCTTCCAATTTGCTCATGAACTTTGATTTTTTTCCTCCGGTTGTAGCGTTTTTCTTTTTGTTTTCTTCCATGATGGCTCTGATCTTGCCTTCATCAACAAATCTCTTGATGATGGCCTGTTGTCCGAACGTTACGAGGGTGGAAACAAAATAGTAAAATGTGAGTCCTGCTGAGAAGGTGTTCAACACAAAAAGAAAAATCACAGGCATTACATACGACATGGTCTTCATCGGACCTTGTACTGATGATATCTGATTATTTTGCCAGGTGTATAATAAGGTCGCGGCTGTCATGAGTACGGTAAAAATACTGATGTGGCTTCCTAAAAAGGGCACAGCAAAAGGCAGTTGTATAAGAGAATCGTAGGTTGATAAATCTTCGGCCCATAAAAAAGGTTGTTGACGTAATTCTATACTGGCTGGAAATAAATAGAACATAGCAAACAGGATAGGCATTTGTAACAAGACAGGAATGCAGCCGCTTATGGGATTCACTCCAACCTGCTGATATAATTTCATCTGCTCTTGCTGCACCTTCGTCATGTCTTCACCGACGCGCGCTTTTATCTCATCCAGTTCTGGTTTAAGCACTTTCATCTTCGCCATGCTCAAATAAGATTTATAAGACAACGGAAAGAGAACCAGCTTGAGAAGTATTACCAGGATGATAATAATGAGTCCGTAATTCGAAATAAATTTGGTGAGAAAATGAAAAACCGGAAATATCACAAATTGATTGATCCAGAACACAGGTGGCCAACCTAAGTAAACATTTTTAGTAAATTTCTCAGCAACCTTGCCGATAGTTTGATAGTCATTAGGTCCAAAGTAGAACTTAAAGTCCGCTTTGTTTTCCGACAATGATTTTACGGGAATGAAAAGTTTTACCTTCGCGCGTTTTACGACTGAGCTATCGCTTTCATTCAACGACGTCTCAATTTCACCACCCGAAAAATTTTGCTTAGCGATAAAAGAAGAGAGAAAGAATTTTTCCTTAATCGTAATCCATTTTAGCGGGGCGCCGAATGCTTCTGTTTCAGTATCCGACGAGTTTTCACTTAACTCAGAAAAACCATCGCCTTCTGAAAAATAGGTAATCGTGGAGTGTATCCGTGTATCTGCCAGGTCTTTTTCAATAGGTTTTAAAATATTTTGCCATTGAAAGGAAAGGTTGTCACCTGTAAGCTGTTGACCGAATCCTTCGCTCTTAAGACTGTATTGAATTTCATGTCCGGTTTGGCCAATCTTATATTCCTGGGATATTTTAGAACCGTTATCTAGTGTGATTGTGAATCTAACCTCGGTGGTATCTCCTACTTTTTGTTGCTCAACCTTGTAGAATAAACCGTATAAATCAATCTCCTTCCCTTGGTATTTTACCAGCAGATTAAACTCATTGTTCGTGGGAGTTACAAGCTTGAGAGGCTGCTGGCTGTAGGTCTTATACTTTTTTAGCTCTACCTCTTTTATTATTCCGCCTTTATTACTGAAGATAATTTTCAGATCTTCATTTTCAACCAGCGTAGTTGCTTCCTCGCCCCGCATCGCTCCTGAAAGATTTCCGTATGTCGCGGCGAGTACGCTGTCGCTAGGCGCAATTACCTGCTGCGTAGAATCTTCGGCTACACGTTGAGATTCCGCCACGGGCTTTTGCGTTGAGACCGGCGCAGGCACTGGCGAAAACCAATAAAAATAGGCCATTAATAATGCTGCGATAAGTGTGAGGCCGATGGCTGAGTTCCTGTCCATTTGTTAGTTAAGAGTTGCTAGTTTTGAGTTTCGAGTTTCTAGTTTAGAGTTAGTCTTCTAAATCGAAGTTGTAGGATTGATATAGTTCTTCAGGTTCTTTCAGGTATTTTACACCCTCTATAGACGTCTTTTTAAGATAGTTTATTAGGCCACCTATCATTTTGCTTATCTCCAAAATCTCCTTTTCAAATTTTTCAAATTCTTGTTTCGAAATGTAATCACGGTCAGCAGCCCGGCATAACTGAGATTTTACTTCGCCCGCTGACCCTTTGGCATAAGAAAGAAATTGAATGAATTCCTTTCTTCCGCCTCTTTCAAAACCTTCGGCTATATTATCCATGATAGTACCACTGGCTCTATTGATTTGGTTTCTCAAGGCAAAAATCTTTGGAGAAATCCTCAATTAAAGTAATGTCAAATATCGCTTGCGTTAATTCCCTGGCTTTCTTCCAAACCTCCAGGCTCTCAAATGATTGAATCGTCGCCATAACCGAAACTTTAAACTCGAAACCTCAAACTCGGAACTTAAACTCTTAACTTTTTCCTCTCCAACGCCGCCTCCACAAATTTTACGAACAGCGGGTGAGGGTTAAGGACTGTGCTTTTTAGTTCGGGGTGATATTGAACGCCGACAAACCAGGGGTGGTCTTTTAATTCTACGACTTCCACTAAATTCGTTCCCGGATTAATACCTACGGCTTTGAGTCCTGCCTGTTCAAGTTGATCGAGATATTTATTGTTGAACTCATATCGATGTCGATGACGTTCATGAATAAGTGTCTCACCGTAAGCAGCATATGCCTTCGTTCCTTTTTTTAACTTGCAATCGTAGGCGCCCAAACGCATAGTGCCGCCTTTGTTCACTATTTTCTTCTGCTCTTCCATCATATCGATCACCGGATTCTGGGTCTTGGGATTGAGCTCGGTTGAACTTGCTTCCAGGCCTAAAACGTTTCTTGAGAATTCGACGACAGCACATTGCATTCCAAGGCAGATACCAAAAAACGGGATCTTATTCTCGCGCACATAGCGGATGGTTTCAATTTTCCCTTCCAAACCACGTTCTCCAAATCCGGGTGCTACAAGCACGCCGTCCATATTTTTTAAAATGTCGTCCACACCTTCGCGGGTGACATCTTCCGATGATATCCAGCGGACATTTACCTTGCAATCGTTTTGCGCTCCGGCATGAACAAATGCCTCCGCAATCGACTTGTAAGCATCGGGCAATGACACATACTTACCAACTAATCCTACAGTAACTTCGTTTACGGGATTCTTAAGTTTTCCAAGAAAGTTTTTCCAGTTGTCGAGCATCGGCTCTTCACGGGTCTGCACCTTTAGTTTTGACAATACCCGTTCATCCAACTTCTCTTTGCGCATAAGAATGGGTACATCGTAAATAGTTTCAGCATCCATCGCTTCGATCACTGAGTTAAGATGCACATTACAAAATAGTGCAAGCTTCTTCCGGATATCCAGCGGTAGAGACATTTCGGTACGGCATACCAGAATGTCGGGCTGAATTCCTGCTTCCAACAATTCTTTAACTGAGTGTTGTGTTGGCTTGGTTTTTAGCTCTTTAGCCGCCTTAAGATAAGGTATTAGTGTAAGATGAATTACGATGGCATTGTTCGGTCCAAGGTCCCATTTCACTTGCCGGACGGCTTCAATAAATGGAAGTGATTCAATATCTCCCACGCACCCTCCGATTTCCGTAATGATGAAATCGTATTCACCTGTTTCTCCCAATAAGAACAGGTTTCGTTTTATTTCGTCGGTTATATGTGGAATGACCTGAACCGTTTTCCCCAGGTATTCACCTTTGCGTTCTTTTGTGATGACGTTGTTATAAATTCTGCCCGTCGTCACATTGTTCGCTTGGGATGTTCGCACATTCAGGAACCGCTCATAGTGGCCAAGGTCAAGATCCGTTTCAGCTCCATCGTCGGTGACATAACATTCTCCGTGTTCGTATGGATTTAAGGTGCCTGGATCTATATTAAGGTAAGGATCAAACTTTTGAATAGTCACTTTGAAACCTCTTGCTTGAAGCAATTGGGCCAATGAGGCTGCGATGATACCTTTTCCCAACGACGAGGTAACTCCACCTGTAACAAAGATATACTTAGCAGTTAATGACATATTATAAGTGACTTCCCAAAAATAAAATCGGGTGCAAAGGTAAAGTTTAATGTCAAAGTTCCGATGCTGTCGGTTCAAAGTTTTGTGTTTAATGTTCTCGCTTTTTATTATTGTTTTTACAAAGTAATTGTGTAACTGCTCGGGCGGATTTCGCAGAACATTTTTATTCAAAAAAGCAGTTCACCGGCAAACTCTACCGTACAACTGAAAATCCTGAAATTCGAGACGTCTCAGCCACAACGCGAGGGTTACTTCCCCAATACGACAACGCATCTAAACCCGGAAACAAGCACTCATTCGCAATTTTCCGTTTGTCTGTATTTGGTTTTATAGGAAGTTGGTTTTCTGGGTTTTTAATTTCTAAGCGTATGCTTAAACAGTTACACACACAATTTTTGACTCTTTTATTTATCGTTGGAGCAATGAGTTTCTTCAGTCAGGAAGCTATGGCTCAAGGATGTAATGGTGCTGATGGAACCGGTATTTTTATTGGGTCAATTGCTAACCGTGACAACGGGACGATATGTGCCAATAACCCGATTCAGCCGGCGCTGATGGAAATTGATATTAGCAATATTGTGGAACCCGGCACTGTACAATTTGAAATTAACTGGGATGATGGTTCGGCTCCTCAACGTGTAAATGGTGTTAAAATCGGATCTAGACGATTTTTTGCTTCAGTAACTCACTTATTCCCTCCAAATGGTGGCCAGGTAAAGTGCGAATACCGGCCTAATGTCAGACTCGTATTTAATGGTACACTTTGCGCCGCAACGTTAGGAACACCTCCACGGTTTGTTCGGTGGAATACGGACGATCAGCAAACGGGAGATCTGTCATTACTTGAAACAATTACAAATGTAAATGAATACCTGGTCTGTGCTGGAGTAGCAACGAATGTAACGTTTACAGACCGATCAGATTTAAATTGCGTTCCACCAGATCTGGTATTAGGACAAAATGATAGACGGCGCTGGAGACAATTTGTATATGGAACAGCTAACACGATTACGGGTGCCGTCCGAATAGGCGGAGCTTTAACTGCATTTCCGGCCAATGGTGCGGTATCTATTTCAGGAGAACCAGTAATAAATTCAGGATTTCCGACCACAACCACCTCGATTATCACAGTACCCGCTACTGCCCTGGTGGGTGAGATTTTTGAAATTACCATGAATTATTGGAACACGTGTAATTCTTATCCAGCGCGACCTCCTGTAATTGAAAGAGCAAGGATACGTATCGTTGCTCAGCCACCTGCGCCGACGTCCAGTAATCAAACGGTTTGTAACGGAACTACGCCTTCAAATTTCTCTCTTGGAGGCGTGCCCGCAAATAACATCGTAAATTGGTATCGAAATGTTCCAGGAAGTCCTGATACCCCTGGCACGCTGATAACTTCCGGCACATCCACTAACTTAAACTTTACACCTGCGAATGTTTCAGGCTATACGAACAACACTACCGCAGGTGTGTATTCTGTATGGGCGAGTTATCGACCAAATATTGCCAATGGTTTAAATTGTGAAAGTCCTAAAATACAAATTACAAGAACCATCCGTAATGCCCTTACGGTCCCAAATCCCACAACCGCACCACCTGTAGATATTTGTAATGGAAACTCATTTAATATTGTTCTACCCAATCCAGCTACAGAAACTTTTGGCGGAACGACTCAATATGTATTTAATGGAGCGGCTGGAGTTACCGTAGGTTCATCAACGGCAAACTCTGCTACGTATAATGTAGCCGTTGCATTTGCAGGCGAACTTTTCCTTGATCGTACCATATCAGTTACAAGGCAATATACCAGTGCGCCTAATTGCGGAAATACAAGAAATTTCACGGTTCGGATTTATAACCCAACCGTTGGCGGAACACCAAGTCCATTTCCGGATGTATGTGAAGGAACTTCCATTGGGCCCATAACACTTTCTGGTCATCTTGGGACAATTGTGCAATGGCAAATTGAAACGAATGGAGGCGGATTTGTTCCCTATGCCGGACCCGCGTCGGGTAATTCAATTACACCGGGAGTATTACCGGACGGAATTTATCGCTTCAGAGCTGTTGTGGATAATGGTCCCTGTAATACCGTTCAGAGTGCAATAGAAACAGTCACTGTGACGGATAACCCGGCCCCTCCAACGGCGGGAACGGATCAAGTATTTTGCGGATCACTTTCTTCGGTTGCTCAAAATGCCACGCTTGCTGGCGGAACGGGAACATGGAGTTATGTAAGCAGCATTCCGGTAGGAAGACCTTCGCCCGGATTTACGGCAAATAATCCTACTACAATTTTTACGATTGCAAATGCTACTCTGGCAGGTGCCTACATAATGAAATGGTCTGTAGTTGTAGGCTCTTGTACATTTGAGGATGATGTAGAAATTGACTTTGGAGCGAATCCCGATCTGGTGCCTGTTATGACAGTAGACCAGTGCGGAGAAA
>CAZAHL010000294.1:0-9272 GCA_964484845.1 uncultured Chryseolinea sp. | reverse complement strand
AGTAAATGTTGTGTGTTTTGTATTTACGCTCCTCAAACTTCATTAACGGATCCTCTTCTAATTGTGTATTGAGTGTGTAGGAATAACGGGTTCCGATAATGAATTGATTTTCAAAAGAATTGGCCAGAAAAGGACTCTCAATCAGCCTTTGTTTAAACTCTACCGACTTTTTATCGGTCTGGACAAAACTTATATCGATAGGATATAATTCATGAGTCTTCGCGGCTGTCTCCAGCCAGGTGTAGCCATAATTAAGATTGAAAGAATTTAGCCGGAAATAGTTGACTCTGTTTTGAAGATTGACGCCGAATTTGAAAACCGTTTTAGGAAGATATTCTCTGGAATTGTAATCAATGCGAATCGGAGATATAAATCGGGGAACAGTAAGGCTTGTTTCTAAACCTAATTCAAAAGAGTTAAGGGGACCGTCTTGATTCTGACTACTGATCTGTACTTCATAGGCGGTATTAAATCTCACTTGAAAAAGTTCTGCGCCCCTCAAAAAATTACGGTTGGTAAAGGTTAAGGTAAAACCAGGTCCGACAAAATTATTTGATTTGGAAACTCCCTGGATTTCGGCGCGTATTGATTTTTTCTTTAAAGGTGTTAGATAAATATCGGTGTTAAGTAATGCTGAATCCTGACCAGCTTCCGAAAATTTAATATTTACAAACTTAAACACGCCTAGTCCCATTAAGTGGCTGAGTGTGAAATCGTGATCTTCGCGACTGTAGGTATTTCCTTTTCGGAGATTAATAACGCGCGTTATAATTTCCGGTCGAAACGTATCGGCGGTGTCTATATAATTAAAACCATTTACCTGCGTGCTGGTAAATTTTTTTGAAAGGGTATCTGCTGTTAGGGAATAAGTGGGATAAACGTTGACGTTGTTTATTTTAAAAATTCTTTTGGCCCGAGCGGGAATACCTTCTTCCATTCTTAGCCTTACATTCACCTTTCGTTCCCCCACGGTACTGTCTGCTTCAAAGATCAAATACCGATCGTCAAAATAATAAAATCCATAATTCTCCAGTTCCTCCTCAATGCGACTTTGCTCTGCCTGCATTATCTCAAGGTCGTAGCGTTGGTTGGTTTTAAGTAAGGACTCTTCCCCGATAGTTTGAAGAATAGATGCATAAACACTATCCCTTGGTTTAGGGTATCGAATGCTGTCCAGGCGGTAAGGCCGCGGAAGGATAACATCATAAATGACTTTGCTTTCTTTCTTCTTCGTTTTGATTTTATAACTCACTTGAGACTGAAAATATCCTTCATTATAAAGCTGGCCATTTAAAGCTTTAGCGGTTCGTTCCGGAGTGACATCCGTGATTAAAACGGGGGGCTTACCGAGCTTGTTTTTTATGAAGCTTCTTAATCCTTTTTTCTTTTTTGGTGTGCCTGCAATAAAGTAAAACCAAACCCCAGGCCGCATACCGAAAATCTTTTGATTTGGTTTGGGGGTTATATACTCCTGTAGTTCATTGCGTAGAATCTTTCTGCGGCCTACGCTCCTTCCTTGCGTATCAAAATTAATGTCAGCGCCGGTGTAAAAGGATTCACCTTCGTTCAAAAACTTGGAGCCTGAGCATGCGGAAAGAGCTACACTTATTCCGAATAAAAGCAACGTGTTTGAAGCGCTCCGGTATAAAGAACATTCAGACTGAACTATGTTAGTTATCTTTCGCATTGGCCTTGAAAAGTTCGCGAAGGGTATTGTAATCTTTTATGTAGATAAGGCCGGCACCGGTTTCAATTACCTCTTGATTGACCATATCATAGCTGCTTGTTCGGAATCCGGTGATCCTGAAACGTCCATCGGATGTAAGTTTATATTCGAGTGCCAGATCTCCAATGAAATCACTTACTGAATTTTGATTGGAAGCTTCTTCACCTTCTACGTCTACGTTTCCAGAGACTTTTACAATCAAGCGATCATTTAGCAAACTTTTCGACAGTCCTAATTGAACCTGCGTTTGGGCTTCCGCATTTCCGTTGGAGTAATCTTCGGAGGATTTTACATCAAAAGAAAGTTCTACGCCGTTCACGTTGTCTGACAATCGGTTGAGCTGCTCGGACAGCAACCTGCTGACGCTTCTTCTTGCAGTACTCTCAGCATCCGATCCAGCTTTGTTATCCAATGGATTATCGGAGATAAATCGCCTCAAAACGAGCAACGCGAATACTTGCTTGTTCAACTCTGATTCGCGCGTATTGATATCTCTTATTTTTGCATACACTCTTCCCTCAAATTCATTGCGCGTACTTTCAGACATATCCAGCAGAAAACTTATTTCTGGTGCAAGTATTTCGCCTTTTATCTGAAGATATACTAAAAAGGGTAGTTTCTTTTTATAAATCGGATCCTGGTAAGGCATCAATTCAATGGGAGAGGTTTCAACTTCGTTCATAGCCCGGATGTTCATGGTAGCGTCAAGAGGACTTCCAGACCACATGATGGTACCTCCTTTCTCAATAAGAAATTTCCTTTTAACAACTTTATAAAACGATAGATCATAACTACCCTCCGAAATCTCATACCTACCCGCTAAAATCATATCTCCACTGGGATCGATGTCTAAGGTTAAAGTTGAATTTCCTTTAACGGTGAGTTTGTCGCCAGTCGCCGGATCAATAATAATGTTAAAAGTTTCCTTATCATTCAATTCAATATTGGCAGAAAGATCAATTCCGCTGAACGTTGCCTTTACGGTGTCCTTGGGATTTATATTTGCCAAAAAAGGATCCTTTTCGGCGTCACGGTCTACAAACCGGACAATTCCTTGTTGTTCAAGAACGCCCTTTTCGGATTGTGGAACAACGTAGGTAAAGTTGCTGTCGTCACTCAAACTTATATTCATATCTACAACAGGTTGAACAAGTGTTCCGGTGATCTTCGCCTTTGTGGTTATTCCTACATTCCCATAAAATAGCTCGTTATCATTTTCCGTGGAGTTCAGAATTTGAAAATTCTTAGCAGTAAGGGAAAGGTTCATATTAAAACTTGTGAACATCGAGGTTTTGATATCTCCATCCAGTTTGGCGATGTTATTTTTTCGGTCTTTAATTTCAAAGTCATTAACCACGATCTGTTCTCCTGTAAAGGCGATCGTTTCGTTTGCAATTGTAAACTCACTGTTGATCAGGCTGGGAGTAAAGGATGCATTCGCAAATTTCAGTTCTCCCTTAAGGTCTGGTGATTTTGTGCTCCCGGCAATTTTGACTTCACCCGTCAATTGTCCTTTGGTATTCTTAAGGGCTCCCAACGTGAGAGGCTCGATGCTGGCTAAATTTAATTTTGTAATCGTAGCTGTAATATTTATCTCAGGCGCAATGGAATCTGCCTTATAGTAACCTATCGCGCTCAGGTCTGTATTTTCGCCTACAATACGCAAATCAACATTCAATGGGCCTCCTGAAATACTCCCGAGGGCTAATGTCAAATTTCCCCATGGTTGATCTAAAATTTCGAGTTCATCAATTCGAAGTTTGGTATTGAAGGAGCCACTTTTTCCTGCCATCAGATGTACGTCACCATTCGCCAATCCATCTAGGGGAGTAGTGCCCTCAATTAGATTGGTAATGTTTTGTAAATTCAAATCTTTGAAACCGATGGAAACAGTAGAGTCCTGGTTGTCGGGTGTTTTGAGCGCGATACTTTCATTGATATTTGTAATCGAAAAGTTGTGGGCTCTAATCCCTTTTGAAGTAAACTGCAGCGAGTTATCAGAAGGAGCAGTCCATGGCGCATAATTCATGACTACCTGATCCTTTGAAAAATTGAACTGAAAAACTTTTTCCAAACTGTGAAAGACTCCTCCAAATACATATTTCTCTTTTTGAAGAGAATCCAGTATGGTCAACTTTGTATGGATAGAATCATGCGATACGTTACCAAATAATTTCACTGCCTCAATCCGGATGGTGTCCATCTGAATCTTTCGTATGGCAAACGTATAATTCAAAGACTCTTTATTTGAATTCATATCGAATGTAATAGAGTCTGTGCCAACCCCGGCGTACCGTATCTTATTCAGGTTTATACTTAAATTAAGTTGGTCGGCCTTGCTGTCGAATGAACCGGCTATTTTCCCAGGAACAAAAGGATCGAGGTCGGGTACCAGAATTTCCGTTATGAGATCGGTATTTTTGATGGTCAGATCGAATTTAAAATCCTGAGGCGAGACTGGTTTAGCGTACGATGTATCGTGCAAGGAAAAGTAGCTATTGAAGTGTCGGGTAATTACATCGGAGAGACTGTATAAATTGATAGTGCCTGCAAAATTTCCATCGAGAATGTCAGAACGAATTGAAAGTTCGGTTTGGCCTTTCTGATCAATCGAGGCGAACAACAGCGAGTCTACTGCATACATCGCCTCACCGTTGTATATAGCTACTTTTCGAATATCGAATTTGCCATTAATTACTTTAAAATCGGACGTGGCTAAGTCAACGTCAAGAGTACCTCGCGCTTTTAATGGTCGTTCAGAAAGATGCAATGCTTTAAAATCTGCATTCTTCAATTCAAAAGCAAAACGATAACTGGGTATTTCTTTGTTGTAATCGAGATCCCCCTCCAGCCGGAGGTTTAAATTTTTATCCTCAAGGTGCGCTATGCCGGAAAAGAAATATTGTTTTAACGTTCCCTTCAATTTAAAATCTTGGTACGTGTAGCCATTATAGGTAACGTTGTCTATTGACAGATCGACCTTGGTGTTTAATTCCTTCATCGTTAATCCCGACCCATCGACGGAAGCTGCTAAAGTAATACTCCCCAAGGTTTCCTCTTTTTTGAGCAGCTTTCCCACTTTGAATTTTTCGAGGGATAATTTCCCGCTATATCTGCTTGATCCGGAAGGTTTGTTGCGATCAAGTCTACCATCAACGTTAACTGTGCCTAAATCGCTGGTAAGGACGGCGTTTAAAGCAGGAGAATCCGGCGTGCCTTTCAAGTGTGCTCTTAGGTTTATCCAATTAGGTAAGGCTACAGACGAGGGTATCAATGTATCGGGAACAATAGAGGCAATATCCTTTTTGGTTGTATAGAATTTATCAAGCTCCATATCCACGAATAGTTCATTGCCTAATCGAAGAGACCCGTGCATGTTAATGTCAGTGTTATCTAAAGTTTGTAAGGCAAAGTGCAAAACGGCTAGATCTTTCAGAGCGCCACGCATTTCAGTATCTAACCTTATCGTTGCATCTGGCGGGATCGTTAGGGGAAGACTATCCGACAAAGCAGGCATGAAATAACTAATATCCTTCCAGCTTATGACAGATTCATTTACTTGTAGCTGTACTACGGCGTCAGGATAATTTTTGGATAGCGTCGAAAGGGATGCAAAATCCGCCTTTGCCTTTAATTTTAGTTTGCTATTTGGGGAATTGAAATTGAAATTATCGATTTGCAACGAGCTGTCAGTTAGTGCAAATGCAGTTTGAAAGGAGGTAATACTTAATCCGTTTTTATTTTGAAATGAAAAACCGGTTAGCTCCCCTTTTGCGTTGGTCCCCCGCACCTCTATGTCCTCTGCTTTCGTATTCAGCTGATGAATCAAAAGATGGTTCGCATCAAATTGATCTTTAAGCTGAGGTTGGTCAAAATTATGATATTGGATGCTGTTATTAACTAGATCAAACTCATTCAACGTAATGTGCCACGCCGGCGACTTAGGCTTAGTGTTTAAACTGTCCGTTTTTGGCTGAACTGATGTGTACCCGGCCATTTGTTGATACGATACAAAGGTGTTTTGCAGCGCAAATCTGTCTAGATGTATTTCCTGTTTTTTTAAATCGATGTCATCGGCGGCAAGGGCAAGTTCGCCTAACTTTAGATGGATTGATTGCCCAGTACTTCGATTCGCATACTTCGCTTGAATATTTTTGAACGCTATTTCGTCGAAAGTAATATCCAGCGAAGCCGAATCGCGCACTGTTGAGTCAGCGGCTATCGTTACTGTATCCCGCGCAAGTTTATATTGTACAATATCCGCCTGTAAATTTTCAATATTGATATCGTTGACCTTTATGGTTGATTTTTCCAAGTCGAATTCATCCAGTCCTATTTCCAAGAGGCCTAATTGAAAATTTAAATCGTTTCCCTGAAAACCATCCTTAAACCTAAAACTTGTGTTAGCCAATACGATGTCACCAATTGAAAATTTCCAGGGCGTTTGTGTTGTATCAGGAATGGCTGCTGTATCTCCGGCGAATGCTTTAATAATGTAGTCAAAGTTAAAGGAGCTATCACCTTCAAGGCGTTCAATTGAGGCAGTGAAATCGCTAAGTTCAACATCGTTCAATTGGATAGTATGTTGAGTTAGAGCCCATAAATCCGTATCAATAGCGAGCTCGCCGGCATACAACAACGTATCTCTGTGTTGGTCTTCCAGGTAAAGT
This sequence comes from uncultured Chryseolinea sp., assembly GCA_964484845.1. Lineage (GTDB taxonomy): Bacteria > Bacteroidota > Bacteroidia > Cytophagales > Cyclobacteriaceae > Chryseolinea. The sequence goes on along the minus strand of CAZAHL010000294.1, from coordinate 2,876 downwards.
CCGGTGAGTACAACTTTTTTGGGGATAGACAGACTGAGATGATCTAATCTTACCTCTGTTCCAATCTTACCTTTCAAAAAGCCGACAGCTTCTTGTACCAGTCTATTTTGGACATACGGAATTTGAATGGAGATGGATATTAAAAGGAGGATGGCAACGATTGAAACCGTTATCCACCCGACGACCTTCAAGAATTTGACGAGATACTTTCTGAGCTTCGACTGGGAATTCATCGTGTAATATAAAAGGTCCTTGTTACTTTTGAGGGAAAGGACTTTTTATTGTGGCTTTTGTGACAAAGAGCCGTTGACTTGCTTCTTTTTTCTAGAATCCAACAAACCTTCTTTAAAATCGGTTTCCGCTCCATCCGGCATATTAACATCATCCTTCCGATTTTTGTTTGTGCTTGAATTTACCTTCGTAGAAGAAGCATAGACAGGTTTTCCGGATTTGTCTTCCTGATTGGGATGGTATTGTTGAAGTGAATTTTTTTGTTTCATAACTCTAAAAATAAAAATCCCGGTCTTATATCAAAACCGGGATTTTAAATATTCTTTATCGTCACCTTTTAAAGATGCTAGCGCCAAATACTAGTGATAGTACAAAAAGTACTAAAAAGATAAAGAATAAAACTTTAGCAATCGAAGCAGCTCCAGCGGCTATACCACCAAATCCAAAGATGGCGGCAACTATTGCAATAATAAGAAAAGTGACTGTCCAGCGTAACATAGTAATAAAGTTTAAAGGTTTAAATCTATTTTATAACATTGAAGATGCAGAAGGGATCTGCTTTACGCAGCATCCTCCATCGCAACTTGTTTTAATTCTTGTTTCAATGAATAGGGCAAAATATCTACGCCAAGCAACCTGAATAATTTGTCTAATTTTCTCAACACCACAATCACTGCGTTTAGCGTTTCAATCTCTGAGATAAACAGCGCCTTTTCTGTTTTTTGCCCTTGTTGATATACCTTTTCAACAATTTCATCTAAATGGCTTTTAGCCGATTCTTCTTCATGGTATTTCCAGTTACTAATAAATAGAAGTTGAAACAATGTGGGCATTTTCTTTATAACATTTGAAACCTCATCGTGTGATAGGTTCTTGCGTAATTGAGAGATTACGGACCGAACCAAATAAACAATTTTTCTTGTAGAAGTGAAGCCTAGTTCATTTTTAATTTCCCCGAAAAATCTTAGCGCATGATCTTCCAGAGAGTAGTTTGTTAAGGATGTCATAAAATAAGTTGGTTTAGTCTTTCCTCCTAGTAGCTAATCTTCATACCAAACTAAAAACCTTTTTTTTTACCCAGGAATAGATATTGCCATTCTCTTATTGTGGATTTAAGTCCACGATATTCATCACGAATCTCCACAATGTGCCATTTAAATTCCCTGGAAAGGTCAGGTCCGTTGTTTCCTGCGAAATAGTTTCATGTTGCTTTCCTGGGGCACTGCTGTAGACTTTGTTACCCTAGGTGATCGAGTAATTCTAGTCTCATCGCAGACCAGATCGTCTTAGAAAGACTGGCATAATGTTTTCTCCGTACATGTTACAATGTTATAAAAACGGAAGTAAAAAACTAAAACTCTAAAAATTATGAATCTCACAAATGATCCCAAAAATTTAATAGGAGGTTTCATTGCAGGTGCCGCAGTGGGAATCGCGGTAGGTATGCTCCTCGCTCCCTCAGATGGAAAACACACAAGGCAAAAAATTGCTGATGGTTCTGCGAAACTAAAAGATAATTTAGTTGGATCAGTAAATGATTCTATTGAAAAACTGAAGGAGCAATTTAATGGTAAGATAGAGCAGCTGACCAAAGAAGGAAAGCAAAAAGTTGATTATGCAAGCGAAAAGATTAAAGTATAAGATAATAGTATAACTCTAAAATTAAATCTTTATGAATAAGTTAACAATAGAAGGCAACTGGAACGAAATCAAAGGAAAACTGAAACAGAAGTATGGAGATCTGACAGACAATGACCTAACCTACGCGAAGGGTAAAGAGGAAGAGTTGTTCGGACGTCTGCAACAACGTTTAGGGAAATCCAAAGACGAGATTAAAAAGGAGATTGACAGTATCTGAGGGGTTGATAAAATAAAAGCGCCATCTATAATGGGTGGCGCTACTAGTAAATATTAAACCTTATAGAAATGAACAAAGTTATTTTGCTTGCGGCCTTTGCTGGTACCCTGATGTTTACAGGGTGTAGTCGTTCAACCGAAAATAAAGTGGACGAAGCGCAGGAGTCGATCGTTAAAGACATTAAAAATGAGAAAGCCGAAGTAGCCAAAGATCTTCGCGGCCTCCGCGACGATATCAATACACGGCTGGACGACGTTTCAAAGAAAATTGAAAAGGGAAATATCGAAACCCGAGAAAGTTTAGATAATGTAAAGCAGGATCTTACAGTCCAACGCGACAAAGTTCAAAAGGCATTGGATGATATTGAGAAGTCTTCTGACGAATCATGGGATGATATTCAGCAAGCCTCCAGAAATACGGCGGATGAAATAAAGGTAGAGTATCAGCGATTGCGAGAGAGGATCGACTTGGCTTTGGATAATAACAAAGACAACGATGGAAAAGATGAAAATTAAGCTGCTGAAAATTGTTACCTGGTTCGTGATGCTTCTTGTATTAGCAGGAAGCCAGGTCTTTATAGGATGTAATGCAACCAATACTACGAAAGGTGGTGCAATTGGTGCAGGTGTGGGGGGCGCCATTGGCGGCGTGTTGGGTCATCGCTCTGATAATACTGTCGTAGGTGCTATTATTGGCGCAACGGTAGGGGGAGCAGCCGGAGCGCTGATTGGCCGAAGGATGGATAAACAGGCCGAGGAGCTTAAAAGAGATCTTAAAGGTGCGAGCG
>CAZAHL010000293.1:0-9347 GCA_964484845.1 uncultured Chryseolinea sp. | reverse complement strand
AATGGGTATCCGGCTGAAGTTTTTATGGGAGATACCACGTTTATGCCTGGGGGAATTGTGAATACGAACACAACCCTGGTAGTAGAATTACAGGATGCCAGCGGCATTAATATTTCAAACTACGGCATTGGAAACGGAGTTACGGCAATTTTAGACGATGGAACACAGGTTTATATTCTAAATGATTATTATGAAGCTTACATGGATGATTTTACCCGGGGATCTATCAATTTTCCCTTAACAGGCCTGGAACCAGGCAAGCATTCGATAACAGTCAGGGCCTGGGATACTAATAATAATCCGGCGCAAGCAACCATCGAATTTACTGTAACCGACGGCGAAGGCCTGGTAATCGAAACCTTAGCGAACGTACCTAACCCTTTTCAAGATAAAACCTCCATCTACTTTACTCATAATCGTCCGGGTGACGATCTCTACGCTAAATTGGTCATTTACAGCGCAAATGGGGTACAATTGAAATCTTATGAATTTGATATCCCATTTAGCTCATATCGTGTAGATTTGATACAAATAAATGACTTGTATGATTTTGGAAAAAAACTACCGGGCGGTTTATACTTAGCACGCTTAGCGGTTCGTTCATTAACGAATGGTTCTAAAAGTGAGCGCGTTACAAAACTAATTGTTGTGAATTAATTATCTTTAGCCCTTGAAAAAGACTTTGATGTACTACCGCGCAATACTGTTATCGGCCATCGTGGGGATAACCACTCAAAATACGTTCTCCCAATCCACTCCTGCATCAACGCAATTTAGTGGTAAAGCTGTTAATGCCCTGCAGGCTACGCCATCCGGTATACTGTTGGGTCAGGAAATTGCTATTACGACGTCAGTTCCATTTTTGGCGATATCACCCGATGCAAGACATGCCGCTTTGGGCGACGCAGGTGTAGCAACGACACCGGATGCTAATGCGGCTTATTGGAATGCCGGTAAGCTTGCGTTTAATGAAGATAAATCTGGCGGAACAGTCTCCTACACGCCATGGCTTGGCAAGATCGTAAACGATATGTGGGTCGGATATCTCTCAGGTTATTATAAGATTACCCGGGAGTCAGCGGTAGCTGTATCCTTAAAATATTTTAATCTCGGTGACATAAGTTTTACTGACGACTTTAATTTACCCCTTGGTGATTTCAATCCGCGTGATTTCGCATTAGATGCGACGTATTCACGCAAGCTTTCTGAAGAACTAGGGGTGGGGATAACCGCCCGCTATATTTATTCTAACCTGACCGGCACAGTAGCAACTATTGATGCTAAACCAGGGAAGAGTGTGGCGGCCGATATTGGAGTATACTACAACAAATCTCTGAAGTGGACTAAATTATCTACCCTTTCGTTGGGTGCCACGATCACAAATATCGGGGAAAAACTCACCTACACGGACAATAGCAACGCGGATTTTTTACCGACAACGTTTCGGTTAGGAACTGCTTTTACCACGGAATTAGATCCCTTCAACTCCCTCACGTTTATGCTCGATTTTAGTAAGTTGATGGTGCCTAGTCCCCCAATACGCGATCCGGATACCGGTGAAATTATTTCTGGACGTGATCCAGACCGTTCCGTTCTCAATGCCATGTTCAGCTCTTTCTCAGATGCTCCCAATGGAGGAAAAGAGGAACTTCAGGAAGTTATGACTTCGGTCGGTGTTGAATATTGGTATAATAAGACATTTGCGGCACGGCTTGGATATTTTAACGAAGCTCAAAACAAAGGCAACAGGAAATACTTGACAATTGGTTTAGGCTTCAGTAAAGAAAAATTTGGTTTTGATGTTGCTTATCTGGTTCCTACAGCAAAACGGGAGCATCCATTAGCTGAAACGTTGCGTTTCACATTGCTATTTCGAATAAAATCTAATAGCGCTACTCCCGAAGAATCTGTTACTGATAATCCTTGATGCTGGATAGAACGTTAGCCCCGCCCTTCAACCGGAGCACATCCTTTGAATTAATTCCACCCCAAAAGCAACTTCTAAAAGGAGGTGCGGAAGCTTACTTTATTTTAGGGGGAACTCAAAATGTAAGCAAAGTCGAAATCATTTTCCCCGCGGGACGCTGGTTTGAAAAGACGGGAGGCGACGCATACTTTTCAGCAAACCTTCTCTCGAAAGGGACAAAACTTAAAAGTAGTTTTGACATTGCCCATTTGCTGGATAGCTATGGCGCTCACCTCGAGATCAATGCAGGACTGGATTTTGTGTCGGTTTCATTATACGTTCTTAACAAAAATTTCGAACCGGCTATACTCCTTTTGATCGAGCTATTAACTCAATCGGTATTTCCCGAAGACGAGTTCGAGTTGATTAAATCGATCTATCTGCAAAATTTAAAAGTAAATCAGGAGAAGACAAGCTTCCAGGCGTCGAGATTACTGCGTAAAAACCTTTTTGATGAAACGCATCCGTATGGAAAAGAGTTGGAAGAACACGATGTATTAAAATTGGATATCAACTCGATAGTCGAGCATTACAATCAATTCTTCAAAACGGCGACCATTCTAATCTCTGGAAAGGTGTCCGAAGGCCAGGCGAAGATTATTAAAGAAGCTTTTTCATCGTTTGGCCACCACACCATCGAACCAAACAATTTCAGGTGCGGCGAACCATTTCGCCTGCAGGAAATTGTGGCAAAGGAAGGCAGTGTGCAATCAACAATCCGGATGGCCAAAAAGTCGGTCGGTAAAATGCATAGCCAATACGTTGATGTTTTATTTTTGAATCATATCTTAGGTGGATATTTCAGTTCGCGACTAATGAAAAATATCCGCGAGGATAAAGGATTGTCGTATGGTATTTCGTCGTCCTTACATGCGTTGAAAAATGATAGTTACCTCGTGATAGGCGCCGATGTAAATCGCGAAAACCTGAATCTTACGTTTGAGGAAATTAGAAAGGAGCTGAAACAATTGCGCACCGAAAAAATAGAAGAGGAAGAATTGAATCTGGCGCGCAATCACTTTATCGGAAGTCTTCAACTGGAGATCACCACCTCGTTTGCACATGCAGATAAAATAAAAAATATTATTTTATTTAATCTCTCTTCACAGCACTATCAGAATATGATCAACCGCGTCGAAGCCATAACAGCGGAAAATCTGATAGAAATCGCCAATCAATATTTTTCGGAAGATACTTTTGTAGAAGTGGCCGTCGGTTAGTCACTAAAAATATCTGCATCCTTGCGGAATTTTCTTAGAGCTTTGCGTGAATCAGGCATTTCGCGAAAGAGTAATCCCTTTACCTTCTGTTTTTAAAAAAGTACACAAGCGGAAAAGCATCTGATCATCCTATCGGTATATTCACTCTCCCGAAGACTTTTGAAAGGCATGGATGAAGCCCGAAAAATGAATCGTAGAAAGTTTATAAAATGCACCGCTGTCATAGAAGGAACCGCTGTATTTTATTGTAACAACATCCGACGCATCTGCATCGTCCACCACGTAATTGACGAGACAAAATATAAGCTATGAATAATTCTAAAACATATGGACTTACTCATCTGGCAGTAGCTGTTAAAGATGTGAAGCGAACTAAGAAATTTTATCATGACGTATTTGACATGGAGATCATGTATGATCAACAAGACTTTATTCAAATGACAACTCCAGGTTGTAACGACATTCTGGTCTTTGAACAAAAGAAAGATCCATTAATCGGTAACTCCGGAGGCATAGCACATTTTGGCTTTAGGCTAAAAGAACCTGACGACATAGGTGAGGTTGTCAAAAAAGTAATAACCGCCGGTGGAGAAATCACTGCTCAGGGAGAGTTTGTTAAAGGCTCGCCGTATGTCTTTTTTAAAGACCCAGATGGTTATTCAGTAGAAGTATGGTATGAACTGTTGTCGGAAAAGTGAAATAATTTTGTTTAGAGTTTTGAACCAAATAATTTGTTCCTGAATTGCCCAACAAACTCCTTATGAAAAAATTAGTGTTACTTTCCCTTGGGCTGTTGGTATTTGTTAATTCATCTCTTGCTCAGATTGTTCGTTTGCAGTATGATACCTCGCCGCAAGAATCCTATGCTGCGGATGTGCTTAAAAAATCACTGATACAAAAGGGATACCGTATCAATAATAGCAACCCTGATTATTCTATATTATTAGAGTTGAATGCGGTCCTCGGCAAAGAGGCATATACGCTGTGGCCCGAAGGGAAAAACATTACTATTCAGGGAGGAGACGGAAGTGGTCTCATCTATGGGGCGCTTTCATTAGCAGAAGATTTGGGAAATGGCATCTCACTTAAAAACATTAAAAAAAGAAGCGAAGCACCTAGTCTGCCTTTCAGGGGTATCAAGTTTGATCTTCCTTGGGATACCTACCGACATAGTTATTCGCTCGATCAGCATCAGCAAATTTGCAGCGATCCGAATTACTGGAAGGCTTTTTTGGACATGATGGTTGAAAACAGGTTTAACACCCTCACGCTATGGAACCTTCATCCCTACACGTTCATGATCAAGCCTGAAAATTTTCCGGAGGCCAGTCCTTGGACAGATCCGGAAATGGCTGCATGGAAAAACCTGTTCGGCAGCATTTTTAGAATGGCAAAAGAACGTGGCATCGATACATACGTCATACCCTTTAACATATTTGTTACCCCCGAATTTGCCAAAGCACACAATGTCGCGATGGACAACCTGGATCACCATTTCTTTGTGAGAGGAGATACCTCCGAAATTGTAAAGCGTTATACACAGGAGTGCGTTACCCAACTCCTTCAGGAATATCCGGATCTTACAGGGATGGGCCTTACCCTTGGCGAAGGGATGGGCGGAATGACTCCTCAACAGCGTGAGGATTGGATGAAAGCGACTATTATTGATGGCATGCGAGCGGCGAACCGTAAATCAAAACTCATCCATAGAATTCCTTTTTCCAGCACAACGGGATCGCTAGGACCAACCAGTGTTGAAACCGAACAATTAACGCGAAAAGGAATTGAACAAGAAGCCGCGCTTGACTTTATTGAAGGGCCTGTGTGGGCTGATCTTAAATTCAATTGGTCTCATGCGCACTCAACACCTAGGCTTATTAAGGTTCATGGCGGCAAATTGTACGGCACCTACTTTAGTCCTGTTCCAACTGATTACAAAGTTATCTGGACAGCACGAAATGAAGACTTTTTCTGTCTGCGTTGGGGAGTTCCGGATTTTGTCCGTCAACATGTTTCCAATAATTCTCAGGACTATGTGGGAGGATACCTCATTGGATCTGAAACCTACATCCCGGCAAAAGACTATTTCACCAAGACCGGTACCTACGTGCCTTGGAAATATGCTTTTGAGCGACAATGGTTATTTTATAAAACCTGGGGAAGACTCCTTTACAATCCGGCCACGTCAGATGAATTATTCAAAGCCGAATTTGTCCGGCGTTATGGGAAAGATGCCGAGCCCTTGTTTGAAGCCAGTGCGCTGGTAGGAAAAACCCCTTTGCGTTTAGCTTCTTCTTTTGATTTTACCTGGGACTTTTCGTTATACAGCGAAGGCTTCATGGCTCTCAATCGAGATGTAAAAAGAGTTGAATACATTTCCGTAGATTGGCAAATCAAACAACCACCCCTTGATCCCGGTTATGTTTCTGTCCTTGATTATGTTAAAACAATTTCTTCGGGAAGTAATTTTGAAAAAGATAAAATTACACCACCTATTTTAATCAGCATGCTTGAACAGGATTGCAATAAAGCATTGGGTTTAATTAAAAATATAAAGACAACAGGCAACGCTGCGCTTCATCAAGAGGTTGCTGATGTCAATGTATGGGCAAATCTGGGGTTGTATTTTGCCGAGAAATTGAAAGGTGCTGTCGCGTTACAAACGTACCGGGTTAACGGAGGTGAAGAAAATAAGCAACAGGCAATAAAATATCTCAGCAATGCATTGAAATTTTGGGATGTGGTGGTTGGCATCACGCGCCCTTTATATAACGAGATGCCGTTGGTTCACTTCAGCGAACAAGATGGTAAGCACTGGAAGGAAAATGATTATCTTCGTTTTCATTGGGCACTTCTTCGACCTGAAGTAGTAAAGGATATTGAAATAGCGAAGAATGCCATCATCAATCAGGGCAAATGATTATTTTTTTCTTGAATTTAATCCTAATTTTCAATCAACTATAACACTTTTTAAACTCCAATGATAATCTCTAATCTTCGTCAACTCACGGTAATTGTTATGATCACCGCGATGGTATCATGTAAAAAAACAACACCAGCTGATCCTCCGCTTATCGTCAAGGAAGATCCAGCCCAAGCCGCTTCAAAGGCTCAAGAAATTCGTAAAAACACTGCAGCGCAGCTTGCCGATGGTCTTACAATGACCCTGTGGGCGTCCGATTCATTAGCACCCGATCCGATTGCAATGTCTATCGATGATCAAGGCCACGTCTACATCACGCGATCTAACCGTCAAAAGGATTCAGAATTTGACATCCGTGGTTACCGGAATTGGATGACTCCCTCCATTGGACTGCAATCGGTCGAAGATCGCCGTGCTTTTTTACATAGTACATTTTCACCAGAAAAAAGCTTTGAAAATAAATGGTTACCCGATTTGAATAATGACAGCATTCATGATTGGAAAGATTTAGCTGTTCAGAAAGAAGACATATGGCGACTTGAAGATCAGTCTGGTGATGGAATGGCAGATATCTCTACTCGTATTTTACATGATTTTCATGATGAAGTTACCGATGTCGCGGAAGGTTTGCTAGTCAGGAAGAACGATATGTTCCTTGCGATCGCACCCGATCTTTGGCGATTGAAAGATACCGATGGAGATGGAATCATCGATGATAAGAAATCGATCAGCCATGGCTACGGTGTCCACATCGGATTTTCTGGTCATGGCATGTCTGGAGTAACGGAAGGGCCGGACGGCAAAATTTACTGGGGTATTGGTGACATTGGCGCGAACATAACCGCTCCGGATGGGAAAGTTCATCAGTATCCTAATGAGGGAATTCTTGTTCGATCTAATCCCGATGGAAGCGACTTCGAAGTATTTGCTTCTGGCTTGCGAAACACGCATGAATTTGTTTTTGATGCATACGGAAATATCATCAGTTCAGACAACGATGGAGATCATCCTGGTGAAAGCGAGCGCCTTGTACATATTGTTGAAGGTTCCGATGCAGGTTGGAGAAGCAATTGGCAATACGGAAAATATACGGATCCTAAAAATAATACCTACAAAGTATGGATGGAAGAAGAGCTTTATAAACCACGATGGAAGGGACAAGCTTCGTATATCATCCCTCCCATTGTCAATTTCCATAACGGACCGACAGGCATGGCGTATAATCCGGGTACCGCCCTTGGATCTGCGTGGAAAAATAAATTTTTCCTGGTTGAGTTTGTAGGTACCCCCAGCCGGTCACATATCTGGTCGTTTAGTCTGAAACCGAACGGTGCTTCTTTTGATCTCGCAGAAGATAAAGATGTAGTGAATGGGATACTTCCCACGGGCATCCGGTTTGGGCCTGATGGAGCGCTGTATGTCGCCGACTGGATCAACGGATGGGGCTTAAAAAATTATGGAAGGGTGTGGAAGCTGGACGTCAACGAAGATAAAAATGATTTGAAAGATGTTCGTTTAGAAACCAAACGCCTGATGCAGTTGGACTATGCTAAACAGACAGACGAAGAATTATTCGCTTTGTTAGCATATGAAGACATGCGGATCAGGCTAAAGGCACAGTTTGAATTGGCAACCAGGGAGAAAAAAGGAGAAGAAGTTTTAACAAGAGCCCTTGAAAGCAAAAATCAGCTTGCACGTGTTCATGGCATTTGGGGAATTGGGCAATTGGCTGCGAAGGTGGCATCATCGGCTAAGCCGCTCGTTGCATTATTGAAAGACAGTGATGCGGAAATTGTAGCACAAGCTGCAAAAGTACTAGGTGATATCCGGTACAAAGAAGCCGGCGATCAGTTGATCCCACTGCTTGCACACCAAAATCCTCGTGTACAGTTCTTCGGTGCACAAGCCCTTGGCCGTATTGAAAATGACAAGGCGATAGAGCCACTTTTAGCGATGATTGAAAAAAATAATGACGGAGATTTATATCTCAGGCACGCAGCCGTGTTGGCACTCTCAAGAATTGGGAAGGTAGAACCGATGGCCGCATTAGTTAATAATTCTAGTAGCGCTCTTCGAACCGCTGCTATGTTAGTGTTGCGTAGAATGAAAAGTGAAAAGGTAGCTCTATTCTTAAATGATCAGGATGAATTGATCGCGACAGACGCCGCACGTGCTATTAATGATGACTTGTCTATCGAAGCAGCCTTACCCGCCCTCGCCGCTACATTGAATGAAAAACGGTTCTCTTCGGAACCCTTGCTAAGAAGGGCTATCAATGCTTGCTTGCGTGTAGGGGGTGAAAAAGAATTAGATATACTCATTGCATTTGCAAAGCGAAATGACGCCCCTGCTGATCTGCGTGCTGAAGCCTTGGCGACCTTGGGTACATGGGCCAATCCCTCTGTGCTTGACCGGGTTGATGGACGCTATCGCGGTAAACTAGAGCGTGATCCCGCGCTTGTAATCAGTAAAGTAAAAGCCAACATCGAGCCCTTCTTAAAAAGTTCACAGCCCGATATTTTGATAGGTATTTCAACGATGCTGAGTGAATTGCAAATAAGGGATTACAACGCTCAGTTAGATGAAATGATGAAGCGAAGTCAATCTGCTGAGGTGAGAGCCGCGATGTTAGTGGCATTGCAAAAGTTGAGGTATGATAAAATAGAAACTGTTATAAAGAGAGGAATGGAAGATAAAGAAGGGGCAGTCAGAACCTCCGCTATAGGTTTATTAAACGAGTTGACAATCTCCAGGGAGAATCTTTCGGGTATTGTGGATCCTATCTTCAAGAAAGGTACAATAGAAGAGCAGCAGCAGATGCTTCGCGTATTAGGCGAAATGCCAATCGAGAATAGCGAGCCTGTTTTGGACGGATTGATTAATAAGCTGACCGATAAAAAACTATCTCCAGCCATAACGTTGGATCTAATGGAAGCCATCGACTCAACTCATTCTGAAAAACTAATAAGCAAAGTTGCACAGCTGCGATCAGAAGGGAACACCGATGACGCATTTTTGGAAACCCTTTACGGAGGTAATAGAAGAAATGGCAGAGGCTATTTCATGTATAATTCTACCGGCCAGTGTGTGCGTTGTCACGCCATTGACGGTACCGGTGGTACTGTGGGCCCTCCATTAACTCACATTGGTGATGCACTCAGCCGCGAGGAATTGTTGCGTGCATTGATCGAACCCAGTTCCAGGTTAGCGCCAGGTTATGGAAATGTTAAACTCACTT
>CAZAHL010000292.1:0-9363 GCA_964484845.1 uncultured Chryseolinea sp. | reverse complement strand
GAAGTTCTTCACTGCGTGCTTCTTTCGAAATGCAGATGGATTCATGCCCGTGAGTCGCTTAAATAGTTTATTAAAATAAGAGAGGCTTTCAAACCCTACTTCATAACATGCTTCCGATACTGTAACGTCATTCAGGAGAAGCGTTTTCGACTGGTTAATCCTGTATTGATTGACGAAGTCGGTAAAGGTCATCCTTGTTTGTTTCTTAAAATATCGGCAAAAGGAGGGCGTGCTCAGGTGCACGTTTGACGCAACCACGTTCACGTCAGGCGTATTATTATAATTCGAATGGATGTATTTGTAGATGGCGCCCATACGAATCTTATCATCAAGAAAAAGTTTTACACTTGTATCCCGTTCGTTCAACGCCGTGACTTCTTTTGATGTCGAAAGAACCTGAAATACCTCCAATAAATTTAACAGTTGATCGAAGTGCGAAAGATCATGCATCTCCTCCAATTTTGCCGATACTATTTTTTTTGTTTGCCCATCAAAAGACAAGCCCAAATGTGCCCTTTCGAAAAGCTGCTGTATAGCCGAAAACTCCGGGGTCTGAATGAATGCATCCCCTAAAAAATTTTCCTTTAGCTGAACAACGATTTGCCGGTATTCGGTCTTGATACCATAATCGAAATTGAGATGAGGAACGTTGGACCCTATCAAAACAAGATCGCTTCCCATGAAACTTGAAATATGTTGACCCACATGGCGAATGCCATTGCTTGCCTCGACGTAAATCAGTTCGTACTCAGGGTGATAATGCCAAAAAAAGAAATTCTTCAAACTTGGTTTGAAGAGTTTGAATGACTGACCGGGATCCGGCAGCACGATCTCCTTTTGAATTTTCATGCCTTATTTTTCTCAAAACTATCAAAAAATGACTGAAGGGAGGAAATTATGTTAATACAGAGCAAATACTGGTTATTGTAAATGAAGAAACAAAATATGTCGACACGGACCTTTGCTAAAAAAACAATTGAATGGAACAGCATACAATACGTGCGACGATGGGCGCTGCCCAGGGACATAAGGATATTCCTGGCAATCCCTCGACTTCAAAAAGCAGCAAGGTCAGATTGAACGACCGAAGTAATGGAAAGCCTCTGCGCGTGCTGTCCGAAGACGACTGGCATTTCTGGATTCACCAGGGTTACATCGTTATTAAAAATGCAGTTCCCAAGGAACAGGTGGCACGTCTTGCGGATTTTCTTTGGGAATTCGAAGAGAAAGATCCCGCTGACCAGGAAAGCTGGTATGCGGCACCACGCGCTGAGATGAAAATGAAAGAGCTCACCAATACTGGAATGGTAGAGGTCTATAATCATCAGCACTTGTGGGACAACAGACAGTCGCCAAAAGTTCATCAGGCATTTACTGATATATGGGGCACGGAGCGGCTATGGGTAACAATTGATCGGGCAAATTTGAATTTTCCGATGCGGCCTGGTCATGAGTATAAAGGATTCATCCACTGGGATTATGATCCGGAGACAAAACCTCAGAATGTTCAAGGTGTCCTGGCACTGGCAGATCAAACAGATGAAAATATGGGAGGATTTCAATGTATTCCAGAACTCTACCGAAGCTATGAGTCATGGAAACTTACGCAACCAGAGGACAGAGATCACTTTAAGCCAGACACCACTGGATTTGAAATCGTAAAGGTGCCGATGGAGGCAGGAGATCTTTTAATCTTTAACAGTACGCAACCCCATGGCATTCGACCCAACAAAAGCAATAATAAAGTTCGAATGGCTCAGTACATCTCTATGATGCCGGCAGAAGAAGATAATGAAGAGTTGTTAAATTGGCGAATATCATCGTGGAAGGAAAGGCGCGCGCCGGAAGGATATGCCTTCCCAGGCGACCCAAGAAATTGGGAGCAGACAAAGTATAAAACTGCAGAACTTTCATCATTGGGAAAAAAACTTTTGGGTATAGAAAAGTGGTAGCTGGATTTTCAAAGGATTGAATTTAGCTCCTTTGAGAAAGCTTAAAAAATGACTGTTATCGATATCACATATGAATGCGCTATCTGACCTAAATGTTCTGGGACAATACACTGTCACAGAATGAAAAGGATTTCCTCGAGCAGAACCGTACCTAAACCTTGGGATTCTGTTGTCAAAGCAGCTGAATAAAATGTAATTCAATTTTTCATTTTTTCTTCTAACCAGCCTTTTATATCAATGTAATCCTGCGTCTGCCCGGACTGAGGCGGAAAAATTTCTATATGTGCCTTTTTGAAAATTCCCTGATATTCTTCTGGATAAGCATGGCTAAGCTTTGAAAACAAATTCAGTAACTTTTTACCTGAACTGATTTCTGTTCTTTTTTTCTTTAGAAATCTACGACAACTGTCTACGGCATACCTTAACACAATAATATTGTTAAGCTCAAAATGTACAATAAGGTTAAGGATGCGGGTATAGGATTGAATGTCTTCTCTTATATTTCCAAAGTTGGAATTTATTATTTCATTTAACCAGCGCAGCGACTTTAAGTATTCCTTTTTAAGAAAAAATATATTCGCAAATTGATAGTAAAATAACAGTATGTAATCAGCCGGTATCGCTTTCCTTCGCTTTTCTATAAATTGTTGAATTTCATTCATCAGTACAATTCCTTTTTCCAGTTGTCTGGAATCTCGGTACATTTCAAGCTCCACATTAAACATTCTCAGCCACAAGCGTACGGTAAACCTGCTTTCATTTTTCAGTTTATATTTCGAAGGCACCTCACGGATCTTATAGATCAACGCCGGAATCTCATTCCACCTCTTACCTGAAAGATACAGTCCGATTTTATTCCCGATGGCCGTGACATAAGAATGGGGATCTTCTTTTATACGATCAGGATATTTCTCCAGGAGTTTAATGAGTTCGGAAATATCCTTTTCGGATTTTTTAATATCCCCTTTTATAAAATGGAGACCATATAATATATGGAAATGTAATACCTGCGATTGAAGCGCGTAAGCAATGTTGTTTTTTGTTTTCGTAAGTCTTGTTAAAAATTTATCCTCATTAATGGGATTGCCTAGATTTATAGTATGTTGCCAGTAGCTATTAAGAACGTTCATTTGTTCAATCGTCTCCTTTTCTTTTACCAGCAAGGAATGAATGTCTTTCCGGTTGCCTGAAATAGCCAAGGCCAGTTTTCTTTTCCAGAAAAGCACTTCGGTAAGCAGGGATAGCTTTTCATATTTTTGTGCAAGATTTTCCGCTTTTTCTATTTTATAATAACAGAGATCATACAGTTCTTTGTCAAAGAGCAGTTCAATATCCTTTAATAGGTCGAGGAGTTTGGAATGTACGGAGGTATCGAAATGATAATTTTTCAGTGCTTTCAGAATAAGCTCCGTCAAATAGATTTTGGTAACATGAAGCTGCGACAAGAATTTTTTTCCTTTAAGCTTTTTTCGTATTTCCCCTTCATCATATTCTTTTTGCCCCTCAATGGCGTCAAATAATTGGAGGTAATTGACATCCCTTCCGCTCATTCCTGCATAAATCCTGAGATACCGTTTTTCATTTTTCGAAAGGGATTTAATGAGTAAAAACAAGTTGCCTTTTTTGACCATTGAATTTTACGTATTTATTCAAATTAAGAGAAAAATTTGACAAAAACACCATTATTTTAATCTTTAGGAACTTACGTTTTTTAAAATTTTAAAGTAGGATAGCAGCGGCTGTACTTATACTTTTGTTCAGAGACAAAAAAAAATCATTCATCTAAAAAATCACATTATGGCAAACGTTATCACTTGGTTTGAAATACCAGCAAAAAATTTCGAAAGAGCCTGTACATTTTACAGCCAGGTATTGGATGGAGACGTACACAAAATGGATTCTCCAAGAGGTCTTAACTACGGCTTTCTTCCTGGCTTTTCACAGAATGAGATAGGAGGAGCAGTAGTACAAGGTGAAGGATATGAACCTTCCAGTAAAGGAAGTGTCGTGTACCTGAATGGAGGCAAGGATTTAAGCATCGCCTTAGCTAGGGTAGAAAAAGCCGGCGGAAAAATTCTGATGCCAAAAACGTCAATCGGTGAAAACGGATTTATGGCTCACTTTACCGACACCGAAGGCAACCGGGTTGCGCTGCATTCGATGAACTAAAATCTGAAGGGAGAAGCAATTCTCCCTTCTTTGTATTCATTTACAATTACAATGAAATAGAAAATTGCACCATTGCGGTATACGCCAATTTTGCAATCTTACAATTTTACAATTTTCGAATAAATGAAACTAAATATCTAAAATACTTTCATAAATTTTTCTATTGTGTTTCACGTTATCCATCCACAGCTCAGGATCATGCTCCAAAATAAATTTTAAACCGAGTTCACGTCGTTCAGGTAACAATTCCTTTTTTGCTTTTTCAATGGACTTTTTCAGTTGAGGCAACGTTAAGTCAGTACAATAGACAGGACTTCCAGGTTGCTGTCTCCATGAATCTTGAAGGGATCCATAATCTAAAGAGTCAAAGCCACTATTATCAACAAGTATGGATACCACATCTTTTGATTGTTTGTCATCGCCAGCAATGGGAAGTGCTAAACGCGAGCCAGTACCTTTTGTGAGACCTGAATTCACCAGAGAACGAGAAAAAATACTGTTGTAAGTCTTTATAACAGGTCGTTGAATTTGATTCGACACCCAAACACTTTCAGGTACTCCGTTTTCAATGTCTTCAATGATACCATCTCTAATAGGGTAATAGTTGCAAGTATCAATAATGGTAGTATTGGCTGAGATATTTTTAAGTAGGCGCTGTGGTAACTTAAGTATTCCAATCAATGGAATGCTTATAACAATGACATCAACATCGGTAACGGCATCGGCTAACGTAACGGCTGAAGCTCCCGTTTCTAACGCTAAACTTTTAAGCTTTTCAGTGTCGCTAGAATTAGCCATTTTCACACTGTGACCTGCCTTTACGTATTGTCGTATCAAAGCTCCACCCATCTGGCCGACGCCAATAATTCCTATGTTCATTTATTCGATCGTTTGTTAAAAAAGTTAAGTATAGTACGAATTTTAGTTCTTGCATTCGCACAAGCGCAGGGAAGGTGAGCCGTCATGTCCACCCTCAACCAGGTCTGATAGATTAACAACACTGATCGACAGACCAGGCTTTTTTTAGTAAAAGAATTGCTCTAATACAATCTGACCATCCTTCACTTCATACAACATTATCTGATTGATTTGTATTCTTCCATGTCCTTTCACAGTAAGCTCCTTCTCTCTTCCAACCGCAAAATGATTGCCGGTCACAAGAGGCTCGGTTGTATGAAGTCTATGAACCTCCTCTATCCGACCGACAAAGTCTTCACCTTTTTTGCGTACCGCTGCCTTGCCTTCGGCATATCCAAAATAGGGGGAATTGGGAGGGTCTATACTCCTGACATTTTCTGCAAAAAATTCGTCCTGGATCTCAAACCATTTCTCTTGCTGGGCAAGTTCGTTGAATCTCGCTGCAACTTCCCGAGTAGTCATTACCTTGGTGTTTGTTGTTGTCATTGTTAAGTTGGTGATAAATTAATGATCTTTAAGAGGGAGTTCCGACTCCAGATTCGCAAAATGATTTCAAGCTTTTCATAAATAAAGCCCAGTTATAGTTGCAATCGGAAAATGTATCTGTAACCGCTCTCCAGCCTTCCTGCGTAAATCTTAAAAGTGTATTTCCGTTTTTTTCTTCCAGATCAAAAGATATCTTAGTTCCGATCCATTCTTCTATTGAATCAATACACTCCCATTCTGTTCTTTTGTTAGGGACAAGTTCGGTCACTTTCATTTCGTTTCTGATTTTGCCAAAAATGTATGTGTTCATGAACCCTAACTCTGGTTTTGCTGTCGTGTGCTTGCACCACCACGATTCGATCCCTTCCTGCGTTGTAACAGCTTTGTAAACTTTTTCAGGCGTAGCTTTTATAACTACATTGTGTCTGATTTCCGCCATGATTTTATTTTTAGTGATTATTTAAATATTGTTACTGCCTTAATTGTTAATTGCCTGAAATACTTCCTACGGAGATTACTCCGTCCTTGGCGTAAGTGTAAAAATCTGTCACTGTCATTTTCTTTACCGTTTTGATTGTTATAAATTTTATAGACAAATGTATTGTCTGGATGTTGTATGAGGTCGGTGTAAAATGGACTTTGTGTAGGGGTAATTTGGACAAAGTAGACGCATATTAAATCAAAGTTAAAACTGTAGTGGTTGTCGAGAAAGGATTGGATGGATTTAGGGTGATCTTTCCAAATGGAATATTGATCGCAGAGCGGTTCAATCCAAAGGAGTCTATATCAGCTGGATTTGATATCGATTTCCTAAGCCCGGAACGCTGACGTCAGCAAAAAATATTTCAATCGTCGATTACTTGCTATCCAGTATAAGATTGAATGTTTGGTTTGACCCCGGATCAATTTTAGATTTAGTGTAAAGCTTTATGAATGCACTGTAAGGAATTTCTTTGAAAGCTTTCTGATACAAATTTACATATCAATCAATTTTCTTTCCACCAGCAGCCGATGGTACCTGAAATTTAGTTGGAGATTCTTTCTTAAATGGGAGTTCATCAAGGGATTGTCTCCCATAGTCATGGCGAAGCCAGCGTATATCGATTCACTGTCGTTGAAATTGGGCTTTATATCGGGACATGATATTTTTGAAGCAAAAAAAATATGGGATCCGTCGGCCGCATTATAATCTCCTGATCTTTATTCTCGGTTTTTATCTTACTGCACAGATCTTCCAGCAGTATGTTCGTCTCGGTCCTTTGTCTGGTGTGGAAGGACTTGAGCAAAATATAATGGCCGATCAACGTCCATTGAATTACACACGCATGGTACTTATTCTGCTTTCCATGTTTTTAATGGTTCCTGGCGCCATCATTCTAGGATTGCATTTCTATCAAAAAAGCCCCTTGTTAAGTATTGTTTCGATTGTGTTCTTCTTATTCTTTTGCATGTTTGAGACGAGTTACCGTTCTGTCCAACTCTTTCAGGTGACGATGGTGTGGGGAGCCGAATTTTCGCGGGCAACACCGGAGATACGAGCAACACTTCTTCCGAAGTTTCAGAATTTTTATGATGGTGTTAATGCCTTATACTTTCCTTTGCTTTTTTCTTTCCTTCTCGGTTCCGCATGCCTGCTTTTTGCTTCGCTAAAGGACAATGCTAGTAAACTCGTTTCTGCCGCTATGAGCGTGCATGTCATCCAACAGGTTTCGCGGCTGTCTTCCTACACACCTTTTGATGCCCTGAATATTTTTACCGGTTTTTGGTACTTTCTTTTTGTTGCTACCGTATTTGGCCTTTTGATTTTGTGGGCGGTGAGAATGAGTCGGGAATCTGCAAAGAAAAACCATTCAGCTGTGTCATAAAATTGGTATCGATCAGGTTGGGTAGACTAGCAGGTAAGGCTTGAAGCTTTAAAGCGTAAAGCTCAAAGCATAAAGCTCAAAGCAGTGCGGAGGTCTGTCAAGTTATGTTCTCCGATGAAAGCTGTACTCTGCAAGAACTCTCAGTGTACAGTCAATAGCAGGCCTTACTAACAGTTTCGCGTCACATAGTCAACGTGCACGCTAGCTTTCTGCTTTCCGCTTTCCGCTTTCTGCCCTTCAATCGTTATCAAAATACAAATCTTGGTACCTTTATTTCCCATGACTATATTGACCCGTAAATGCCGAAAACACCTACCATACAGATCACGGAAGTCACCAAGACTTTTAAGGATATTACCGCCGTTAATAACCTCAGTCTGACTATCTATGAAGGTGAATTCGTTGCGCTGCTGGGACCCAATGGTGCAGGCAAAACTACACTGGTCGAGATGATCGAAGGTATTCAGAAGCCGGATCGCGGGAGTATTTCCATACTTGGCATGAATTGGAAGGAACACGAGCATAACCTTCACCACCTGATCGGGTTATCCCTCCAGGAAACAAAGTTCATTGACAAGATCACTGTGGAAGAAACACTGAATCTTTTTGGCAGCTTTTACGGGCTGGATAAGAGAAGAACAGAGGAAATACTGGAATTGATAGACCTGCAGGAAAAAAGGAAAGCCTATACCGTTAATTTATCGGGAGGACAGCGACAACGTCTTGCTATCGGCATCGCGCTTCTGAACAACCCCAGAATACTCTTGCTTGACGAACCTACCACAGGTTTGGATCCGGGAGCAAGGCGTGAGATCTGGAAGATACTTGAAAAACTTCGCAGCGATTTCAACACCACCATGATACTCACGACACATTACATGGAAGAGGCAGAGTATCTATGTGAAAGAATACTGATCATGGACAAGGGACAATTTATTGCTGCCGGCACACTTGATGAACTGAATGCCCAACACGGAGAAGGAGACCTGATCGAGATTGTGTTTGAAAATGATTTTGATATTTCAGTCCTGAATCTTCCCGGCATTAAGAAACTGACATGGCTCACCGGTCAGTCGAGAGCTGAGATCTTTGTGGACAATATTGCAGAAGTACTTCCTTCTGTTATTAGTGCTGCTAAAGCGAAAAATATAAAAGTATCTGAACTATCTTCCCGGAAGATGACACTCGATGATCTGTTTATTTCTTTGACCGGACGACATCTACATGAATAAAAGTCTCATTCAACTTCTCCTGGTCCATTTCAAAACCTTTTTCAGGGAACCTGCCATATTATTCTGGGCTGTGTTTTTTCCTATTATCATGGTATGGGTGCTGGGTGTCGCTTTTTCGAATAAGGGCGAATCGTTAAGAACGGTTTATGTAACGGGGGAATCGGCGATCCCTGAAAAACTTACGGGCGAAAAAGTAATGGGTGAGGAAACGGGTAATGTATACAGAATTAAATTTCAGAAAGCATCAGAACCGGAAGCTATCCGCGCTGTCAAACGAGGTTTGATCACGCTCTTTATCGAGGTCAAGGATGATTCTTTAATCTATCATTTTGATCCGCTTAATTCAGATGCGCAGCTCACTCACCTTATTCTGGAAAGAAGTATTGCTGAGATAAGAACAAAGAACACGTCCATAGACCCGTTGCAAACTCACGGGACTCGCTACATCGACTTCTTAATTCCGGGGATGATTGCGTTGGGTATTATGAACTCATGCATCTGGGGCATCGGCTGGAACCTGGTGGAAAACCGAATGAAAAAACTGTTGAGAAGAATGGTAGCAACTCCTCTTAAAAAACCTGTTTTTTTTACTTCGCTCATGATCGTTCGGATTGTTCTTGGAACCGTGGAAACTATCCTACTTTTGTTATTTAGTTACTTCTATTTTGGAACCCGGATTACCGGCAGTATTCCCGCATTTATAACGGTGTTCCTGGCTGGCATCTTTGCTTTCGCTGGCAT
>CAZAHL010000291.1:0-9367 GCA_964484845.1 uncultured Chryseolinea sp. | reverse complement strand
AATTTTTCGGCAAAAAGCATCCGTTTTTGCAAGATTATCCCTAATTTTCAAGTTCCGTTCTCATCAAAGCGTTGTTTTTAGATGAAAGTCTCAGCCTCTCAGCCGTTTCAAATTATATATTCGCTGTATCAACACGAATATCTTGGATTCGTTTTCGAATCCTACATTGTTCATTTAGATGATAAGGGGAAACTTACGTATCAACATCAAAACATTTCCCCAAAAAATGCAAGGGAGTTCTCTAAAGGTCTTGACGACAAGGATTTTGAATTAATTGAAATCATGGATTCCATGGCACAGGAATCTATCGTCAAAAAATTCTCTGCTAAATTCATGAAGCCTGAAGAATTTTTCTCCAAGACGTATGCCAAAATCAAGGGTAATGAGTTATTGCAGGAACAAATCGAAGATTATGTGGAACATCGCCGTGCTAAGATCCTGGAAAAACTAAGAGGAAAGATTCTCTTTGAAATGGGTAACGACGGCGAACCGACCTGGCGAAAAATTGAAGTATTGGAAAAGAGGGCAACGATTCAGTTTCACTTCATGAGAACCCATGAGAACACAAATTACTACCCCACGATATATTACCAGGAAAAAAAGATAGACTTGCCAAACGCGTCCGCGTACCTCATATGTAAGAATCCAGCTTGGATGGTGTTAAACGGAAAGCTTTACGGTTTTGAAAAACACGTCGATGGAAAGAAATTAATTCCATTCTTCACAAAAAAGTATGTTGTTATCCCCAGGAATGTTGAAGAGACCTATTACAATCGGTTTGTGGCTCCTCTCATTGCATCTTTTGACGATGTAGATGCTCGAGGTTTTGAAATCAATAAAAGCACTTACGACCCTCATCCGGTTTTAACCCTGTCTGAGCTGCATACCGCACAAAGCACCAGTGCGGCGACCCTTTTTGACGACAGTCCTGTAAAAGAGGATCATAGTGATGAAGCAGGAAAAATTGTTTTTGATCTTTCATTCAAATATGGGAAACACAGATTCAGAGGCGACAATATTGGACCCGTCAGCGTAACCCTGGAGAAGCAGGGCGATGGTTATGTATTTCATCGCGTGACCAGAAAGTCGGAAGATGAGAAAAACTTTTTGCACACGCTGCAAAAGCTTGGATTACCAATGAAAGGTTTTAGAATCGCCATTCCAAAATCTGAAGCATTTTCATGGCTAAATGAAAATCGAGTCAATCTTTTAAATCTGGGTTTTGAAGTAAGCCAACCGGAAAGCCGTGACAAGAAATACTTCGTTGGTAAAGCTGTCATCGAAGTTGAGGTTAAAGAAAATATTGATTGGTTCGACATCCATGCGAAAATTCGATTTGGTGAATTTGAAATTCCATTCAAAGAACTTCGTAAGCTCATCATGCGGAAGAAGGTCGAGTTCAAACTTCCCAACGGAGAAATTGCTATTATACCTGAAGCGTGGCTTACGAAGTATGCAGACTTGTTTGCATTGAGCGAAACCGATGGGGAAAATGAAAAGCCAGTTTTGCGAAAACACCATCTGAATCTGGTTAAAGAGCTAGAGGAGGGTAACCTTGCCAAGGTTCATTTAACGGAAAAGCTGAGATCGCTAAATTCTTTTAGCGGAATAAAGAATTACCCGCTGCCTGCCGGATTTAAAGGTGAACTCCGACCTTATCAACGGGCAGGCTACAACTGGCTCAGGTTCCTTAGTGAATATAAGCTTGGAGGATGCTTGGCTGATGATATGGGGCTCGGAAAAACAGTCCAAACGTTAACGATGCTTCAGTCTGAAAAAGATGCCGGCTCGGGCGCGACACTACTGATTATGCCTACTTCTCTTATATATAACTGGGAGATGGAGGCTAACAAATTTACGCCCGAATTAAGGATTTTGAATTATACGGGCACTCTTCGGAACAAAGACATAAAACGTTTTGAGAACTATGACCTCATACTTACCTCCTACGGGATTACGCGTCTAGACGTCGAGTTACTTCAGCAGTTTTATTTTAACTATATCATTTTAGATGAATCGCAGGTAATCAAAAACCCAACTTCAAATATTGCAAAAGCCGTCCGTGAATTAAAGTCCCGCCACAAGCTTGTTCTTACAGGAACTCCGATCGAAAACAGCACCATGGATTTGTGGTCGCAGATGTCATTCATCAACCCCGGTATTTTGGGTACGCAAACGTATTTCAGAAACGAATTTCAGCATCCCATCGAAAAGAAAAATGATGAGTCACGTTCCAAAAAATTGCATGCTGTTATTAAGCCCTTCATTTTAAGACGGCATAAATCGCAGGTAGCTACTGAACTTCCTGAAAAGGTAGAAAACATTCAATACTGCTCGATGTCCCCGGAGCAGGAGAAGCGATATGAAGAGGTAAAAACGCACTACCGGGAAAAGATATTTAAACTGATAGACCAAGAGGGCTTAGGAAACAGCCGCTTCATGATTCTTGAAGGTCTGACAAAATTAAGGCAACTGGCGAATCATCCGCGGATGGTGGAACAGGGCTATACAGGTGATTCGGGAAAGCTTGAAGATATTACCTATATGTTAGAGAACGCCATTGCGGAAGGGCATAAGGTTTTAATCTTTAGTCAGTTCGTAAAGCACCTCGAACTTGTCCGGCAATATTTGAAGACCAACAAAATTGATTTTGCGTATTTAGATGGATCGAGCACGGATCGTAAGGAACAGGTGGATCGGTTTAACAAGGATCATAACCTTAAAGTGTTTTTAATCTCTATCAAAGCTGGAGGCTTGGGACTGAATTTAACGGAAGCGGATTACGTGTTCATTCTAGACCCCTGGTGGAATCCAGCTGTTGAGGCTCAAGCTGTAGACAGGGCGCATCGGATCGGTCAAAAGAAAAAAGTGTTTACGTATAAATTCATTACGCGCAATTCCGTCGAGGAAAAAATCCTTACACTTCAGAAAAGAAAACTTAAACTGACCACTGAGCTGATCACGACGGAAGAAAGTTTTATGAAGCAGCTTACCCATGAAGACATCACCCAAATATTACTTTAAGACCAACCGCGATACAAAGTCATTTTCCGTCGATCGGTAAAGCTGATTTTAAATGTCGGGTTTTCCATCGGTTGTGTGACCAAAGCCAGCCGTCTGGATGGTTAGCAATTACTTTTTCTACTTCGAGTGCATATTTTTCGAGGACTTCAACGCCGTCTTTTTCATAAGGGGGAACGGCCAATTCTACGATGGTCGTTTCATAGTACCCGCGTCCTGTTTTTCGCATGGAGTAGTACATCACCGGATATTGGGTTAAAAGCGCCAATTGGTTAGGTCCCTGAAAAAAAACTGTCTCTTGGTTCAAAAAAGTGGTCGTGAACTTTTTATCATGACTGTACCCGGGGTATTGGTCTCCGACTAGTGCAATATTGCGGACGATGTTCTTCCGTTTGATAATTTCCCTGGCTACGGTATCCCGTTTGATGCCGTATGCGCCGAATCGCCTTCGGCAGGCGAGCGAAAGATTATCAAAAAATTTATTATGAATTGGTTGATAGACAAAATCCATTTGACCGGGCAAGATGAACGAACCTGCTGCCAATAACCATTCCCAGTTAAATTGATGAGAGGCCAGATTTAATAATGATTGCCCCTCATTGATATAACGGGAGGAAATTTCAGGATTTTTAAAGACAACCCGCTTCCTCAATTCTTCTTTGCTAATCGTAATCAACTTGAGCATCTCAACGGCATAGTCGCTTAAATTTCTGTAAAATGCTTTCTCGATTTTTTTAAGTTCCTCATCTGACTTTTCTGGAAAAGATTTTTTTAAGTTTCTCCACACAAGCTTCCGCCTATACTTTACTACAAAAAAGCTGATAAAGAAAAGAAAATCAGAAAGAGCATAGAGCACACGAAACGGAAGTCTGGACAGAAGTTTTACAAAAAACATACTCAATTTTGAAAAGGCAAGTTAAACAAGTATTGCTACTTTTGGCGAATGAAGGACAAAGTCGTTATTATCACAGGTGGTACTTCGGGAATTGGAAGAGCGCTTGCAGAAGAGTTCGGCTCTCACGGCTCCAAAATTTTTATCACGGGCAGAAACGGAGCGCAGCTTGATAGAACTATTTCAGAACTTAAAGATAAAAGAATAGTAATAGAAGGATGTATCAGTGATGTTAGCCTCGAAGAGGACAACAGACGAATGGCTGAGAGAGCCATTGAAAAATTCGGAACTATCGACGTATTGATAAACAATGCAGGCATTTCCATGCGGGCTCAATTTGAAGAGGTTGATTTTGCCGTGATTAAGAAAGTAATGGACATCAATTTTTATGGGGTGCTGTATGCTACGAAGTATTGTTTGCCTGAAATATTAAAAAATAAAGGGTCTGTCGTTGGGATTTCTTCGATTGCTGGATATCGGGGTTTACCGGGGAGGGTTGGTTATTCAGCTTCTAAGTTTGCCTTGAATGGATTTCTAGAAGTGTTGCGTATTGAATATTTGAAGAGGGATGTCAATGTATTAACGGCTTGCCCTGGATTCACTTCATCCAGTATTCGAAAAAGCGCGCTTACGAGAGATGGGACACAACAAGGGGAATCTCCACGGAAGGAAGAGGAGATGATGTCGGCGGAAGAATGTGCACGCCATATTTATCGGGCGACAGTACGGCGCAAGCGGACCATCATACTTACAACACAGGGCAAGCTAACAGTATTTCTTAATAAATGGTTTCCGCGTTGGGTTGATAAAATGGTTTACAACGTCATGGCTAAGGAAGAAAATGCGCCAATTAGGTAATGTATAGTATTTAGATCCAAGGGGCTTACGTTTTATTTAGAAATACCAGCTTTGTATTATCCGCCTTGTTAACATTTCTGAAAAACTCAATTAGCTCTGTATACGATTCGGGAGGGAATTTTCCTTTGTTCATTTTCAATTTACGTATGTACAACAGACTGTTCTGTTCAAGCTTAAAGCTGATATCGTATTCACCAAAGGTGGATTTTAAATTTACCGGTTGTGGCAAGAACTCAGGATATATTCCCTCCGGTAAATGGTATTGAATAGTGTCAATATCAGTATAGGCCATTCTTCGAACTACATTGGTCTTACGTGAGTCCACCTTCTCTGGTACAAAAGTTGAGCGATTCATTAGGTTAGGCGTTAAGAAAATTCGCTTTCCGCTTATAGTAGCAAGACGGTTAAGGGTTAAATCCAGGGTAACAATAGCAGACGGAATTTTGTCTTTTTTATTGACCATTTGAAACGAATTAATATCGAACGTAGGTATACCCATGTTTTTTTGCAGCCATTTTTTTTGTTCATCATATTGGTTGCCAAGAATATTATCGAGGTTACCATTCTCATATTGTAATCCTTTGTATGTGGTTTTAACATTGGCTTTGGCATCACCCGTTACTCCGAGATGCACTTTGGCCGAACGGTACTGCAAATTTTCCTTCTCCGTATATCGGATTGTATTTACTACTTCAGCGCCATTTTCAGTAATTAGCAACGCTTTTCGGTCTCCTGTAAACCGCCCCATATATCCGAAAGGATTGGTTTGACTCGTGCACTCCAACCACAATGTATCGCCTTTGTTAGGGACTGAAACAATTGCATGATTAAATTGTGGACTCGGAAAGCTCACATCCATTGCGGGCGCGTTTTCGCCGGCGTAAATTAAAGTGTAATGTGCTTTTACTCCAGCTTCGCGAAGCATAGCTACCATATAATTCGAAAGGGCCTTACAATCGCCGTAACCGGTTTGATTAACCACAGATGCTTCAAAAGGCTGAAATCCGCCGATTCCTAATTGAATGCTCACGTAACGGGTTTTGCTTTGCAAATATTCGTATAGAATCTTTACTTTTTCTTCGTCGCTTTTTGCATTCGTTATAAGGGCTTTCACTTTTTGCTTGGCTTCTTCAGGCAACACGTCTCTTCCTTTGTTCAGAGAATTGATCCATTGACCAAATTTATTCCAAGTATCCATGGCACCCAAATATCCATCATACTCGAATTCGGTAGGAGCTGCTACAATATGCTGTAGATATTCTATGGGTAAAGGACCCAAAGGATCAATTTTTATTGGTTTAACATTTCGAAATGTCCAGCTAACAGATTCCCTATTGTCACCTGATTTTTCTTTGAGGGGAGGAGCATCCATATTAACCGCCTTATATCGCGGGGCTAAATTGGAAGGGAAAATAAGCTGATAGAAAGCATGTTGGACCGAAACTTTTTCTACAGGCAGGACGTGAAATGTAGGTATGCCAAATAAGTATTTTAATTCTACCTCATATTCAAATTCAACGGTGTAGGGGTAAGTTCCTTGAGAAAGGTTAATTTTTTTTAATCTATTGTCGCTATACAGCGTGAAACCATCATAAGCACTTTGATCGTAAATTTCACTATTTTTTAATTTACTAACAAGGATGCCGTTTGCATCATAGATATTTCCTTTGAGCGAAGTGACTTTGCTTAATTTATCGTATCCAATTACTTCTTGCGCATAGTGGTTTCCATTTGCATTGAGAATGGTTATGACCTGGTATATTTTGTACGTAGCCTTACTTTTTGAATGAATTGTATAGATCATTTGATCCTCCCGAAACACAACATTCGCGTCTTTTTTTAAATCCTCCGGAATAGCACTCACAGGAAATTTGGGATCTTCTTTGGCAACTGTCGAGGCATAAACGAATACTGTGGCCCAAAAAAATAGATTCTTCATGATAAGTTATTTTTTCTTCAAAACAATCTGTTCTGCTTGTTTTGCGACTAATTGATTATAAAATTCCCGGAGATTTGGATATTCAGCTTGAAGGAATAGACTTTTGTTGATCTGAAGCGAACTTATAACACTAAGTGAATTTCCCAGTTGACTTACGCTATATGTGTATTTAGCCGCACCGTTGGGAAGGGCTATAACTTTGGGCGACGGGAGTTCATCCACCAAATACCCTTCCGGTATCGATATACGAGACATGTATATTTTTTCCATTGGACTCCCGAAATCTACCGGATATTCTCTTACAGGTAGTTTGAAAATATTTTCTTTAGTTTGGCCAGCGACAAAGGGATTTATATATAAAACATCTCCTGCCAGTGTAGCATACTCATTAATTGTAAACTCATGAAGTTGTTTAGCACTATGTTCAATTTCTTTAATATTTTGAAATTCACTCTTGGCAACTTCCCAATTTTTATCAGAAAGAAACTCTTTAATGTAGTCACCTTCTCCCTTTTTATTATAGCTATTGCGCAGATAATGCGCGTCGTAGCCATCGCATGTATAGTTAACTTTTCCTTTAAGCTCACCTTTTTCATTTATGGCCAGTTCTGTATTTATGACAGTGCGCGCTTTTGCTTTTGCATCGATTTCTAACCAGCCATGACGGACCTTCGATATAATGAGACCGAGTCCATTAAGGCATCGCTCGGGCAAAATGCCCATCGACATATATTTGTCAGTTGCGTCAAGCAACAACTTTTTATCTCCAATATTTACTAAGCAGATGACGTAGTTGAATTGATTCTCCATAGGGTATTGCTGTCTAATAAATCCATGGTCACGCGTACTGAGCAGCACCATGTCGACAGGAACATTTACTTTTTCAAGCATAGAGGCCAACATAATGTTGATATCAGCCGCAGTGCCTTTTTTATCTTCAAATACTTTTTTAAGATTGTCTACGTATTTGTCTTTTTCGCCATCCCACTCTATCGTTTTCTGCACGTAGTTAAAAATCGCGCTAACTTTTTGAAGAGGTTCAGTCATTCCTACTGTTAATTCTTCAGCTTTCTTTTTTAAGAAATTGGATCCAGTAATTGCTTTGCCAAAATTTTCGCTTTCAAGTAACGTGGTATTAAATTTAACCCAGGTACCCATAATTTCCTGTACCATTTGCCCTGGAAAAGTAATGCGTGAAAGAGCTAGATTGATTTTTGAGAGATAATCATCTTCACTGGTCATAAAGGGCTCCGCTTTGAACGCGGGTACATTTTCAGAAATCCAATGGTGACCTACTGTATTAAAATCGTTTCCGGATTTGTTTTTAATTTCGTAAAACGTAGGAGCTATATACCCTTGCATATATTTTTCGAACGTGAAAAATTCCGGAAATAACGCCCAGTACTCACTCCATCTGACAGGAATGTCATATTGGAATTGCCAATTGGGAAAATTTGTAAGGAAATCAGACGAGACCGTGTAAGAATATTCAATGACGGAGCCTTCCTTTACATTAGGGAGCGTAAATTTTTGAAGATTGATATTTCGATTAAATTTTTCCTTAAAAATACCATCTTTTGCCATCGACGACTCTACCAGTTTTCCATTTTCTAAATTGTAAGTGGATGCCTTAAGATGTGATACCCGCTCCTCCGTGGATTTGACATGGTATAAGGGAATTGCGGCATCGGCCCACTTCAATCCATCCTTTTTTAAAATTTTTATACGAACGTGACGCTCAAACATCAGAGAGGCATAATTTGTGCTCACCGTTACATAAGCTTCTCCATAATCTGCCAAAATCACCGCAGAAGCTGATGAATCTTTATCATAAATTCGCATCTTCAGATCCTCTAAAGGAATCTCACCGAACTTGATGGGTGATTTTTGGGCAAGGCCGCTAGTAACAACGAGGCATAGAAATACCCCCGAAATGAATCGATTCATACAACTGGTTAAGGTTTGGTACTTTAAGTTAAAGAAAATCGTGCAACTTTATCGTTTGTATTACATTATAGTAACCAACTACCTTTATCTTTCATCTTGGCTAAGTCAAAGACCTCTTTTTTCTGTCAATCCTGCGGTTATGAATCCGCAAAATGGCTCGGTAAATGTCCCTCTTGTGGATCCTGGAATACTTTCGTAGAAGAAATTTTGGTAAAGGAGGAAAACAATAAGACTGAATGGCGACAAGAGTCTACTCGCCCAAAGACCCTAAAAGCAAAGACACTAGATGAGATAGAATCTTCACATGATGTGCGATTAAATTCCATCGATCAGGAGTTGAATCGGGTTTTGGGTGGAGGCATTGTGCCGGGCTCCCTCGTCCTTATTGGCGGAGAACCAGGTATAGGTAAGTCAACGTTGCTTTTGCAGGTAGGTCTTCAGTTAAAATCGCTCCGAATCCTGTACGTCTCTGGCGAGGAAAGTGAGCAACAAATCAAGATGCGAGCAGAACGCTTAGGCAATTCGTCGGAGAACTTTTATATTTTAACCGAGACGAATACCAAGAATATATTTTTAACGATTGAAGCTGTTAAGCCGGATATCGTAATCATAGATTCAATTCAAACGATGCAATCGCATCAGTTAGATTCAACACCGGGAAGTATTGGACAGGTAAGACAATGTGCTGGTGAGCTGATGAAATTTGCAAA
>CAZAHL010000290.1:0-9370 GCA_964484845.1 uncultured Chryseolinea sp. | reverse complement strand
CTGCTTGATTTCAATCCTGAGGGAAATTTAGCTACCAATATCTTTCGGGTATACCAGGAAGCACTTACGAACGTAGCCCGGCATGCACAAGCTAACTTTGTTGAAACCATGTTAACTAAAAAAGGCAGTTCTATTTTGCTAATGATCAAAGACGATGGAAGTGGGTTTGATATGAAAGAAGCAAAAAAAATAAACTCACTCGGCCTGGTGGGAATGAGAGAACGGGCACTCCAATTTCAAGGAGAGCTTACTATTGAAAGTGAGAAACAAAAAGGCACCGTTATCACATTAAATATTCCACTTTTACAAGTAGATCCATACCCGTTATGATGAAATTTTTAATTGCAGATGACCACGCTATTGTTCGAAAAGGGTTGGTGCAAATCCTGCACGAAGAGTTCCCCGGTGCGAGAGTTACAGAAGTTTCAAACAGCAACGAAGTTCTCGACGAGGCCAGAAAACAAATATGGGATGTCATTCTGCTGGATATTTCTATGCCCGGTCGAAATGGTATTGAAACTCTAAAGCAAGTAAGAGCTGAAGGGGTTAAAGCACCGATACTTATGCTAAGCATGCACTCCGAAGAACAATATGCTGTGAGGGTGTTAAAAGCAGGTGCTTCTGGTTTTTTAAATAAAGAAAGCGCTACAGATGAATTGCTGGTGGCCATCCATAAAGTACTGTCAGGACGTAAATACATAACTTCTTCGGTAGCCGAAAAATTAGCCGAATCAATAGGAGAGAGGAGCGACAAACCTGCACATGAGCTTCTTTCGGATCGCGAAATGCAAGTCCTCCAGCTTGTAGCTTCTGGAAAAACTGTTTCTGAAATTGCTGAAGAATTGTCCCTTAGTGTTAACACGATAAGCACCTACCGGACCCGCATACTTGAAAAACTCAGCCTTAACAATAACGCGGAAATTACCCGATACGCGATTGATAACCGCCTTGTCTGATTCTTGTAGTACAAACTGCTACAATCCATTCACACTTCAACCTATATAAATGTTGCTCCGCAATTTCGGATTTTTGAGTTTCGATTCAAACCATGAATAAAGCTGACATCTGTTGGGATTAAAAGTAGTTATCGTTGATGATTCGTCTGTTGTGACAAAAAGAGTGCTATCCATATTGACTGAGATGCGTAACATTGAATTTTTAGGTTCTGCAGGAACCTTCTTGTCAGCGCTTGATCTGATCAGTAGACAGGCCCCCGACGTTGTCATCCTTGACATTAACCTTGACGAAAAGATGACCCACCCCAATGGGATAGATCTTCTCATTAGGCTTCGCCATCAATACCCCGGCATGAAAATCATTATGTTTACGAATCTCTCGTCACCTCAATACCGGGCAAGGTGCCTCGAATTCGGTGCTAATTATTTCCTTGATAAATCCAATGACTTTTATAGGATACCAGAAACCCTGGAAGCAATCGCGCAGGCGGCGCAAACAAAAAATGAATCTTGAGCTGTAGGCAACAATTGTGTGCAATATAAAAAAGTGAACGTCGCGTAATGAAAGAGAAAAGTCAATCGATAAAAGTCCTCCATCTGGAAGATCTTCCCTCGGATGCTGAATTAGTAGCCCGTGTATTGCGGAAGTCTGCCTGTGGTTTTGAAGTTAAAGTAGTCGATACGCGAACCGAATTTGAAAAAGCGCTACAGGATTTTGTTCCTGAAATAGTCATCAGCGATCATAGCTTGCCGTCGTTCAATTCGCTGGAAGCGATGGATACTCTTAAACATGCAGGATACAACATACCTTTTATTCTTGTAACGGGAACGGTATCTGACGAATTTGCCTCAGTCGCTATGAAAACGGGCGCCGACGATTACATTTTGAAAGACCGGCTCCAACGATTGCCTGCTGCTATGTTGGGGGCGTTGGAGAAATTCCGGATGGAAAGTGAACAACTAGAGGTGCAGCGAAAAATCAAAGAAAGCGAAAAGCAGTATTTTGATCTCATCCAACATTTGCCTGCCGCCATTTACACCTGCGATGTAAACGGACGGATATTGCTCTATAACAAGGCTGCCATTGAGTTATGGGGGCGCGAACCCCAAGCTGAAAATGAAGCCTGGTCGGGTCCGAGTAAGGTTTACGATCATGATGGCAGACCTCTCCCCACAAGAGAAAGTCCGATGTTCCGCGCGCTGGAAGAGGGCAGAGAAATTTATGGAGAAGAAATAATTATTGAACGCCCGGACGGTAGCCGGCGGCATGTTTGTCTGCATCCCAGTCCGAATTTCAATTCAGCCGGAAAGCTAACGGGAGGTACGAATATGGCTATTGATATTACAGACAGGAAAAAAGCGGAACTTGAAACCCTCACACTTGTCGATATTTTACGGTTCAGAAATAAGGAGCTTGGTCAATTTGCCTATATGGTATCCCATCACCTTCGCGCGCCGATTGCCAGGATTTTAGGATTGGCCAGTATTTTCGAAACGGACCCGAACGAAAATAAATTCATTGTTGATAAAATTACGGATGCAACGCTAGAGCTGGACAATGTTGTCAGAGATATAAACAATGTTATTTCAGCCCGCAATCCTGAGAAAGAGAAAAAGGAATACGTTCAATTTGAAACGAAGGTGAACCTGATAGCGAAAGTGCTGGAAAAGGAAATTAAAGAAAGTGGTGCGGAGATTACCGCCGATTTTAGCCAGGCATTTGCAATTGTCACTGTAAAAAGCTACCTGTACAGTATTCTCCATAATCTTATTTCTAATGCGATCAAGTTTCGCTTGCCGGATGTGCCCTTACACATTCATATCAAGACAACCATGAATGAAAACTTTATTTGTCTTTCGGTCAGGGACAATGGCATGGGGGTTGACTTGGAAAAGAACGGAAAACATGTTTTCGGAATTTACAAGCGATTCCATGGGGATTCATTCGCAGGAAAAGGTGTGGGACTGCACTTAATAAAAACGCAGGTAGAATCCCTGGGCGGAATCGTGGAAATTCAGAGTAAGTTAAATGAAGGAGCGGAATTCAGAATTTATCTACCAAAAAATTCATGATGCCGAAGGAAACCAGGCGACTGCTCTTAATAGATGATGATCCCGTTACGAATGTTATCAATTCCCGGATTATTAGGCGGCATCACGCCCTTCAGGTCATCGTCTTCACCGATGCATATGAGGCTCTTCATCAGCTCCAGGAATGGGCTACGATACAACTACTGGAATTTCCGGATATCATATTCCTGGATATTAACATGCCGCAAATGGACGGATGGGGTTTTCTAAATGAATTTCAAAAGCTTCCTCACCACGTTCATCAAAAATGTCGCGTTATAATGCTTACATCATCCATTGATTATAACGATATAAGAAGATCCAAAACATATTCTTCGGTAACCGATTTCATTTCCAA
Organism: uncultured Chryseolinea sp.; assembly: GCA_964484845.1. Classification (GTDB taxonomy): domain Bacteria; phylum Bacteroidota; class Bacteroidia; order Cytophagales; family Cyclobacteriaceae; genus Chryseolinea. Next base: position 5,986 of record CAZAHL010000290.1, on the reverse strand, counting down.
GCCACTTACCCTGGATAAGCTCAGCGCTTTGTTATAAGCCACCGTAATTTCTTCAATTTATAAGCGAAAATTTCTCCGCAAAGCGATTTTTAGCCACCGTTCATTCCAAAACCAGGAAACGTAGAATAAATACCCTGCGCATTTCATCAAGTAAATGCTACCTGTTGTCATTCCGATTTTACGAATTATTCTCACCTTCTTTTCTTTGAGCAAGTTACCGAAAGGCTCAGTGGCGATGTACGCTTCGCTTTTCAGGCATATGCTTAGTCTTATATAAAGGTAAATAATATTTAACACGGCGTGTATCCATACCGTAGGTATAGCATGTTTAAAGAAAACTCACAATACATATGACACATCCAAGATTCTCATTTTTATTCACTTTGCTTCTTTTTGTAAGCTTTCTGTTTTCGTTCGCCCAATCTAAATCGAAGTCAAGCCAAAAAACAACAGCTTTAGGCTCCAAAGAGGCAAAGCTTAGCACGTTGGTAACCGAATATCTTACCTCTGAAGTTCTCCGTGAGAACCGAATCGCGCTGGATCCAAAACGTAGCATTTCTGTCTATCTTCCGCGAGGATACAACGGAGGCACTAAGCAGTACCCGGTTATTTATTACTTTCATTCATTGGGATGGAGCAACGAACGCATGTTTGCGGAAGGCAACCCAGTCGTGCCACTATTGGATCGCGCTATTAATAACGGTGTTATCGGAGAGTTCATCCTCGTCGCAGCTAACTATGGCGGACCTACCCTTGGGAGCTGGTATGAAAACTCTTCTACCAGCGGTCGATGGCTTGACTTTACCATCCAGGAACTCCTACCGTATATCGACAGCCATTTTCGCACGATTCAGCATCGGGACAGCCGGGCACTGGCAGGGGAATTCATGGGCGGTTACGGTGCTTTGAAATTTGCCATGCTGTATCCCGATCTCTTTGGAGTTGTCTATGCGCTGCACCCTGTGGGCACAGGATCGGGATTAATGCCGCCACAAACGGTGGTTGATTGGCCGCGCCTTCATAACGCAAAAGCCTTCGCTGATCTTTGGGGAGATCATTATGCACCAGGTTTTGTTGCCATGGCCCAGGCCTATCTTCCAAATCCAAATCGGCCGCCATTCTATTGCGATTTTATGGTCGAGATGGTGAACGGGCAACCAAAGCCAAACGCTCAGAACCTTATAAAACTCCAGTCTGCATTTCATCTAGACGAGCTTCTTCGAGACCATGCCGACAACCTCCGGAAGATGCACGGCATCGCGTTCGATTGGGGACGTTATGATATGACGCAAAGTCACATTTATTCCAACCAGGCACTCACTCGCAAACTCGACCATTTGGGTATCGAGCACGTAGCCGAAGAATACAACGGTGGTGCCTATGATAAGAACTGGATTGAGCACGGACGTGTTGAAGACAACATGCTACCGTTTCTCAATCAGCACCTGGTGTTTAAGTGAAGAGTGTTGAAGTGTTAGAGTGTTGAAGTTCCTGCCGTAGGTTTGGTTGAAGTTTCGAAATGTTTTACAGCTAATCCCATATATAATATATAATAGACATGAGACAAATTAAATTTATCTTTTTACTCTTCGCTATAATTTTTATAGATGCCACTTATGCATTCTCTCAATCTAATGTAACGGCTGATGAGAAGACCGTTGTGTATTTAAAAAAATACCGATCGGATTATATCCAAAGCATGGTGAATAAAAAACCTGAGATGATGCAAAGTTACTATGCGGAAAACATCCGGTTAATGCCGGAGTTTCAAAAAACGGTTAGAGGCAAAGCTAATACCTTATTATACCACAAGGCTTTTTCAGATCGTTTTGATATTAAATCATATACAAGGAACGAATTGGAAGTTCTCGATCTTGGTGAAAGAATAGTTGAGCTTGGAATGTTTACTATAAAAATGACATCAAAAAACGGCAGTAAAGAGTATGAGATAAAAGGAAAGTATCAGAATATTTGGGAAAAATTAACGAATAATAATATTTCACTCGTTACTGAAGCTTGGAATTACAATCATGCACTGGAGATTGAGGACCAGTTGAGGTTCGAAGAAGTGCCGGAGGTAAATATCGCACTTCAGGCCCATGTTCCTATTAATAGCAAAATCAGTTTTGAATTAGCAGCACTTAACAGATTGATGGAAGCAACGATCATGCAGCACGATGCTAAAATATGGTCTCAGTTTTATTCTGATGACGGCATGTTTTTATACAGCCGGCATCCTATTTACGAAGGTAGAAAAGCCCTAGATGAATTTCTTGAAAAGCACGTCAAAGAAGATCTGCCTGTCTTTGAAAAGTTGGACATCCGGAATGACCAGATTGACGATCTTGGGGATTATGTCATTGAATATGCGAGCCATATCGCCAATTGGAGGAGTGGTGACTATTCAGGAGTGAATACAGGAAAGGATATCAGAATCTGGCGAAGAGGATCTGATTGCTCTCTTAAAATTTACAGGGCAATGGGGATGTATGATTGAAAGTGTTGAGGTGTTGAAGTTCTAAGTGTTGAAGTGGGTTCGGCTTTAAGCTTACTTCCACGTTGGCCCAACCTGTCGAATTAAGTCGAAAATACTTCAAATTATATGCAAAGGTTCAATCCGCTATTTGAGGATACTCTAGACCCAAACGTAGCTGCATTTCAATCAATTATATTCTACCGGTCGTCATTCTGGTTGTTTTTTCCAGTCTCCATCCCTTTGATTTGCCGCTACGAAGTACTAGGCACAAGCTAAGAAGTCCAAAAAACTTCAAGCACTCCGAACTTCAACACTTCAACACTTTATATATATGTCATTGAATATGCGAGCCATATCGCCAATTGGAGGAGTGGTGAATATTCGGGAGTGAATACAGGAAAGGATATCAGAATCTGGCGAAGGGGACCTGATTGCGCTCTTAAAATTTATAGGGCAATGGGGATGTATGATTGAGAAGTGTTGAAGTTCTAAGTGTTGAAGTGGGCATTTCATCAATTATACTCTACCGCTCGTCATTCAGATTAATTTTTCCAGTATCCATTCCTTTGATTTACATTATGAAATACTAGGCACAAGCTAAGAAGTCCAAAAACTTCAACACTTCGAACTTCAACACCTCAACACTTTATATATGCCATCCTATAATTTAGTTATTAACGGAAAAAACCAGACAATTGAAGCTGAAGCAAAGATGCCGCTACTCTGGGCTATCCGCGATTTAGCAGGCCTTACGGGAACCAAATACGGTTGCGGCATTGCTCAGTGTGGGGCATGTACCGTTCATCTTAACGGCAACCCTATACGGTCCTGCTCGCTACCTGTATCCGCTGTGGGGAATCAAACTATCACCACCATCGAAGGACTTTCGCCTGATAACTCACATCCCATCCAAAAAGCATGCATCACGGAACAAGTTCCTCAATGCGGATACTGTCAGAGCGGCCAGATCATGGCAGCTGCAGCCCTGCTAAAGAAAAACTCCGATCCCAAAGACAAAGACATCGATGCTGCTATGCAAGGACATATATGCCGTTGTGGAACCTACCCGCGAATTCGTAAGGCTATTAAAACAGCAGCGAACATGAACACCAACAAAACTCTGTAAATTTGAAGATACACATCAACTTTAAAATGCCACGCAGCACGAACCAACAATTCCACCGACAAGCACTCCTCTTTAATAGCTAAACACACTCCAACACTTCGAACATCAACACCTCAACACTTCAAAAGATGGAAAACGCCAAGCAAGCAATTTCTCGCAGGAATTTTATCCGACTATCAGGTATTACTGGCGTAGCCTTAACACTCGGGGTTTATCTTCCCAGCTTCGGTAAACCTACTGTAAAAGTTATCAACGCTCAAGCAGGAGATAGCCTGGGAACAGAATTGATGTCTTGGATTTCCATTGACACTTCAGGTAAAGTGACCATTATGAATCACCGATCGGAAATGGGGCAGGGGACCTACCAGGTAATTCCACAGATGATCGCTGAAGAATTAGAAGTAAACCTAGAGCAGGTAAGTATTCAGTTCGCATCAGCCAACCCCAAGAAGTTCGGTCCCCAACCGCAAGAGGGAAGCTTTTCTGTGCGGGGATGGTATAAGCAACTGTTACAAGTGGGCGCTTCAGCGCGGGAAATGCTGATCGGGACTGCTGCAAAACGATGGGGCGTCTCCGCGTCCGAATGCTACGCCGAAAATGCGGAGGTGATCCATCGTCCTTCCCGCAAAAAAATCGGATATGGTTTGCTTGTCGAGGAAGCGAGCCAGCTCACGCCACCTCAGGATGTAAGCCTAAAAAATAGAGCTGCATATAAGCTTATCGGAAAACCCATGCACCGACAGGATATTCCCCTAAAAACTAACGGCACGGCTATGTTTGGAATGGATAAAAAATTACCCGGGATGCTTTATGCGGTGGTGGAGCGCAACCCCAGGTTTCGGGGGAAAGTGAAAAGTTTTGACGACACAGCGACCAAAGCTGTGTCCGGCGTAAAACACGTCTTCGTTGTGCAACGCCCTGTTTTCACAGGCTTGTATGAAGGTGTAGCGGTGGTAGCAGATTCATTGTGGGCCGCTATGGAAGGAAGGAAAGTTCTCCAGGTGGATTGGAACGATGAAGGTTTTGATCATCATGACACGGAACAGCTATACGAACAGATGCGGGAGAACCTAAAAAAACCTGCTCAGTCACTGCAGTTTGAGACAGCTTTTCAGCAGGCAGAAAAGAAAATTGAAGCTGTTTATGAGACTCCTTACCAATCCCACAGTTGCATGGAACCCCTTAATTGCACCGCCTATGTGCAGAGCAATAGCATTGAAATATGGGGACCTATTCAGGAAGCAAACTGGATTCAAGCCGACCTCAGTCAGCGAATGGGAATTCCAATACAAAATGTAACGGTTAACATGACGTTCCTGGGCGGAGGTTTCGGTCGCAAAGCTTTCAATGATTATCCCTATGAAGCTGCTTTGATATCGAAAGAAGTTAAAGCACCCGTTCAGGTAGTATGGACGCGGGAAGATGATATGACATCGGGACCCTTCCGTCCGGGTGCCTGTTATCAGTGCAAAGGTGGTTTAGACAAGGAAGGAAAAATCCTTGCTTTTCAGAGTATCACAGCTTCCCAGTGGATCGGACAAGAATGGAGTGCAGAGCCATATCCCGCACCTAATCCACTAACGTACAACACTGGCGCGATGGAGGGATTGTTAAGTCCCTATCTGAACTCCATCCCGCACTATAGTTTTGGTGGGGTGGGTACCAGAACCCCTGTACCCATCATGTGGTGGCGTTCGGTTTATGCATCTACGAATGGGTTCGCGTGTGAGAGTTTTATCGATGAATTGGCATATGAGGCGAAAAAAGATCCGCTGGATTTCAGGCGGGTACACTTGTCAGTGCCTCGCTACCGGGCCCTGATGGATAAGCTCGAAGAGGTCAGTGGTTGGAAATCACGTAAAAAAAGAGGAGGGTGGGGTGTTGCTGTTACCGAATGCTTCGGTGGTATTGCCGGCCACGTTGTGAAGGTATCACGGCAACGCGATAAAAAAATAAAAATTGATAAAGTGACCGCCCTGATCGATTGTGGCTGGTACGTAAATCCTGATATTATCCGGGCCCAGATGGAAGGAAGTATCGTCATGGCTATGGGCGCAGCGATGAAGCACGAAACGACATTCAAAGATGGAAAAGCCGTTGAAAAAAATTTCAATACGTATCAAATGCCACGCATAACCGATATTCCCGAGATCGAAGTTCATATTATGGAGAATGAAGAAAAGGCGGGCGGCGTTGGGGAACCGGGATTACCGCCTTTTGCACCTGCTTTGTGTAATGCCATCTTTAACCTTACAGGAAAGCGAATACGAAAACTTCCCTTTGATCTGGACGAGGTGTAGTGTTGAGGTGCCGCGCCCGCCGTAGGCTGGGTTGGAGTTCGAAGTGTTGAAGTTTCTTGCCGAGCATTCCGAGGTTTAATCCAA
>CAZAHL010000289.1:0-9510 GCA_964484845.1 uncultured Chryseolinea sp. | reverse complement strand
TGGGTTTGCGCGGATTGGGTGCAGCCCGGATGAAACATGCGGGGCCACCCGGCCCGGGAGGGTGCTATGAAATGCGCGAGAACTTATTCTTTAGTACAACCTCTCTGATATTCACTTCTCAACTCCTGGCCGTGGGGCCAGCCTTCGGATAAACGACTGAATTTTACCAAAGCGTATAGCGACCACGTGTTCGCTCATTTAGTCGGTCTATTTTGGAAATTATCGATAACTGAGATACTAAAAAATTATTGTCCATCGTGGATCAACAATTCAACACGCCTGTTTTTCTTTCGTCCTTCATCGGTGGTGTTTACCACAAGGGGTTTTGCACTGCCGAGCCCGAAAGTCTCTACGCGATTGATATCAACACCATTGTTAACCAAGTATTCCGCCACCACATCTGCACGCCTTTTGGACAAAGTAAGATTATGCACTTCACTTCCAGTGTTGTCAGTGTGACCGGAGATTTTTACAGAACGTTCAGGATGCAAAACCAGATAATAGACAATAGAGTTTAGCGTTGCAAAATGCTCACTTCGCAGAGTCGACTTGTTTGTTTCAAACAGGAGCTCTGCGCTGAGTATGATGAGACTGTCAGCTTTGATTACACGAGTTGGCCTGGCGGTGACCGTGTCAATAATGACTGGCATTACTTCACGTACTACCGGCTTACGCTTGTAAGTTGAATCGCTCTGTGTTCTCTTGTAAAGACCTTTTTTCGCATTCCTCGCCACCTTCTTCTTAAATTTCTTAAAACTGATAGCTCGTAGTGATGCGGTGTGTCCTGATTGTATTCGGCATAGTTTGCGGAAGCATAGTATTTTGCCAAATATAGAATGACGTGAATTCTTGTTTGCTCGCTTCAGCCTTTCCTTATTCGCACCTGCCAGGTGAGACACCATCAACGGCATCTTTGGATTGCCGTACTCACGTCCAACGTTATTAGGTGGTCCGACATACTGAGCATGAACGTAAAAGAAACCGAATAGTAAAACTGACAAGAAAAGTGCTTTCATGCAGACAGGTAAGTGATCCTAAAAGGAGACGTCAAGTACTTACGGTGCTGATCACTCACTTACTCCAACTGGGGCACTGGTATACTTTCAGAAATTTCAACGCGAAGATGCGAATAATATTGTTGCGAGAGCAAGCATTCAACAGTGAGTTGCGAATTTAGAACTTTGACTTTTGGTTCACATTTTGTCTTGAAAGTCGTCAATGATTGTTTTTAATATTGACATCAATGTATTACAAGCGGCTACTTCCCGATATAAAATGTGTCCTCTTTTGATCGTCAGTGTGTTAACTGATTCGAGTAACAAAGTCGTAACAAGAAGTTTCCGAAAAGAGCCGAGTGATTTTTTCAACGTTCGATAACTTAGCTTGACTTTCTTTCGCTTTCGACAGTATATACAAAACTATCTCCACGATAGTAGCCATAGTTAAACTCTATAGGATGTTTATTTTCATCGTAGACTAAACGTTTCCGGAACAACACAGGTTCATCCGTTGCAGTATTCAATTTTTTATAAATGTTTAGAGGCGCTTTTATTGCTGTCAACTCCTCATAGGAAAGGGATGCTCTGACATTATATTTTTCTTCCAAAATTTCATACAGAGGTTTACTGAAATCCTCGTTTCCAGTCATTCCAATTGATGGATTGAAATAAGAAATAAAGTAGACAAAAGGAAAATTCTCTTTACCTCGCAATCTTTCCAGACATAAAACACGAGTTGCCGGTTTCAAATCGAAAAAAGAAAGCACACCTTTTTCCGGAACCACCCAACTTAGATGCAATTCAAAATTATGAACAGAAATTCCCAAAGCTTTCATTTCCTGGGAAAAGCTAAGCCAGTTTTTTGCTCTCCCAAATACCCCCTTGGTTGAAACAGTAGTTCCAACGCCCTTTTTGCGAGTCAATATACCTTCGTTCACCAGTTTCGAGATGGCATGCCGAAGCGTATTTCTGGAAATTCGAAGTTGGGTTGAAAGTTCCACTTCGTTAGGCAGTAATTTTCCTTCCTGATATTCTTTTTTCTTGATGAGCTCCCTGAAAAGCATTTCTGCTTGTATGTGCAGAGGGGTTGAGCTATTATGATCTATTTCTATTTTCACTCTTTGATAAAGGAATTGAAAGCCTCAGACCAATTTTAACCATTTTAATTGATCAAAATTAAAAAATGTTTTAGTTATTTGTTCATCTCACATGTTCATTACGAAAGAATGGGGATGTTAAAAAGGCTTCAAGCTACAAGCAACAAGTCCGATTGTGCAAACTTGGCAATTTCATCTGCGGATTCTCTATATCCAACCGCACCCACAGGCTTGAAACTTGTAGCTTGCGGCTTAAAGCTCTGCATCCAGATACCTAAACATGATCGGAGCTACCGCCTCAACTAAACGCCATTAAGGCACCGTATTTTGACACCCTCGGGAATGCACACACTCCGCCCGCCGAAAGTTCACTGTAGGCGGGTGTATCTACTTAGTGTCTGTCTTTAAAGTAACGGCGTCAAAAACATTTCACGCAAAGCACGCTAAGGAAATCCCGCAAAGGCGCAAAAATATATCTTCTGCGGCCTTTGTGTATTTTTTTCTTTGCGGTCTCTGCGTGAACCTTACTTTAAAGACAGACACTACTTAGTTAGTAGTTATTTCTTTAACGGTAGTATAGTTGTAGACATTGGTACTGTTCACCTGCTTGTTAATTCTCGCGCCGACTCTAAGAAAATATTTTCTTGAGTAATCAGGGAAGATTCTTTGCGAACCAGTGCCGGTACCACCAGGCCAGCCAGTAGTAATGGAAACAGTTTGACCCAATACCGGCAAAGTTCCGCCTGTTAACTTGGTAGAATGGTTCGGACTATAGCTGAAATCTCCGACGTGTTGAGTCTCGCTGACATACAACCATACTTCTGTCAGCGCTTGTTGATAATCAGGACTGGTAGTACCCCGATCGATCTTTACCTGAACGGTTGCCGTGCCGTTGTCATTAACCACGGGCTCTCCAACCCATTCTATACGCAGGAACGGCTCAACCTCATAAATTTTTTCAACCGTACCGGCGATTTCAACTCTTTCCTCTGTCAATGGAACAAAGGCGCCTTCGGGTGTTATGCCATACTCACCTTTGAATACCTTGTTATTATTGAATTGACCATCCATCATAGGATACATGTAATAGGGTGTAGGATTATCACTCCAGCTGTATTCCATCATCTTAATACGGACGCCCGTGGTGCCGATTGCCGTTTGGAAAGGCGCACCGCTTTCTGCATCGACAATAGAACCTTTAAATGTTTCAGCTGGAGCAGGATAGTTATCTTCTTCGCAAGAAGCGATACCTGCAACGAGAAGAAACGACAATACAATATGTTTGATGCTTTTCATACTCAAAGATTTTGAATTGGATTAAAAACCAGGATTTTGTTTGGTATTCGGATTCTTGTTTATTTCCGTTGCAGGAATCGGTTGGTAGTAATATTTCGTATCAAATGTAAAGATGTACTGAAATCCAGCACGGGGTTCCTGGAATTTGACCGACAGAAAATACTTTTGAGCGTCGGTTGAATAGAATGGATTGAGAATACGGAAACGCCTGTTATTCTGTTCTTCGTGAAGAATTCTCCAACGTTTGAGATCCCAGTATGTTTTGTTCTCGAAGGCAAGCTCTTTGCGTCGTTCAGTGCGAATTATATCGATGTTGTTGAGATCCACTTCGCTTGAAAGCAATATAGCGCCGGCACGTTCGCGGATACTATTGATGTTGTTGTAAGCTACTGTGTGGTAATTATCTCCGGACGCACCTGCCTGATACAATTCGTACGCCGCCTCCGCCTGATTCAGCAGCACTTCGGCAAAACGAATTTCGATCCAGCTTTGGGTGGAATTAGAACCATTCGTCACACCGCTTTCTGCCAGATATTTAGCAAGATAGATACCACCAATATTTCCGAAATCCCAATTGGATGCGGGGCCGTTGACACCGGCAGCTTTCATAGTTGCGCCATGAGGGTCGCCCGCCTCCAGGTTTATAACCGGATTCGCACCTAAACTTGCTGCCAGTTTGAGGTTGGGATCGCCCGCATCAGCGACATTTCCAATATCCCCTTCGTTGGCCAACGGCGCAATACCACCACTGGCATCCCCTGTCCAGATACCACGGCGAATTTCAATAACCTTACCTCTATACGTATCCATCGGAAAAATCACCGTGGCACGTAAGCGGGGCTCTGCGTCGGCGAACGCGTCCAGAGGGGAATCAAAGAGATAATGATGCCCGTTTTCATCAATATTTTTGAAGCGCCCTTTCTCATCCTTGGCAATGCCGTCAAACATTTCAACAAAGTCCATGGAAGGATTGACTTCCGAATCATTACCACCCGTTTTAGTTTGGTTTGGTTGTACGGACTCATCGTAATTGTGCGTACTATTTGTTTGATCATAATACTTTACGAAGATATTTTCAGACGTTTCAGTCAGGAATAATGCCCTGAAATTTTTAGTCTGAGCGACCGGGTCACTCGCTGCCCAAAGACCTTTGTACAGGGCATATTTATTTGATTCGACAACCAATTTTGCCGCATCATAGGCCGCTTTGAAATAGTCGTTTGCACGACCTTCAGGAACGCCGCAAACGCGTACCGAAGTACCATTCTGATCCTGAACTTCAGTTACTGTATTGTATTTTGCAATACTTCCGGCATATAGCATTGCCCTCGATTTAAATGCGGCCGCAACGTATTTGTTAACACGGCCCTTTGCCGGTGAAATTTCGGGCAGGTTTTCTATAGCATTGTCAAGGTCAGATGCAACGAGATCCCAAATGGATTCTTCTGAAGCTCGGAAAAGACGCGTTCCTTCTATACCAACGGAAGCCGGATCGATAGGGGTAGTGACCAAAGGCACCCCGCCATATCGCTTTGCCAGGGCAAAGTATGTGTAAGCTCTGCAAAAATGAGCTTCAGCCAGGTACGTTTTAGTCTCTGTTTCCCCCAGGGCAGACGAATGCGCCGGGAGTTTTTCAAGAAGTGTATTAATATCACGGATCTCGGAATACCCGTCATCCCAATAGGGAAACCCCTCGTTATCGGCACCTTGTGTATCCCGGCCAACGGCTTCACCCGTGAGGCAGGCCATTTGCTTATATAGGGTACCACTGACATTGAAGACCGAAGTTGACGTTGATGCATAGTAATATTTAAAATCCTCTATAGGAAGTCTGCTATAGATCCGGGCAACATTACTCATGACGCCCGCATTGCTGCCGTATATCTCGTCTTCGCCTAAAAGGTTTACTGGTTGAATATCCAGGTCAGTGCACGCCGAAAGAATAACAGTCAAACTTATAGTTGTAATTATTTTTCTCAGTTTCATAAGTCGTGAGTTTTAAAATTTCGCGGTGATACCAATTGAATAAGACTTGTTGATGGGATAATTATAACCCAGATCTGTAAGACCGTTTCTTGAGGTATCATTGGTTGTGTAAAATTCAGGATCCATATATTTCAGCTTCGTGAACGTAAGCAGGTTGTATGCATTGGCATATATTCTGACGTTCTGCAGCGAGATCCTAGTAAGTATCTTATTCGGCAGCGTGTAACCGATTTCCAGGCTCTTCAACCTCATATAAGCAGCGTTCTGGATATTGAAATCAGAAGCCGCATTGGGTGAGGATCCGGTAAAACCATATTCGCCTGCTACCCATTCCGTTGCTGGATCGTACGGGTCTGCGTTAGGATCAGCGGGATGCCAGCGGTCCGTGAAATCGTTAAGAGCGTTGCTATTAGACCAGAGAGGTTGATATAGGAATTCTCTGGCAATGACATATTTTTTACCAGCTCCCTGCCAAAGCATAGTCAAATCCACCCCTTTCCATTGACCGCTAATGGTGAAACCATAGTTGATGAGAGGAACCTGCCCATTGGTGGCAAGAGGGTGAACATCGAGGTCGTTGATCCAGCCGTCGCCGTTCCAATCAAGATATTGATAATCGCCGGGTACTGAGCCACGTCCGATAAATACCGGATTATAATTGATGTCATCCCAGTTTGTCATACGGCCGGCGCCTTCATAGCCCCACCAAACGTTGTTGTTCCGGTCATTGAGGCCATTGCGCCAGTTCAGGTAGGAGTTGCCCCCCCGGGCCATCTCATAGTGCTTTGTTCTGATCATGGTGTAGGAAATATTACCTTTTACTTGATACGTGATTTCTCCTATACGATTTGTATGACGCAACTCTACTTCAAAGCCACTATTTTGGTCGCTGTTCAGATTCTCCTGGGGCAGGTTTGCTCCGACAATACCCGGCAGGCTTTCGACACGTGTTGCCAAAAGGCCCGTACGGTCTCTTTTGAAAAACTCGACAGTTGCCCCCAGTAGTCCTGCCCATGCATCAACATCCAACCCGATATTCGTTGTCTTTGCCTTGTACCAGGTTATTGAATTATTTGCCAGCCCTGTACTACTTGATGCAGATACGAATGAGTTTCCGAAAATATAGCCAGGCGGAAGTCCGGTGCGGCCCACTCCTGTACCTGTAACAGGATACTGGTAGCCGCTCACAAATTGATACGTTAAACCGCTGTCATCTCCGGTGATACCGTAAGATCCACGAAGCTTCAGGTTATCGATAAAATTAAGTGATGAATTATTCGCCCAGAAGGGCTCTCCTGAAATTCTCCAACCCGCCGAAACAGCGGGGAAAAATCCCCAACGATTGTCTTTTGGAAATTTCGATGAACCTTCATAACGGTATGAGAACTCGGCCAAATACTTACTCTTGAAGTTATAAGAAACACGGCCTACCGATGCGCGATTTGCGTAATCATAAAGCGCGGCTTTGTCTGTGCTTTGCAGTATTTCCTGATTCTCAGTTGTCCCTGCAAATACTTGATCCAAGGGCAGTACCCCGTAACGGCGACCATAAAAGTTGTCGCCCTGGTAATGAGAATTCTCCAGGAGGTTCATGACGCTTACAAAGTGATTTCCGAACTGACGCTCAAAAGCGATTTGCAACCGCCACAGGCCCGCATTTTTCGAGTAGAAAAAGCGAGAAATCCTGCTGTTGCCGCGAGTTTGTGTATTTGCCTGATATGCTGCACCGGTCGGCAAATACAGCGTATAGGCTTTCGTATACTCTTTGTTGTCATTCATCGTATAATCGTAACTGTACATCCCTTTGAGGGAAAGGCCTTCTAAAAAGGGAACATCATAGGTAAGGCTCGCAGCTGATTGGAACCATTTGCTTTGGTAGTTATTTTCACCCACAAGGTCCTTATCCATCATGGCGACGGGATTGAGAATTACGTTCCAATCCATCATCGAATATTGTTTAGCCTCTTCGTTGTGATAGACTTTATCCATAGGACGTTGAAGCCACATTGCTCTGATGATATCGTTCGAACCGTAAGGTGACGACTCTCGCTCGTCAGAGAAGCCTGATAAATTCAAGTCGAACTGGATATTTTTGCTAACCTGTGCAGTGATGTTACTGCGGAGCGTGTATTTTTCATAATTGATGGCATCGGTCTGAAGAAAACTGCCCTGATACTGATATCCGACACTCGTATAGTAGGTGATTTTATCGTTACCACCCGTCGCACTTAACGTATGCTGTGTTTGGGGCGCACTCTTGCGCATGACAGCGTCTTTCCAGTTGGTCGATACGTTGGTGCCATTGCGGTATGATTCAATTTCCTCTGGCAAATATTTGAGCGTTGGATTACTGTTGTCCACGTTGTGTCTGTCTCTTTCATTGTAGAGGGTCATCCATTCGGCGGCATTAACCAGGTCGGGATAATTGGAAGGAACCTGCCAAGCCATATTGCTTGAATAGGTGATACTGGGCTCGCCTGTTTTTGTTCCTTTCTTCGTCGTGATAAGGATAACACCATTTGCTGCACGAGACCCGAAAACGGCCGCTGATGCATCCTTGACTACGGAGATACTTTCTATATCTTCGGGATCTATACGCGCCATATTATCTCTGGGTATCCCGTCAACGACAACCAGAGGAGCACCGAAACCACGTATATCGATGGAGTTGTTAAACTGACCGGGTTCGCTGGAATTTTGACGAACGCGAAGACCGGGAATTTTGCCTGTTAGCATATTCTGCACGTTCTCGTTTTTGGTTGTCACAATTTCCTGATTGTCCACCGCGGAGACAGCTCCGGTCAACGTTTCCTTCTTTTGGGTGCCATAACCCACTACCACTACCTCGGCAAGTTGCTGGATATCCGTAACGAGAGCCACGTCAATCACTGCTTTCGAGCCAACGGCGAGTTCCTGAGGAAGAAAACCGATAAATGAAAAGACCAATACGGCATCTTCATTGGGAACCCGTATCGTGTATTTTCCGTCCTTGTCTGTCGTAGTTCCCTGAGTCGTGCCCTTTATCGTTATGTTCACTCCCGGCAAAGCAGATCCGTCTTCAGAAGTTGTTACAGTACCTGTTATGGTAATTTCCGGAAGTGGCATTTCTGCTTCCATATTCACCTCCGATGCGAAAATTGAAGTGACAAGAAGGCACTGAATAATCATTCCCCACATGGAATGCTTTATTAGTTTTTTTAACAATAGGTTGTATTGATTTTGCATATCCTTAATGATAATGATTAACAAAAGGTTGGGTCTTAATCTGTTTTACATCCAGTAGTTTAAATGCTTTAGCGCGTTTTGTCGCCCGGAAAGCAGTCTGTTTAAGTATCCTTTTTTTCATAGGCATTTGGGTTTTATTTCGCAAGAGTTAAATTCTTTCATCAGAAGTATCTCTATTTTTAAAGACTACTGTAGTCTATCTACTACAATCACCAACAAACCAATTAATGCTATGCGCAGAGTGACCAAGTACGATTTTCATCCCTCCGTACGCATCTTGAACTGATTTTTTCATTTCCAGAATATCTGAATCCATTGGCTCTTTTATAAATATGTAGGTTTTAAATCAACATGTCCATACATATGCAATGTACCAGTATTTTTCGATTTTACTATATTGCAACGTTTGATTTTCGACAAAAAAATACGTTTGGCGGCTAAAACTATCAGTTTTGCTACTATCAAAAATGCTAATAAGTATGAACATACTTAATTTATATGAACATTTACTAAATTACGCTTTCGTGTCTCTGACGATGGCAGGAAAGCTTTAACCATATTTTAGCGTAATGAACAGACTACTCCTCTTTTTACTTCTATCCTTTATAGGTATTGATCGCGTAGTGGCCAACGACATCTGGAGCATTGGTAAGAATGACAATTCCTCTGCCGACCTGGCCCTGGGGCCGGCAGACTACAAGAAATTTCTCAGCAAAGACTTTGGTTTCGAAGACCGCTTTTTTTTGATCGGGAGGTCGAATGCTGCTGCTGATTTTCCATATGTATTGCCCGGCCCTAATGATACTTGGGGTGGGACTTGGGGAACCTCTGGCTGGCGCACGCATGAGATCAACATCCTGTTCGCGTTAAAGTCATTTCCCGCTGGTGGCCAATGGAAGTTGGTGATT
>CAZAHL010000288.1:0-9607 GCA_964484845.1 uncultured Chryseolinea sp. | reverse complement strand
ACCAGGGCTCGAACCTGGACTTTCCTGAATCAAAATCAGGCGTGTTGCCAGTTACACCATCGGACAAGATTCCCCATAATTATTCGGTGCCTAATTTGGGATGCAAATGTAGAATTATTTTTTTAGAAATGAACCTCAGGAAGAACTTTTAGAGGTCTTTTTCTTCGACTGTGGCGGTAGCACCGTCCATGAATCCCTCAGCCCAGAAGCGATATTTATCCAGGATGGAGATAACGGCGTTTCGAAGGTGCCGGCTGTTATTGAAATCGATTGAACCGTATTGTGTCGTGGCATAACCTTGCCAGATTGATCTGTTTTGGCGCCTGTCGTAAAATTGAATTAATAAGGTGCCTTCCCGCAAAACGTATTTTTGTGGATCGTAGTCGATATTCTCATTCTGATTTCGTACCCAATCTTCAATCTCCGGCTGGATGTATCCATTGAATTTTAAACTGTCATTAAACATTTTAAAGCCAACGATCAAATGCGGCTTGTTTGAATTTTGGCGGTATCCCAAAAATTTCATCCGCGCTACGATGGACTTTTCAATGACATCGTTAGTCATGGTTGAGTCGCTTGGTCCTGCCGGTTTCATGATGTCGAACGTTCGATACTTTTTAAAATTTCCTTTGTAACTGTAATCATACTCGACGGGCAATTCTTTGTACCCAAGGCATGAGGCAAATAATAAAAGTGTAAGAAAGGCGGGATAAAGCTTCTTCATAGTCCAACTCGTTAGGGAAGGTGAATATAGGTGTAAACAACTTTCTGTACAACAGAATCCTTTAACCTTTTGTTGGACATTTTTATAAATGACTTTTTACCCACTCCCTCGCATTGACGAAAGGCTCAATCCAGGGAGAGACTTTATCCCTCTTACGATCGTATGGATAATGTGCCCAATTCCATGGGAAAAGCGATCTTTCGAGGTGTGGCATGATCGCTAGGTGCCTTCCATCCTGAGAAGAAAGTGCCGCTGTGGAAAGATCGGAATCGTTTGGGTTTCCCGGATATTCCGCGTAACTGAATTCTGCCGCTACCTGAAATAAAGTTTTGTCGAGTGGTAAACTGAACCGGCCTTCACCATGCGCAACCCATACACCTAGTCGTGCACCTGCCATGCTGCCGAGTAAAACTGAATTATTAGTTGGAATAGTTACGTTTACAAACGTCGATTCAAACTTACCCGATCCGTTGTGCAGCATCTTCGGATGATCTTTCCATTCGCGATAAACCAGGCCGAGCTCCATCATCAATTGGCATCCATTGCAAACCCCCAGGCTTAGCGTATCATTTCTGTTGTAAAAATTATTTAAGGATTCGTTTGCTTTGGCATTGTACAGAAATGCGCCTGCCCATCCTTTCGCAGAGCCGAGTACATCGGAGTTGGAAAATCCGCCTACAAAAACAATCATGTTTACATCCGAGAGATTTTCACGACCGGATACAAGATCGGTCATGTGAATATCTTTGACATCAAATCCTGCTAAGTAAAGTGTGTACGCCATTTCACGATCGCCGTTCACACCTTTCTCGCGTATAATAGCAGCCTTTATACCGGAACTTGTTCTGCGCTTGGGGTCAATACCAAAGGTTTTGAAAGTGCCATCAAAGGTGGATGGGAATTTATATTCAAGTATTTGTTTTTTGTAATTGTGATAACGCTTTTCAGCATGTATTAGAGGCCGTTGTTTCAGATCTAAGAGATACGAAGTTTTAAACCATTCATCGCGGAGCGCATCGATCTCTAGAGCTAAAAGTTCCTGGTGATGGCGGATGGAAATTTTTCGTTGCTCTGAAACGTGTCCAACGATATAGGCTTTGATTCCCTGCTCTGAAAGCAACGTGAGGACTTGATTTTCTTCGGATGTCTGGATAACAACCCCGGGATTTTCACTGAAAAATATTTTCACAAGATCTTCTCCCAGGGCGTTAACATCTAACGTAATCCCTAGATGCTCGACTGGAAAACACATTTCCAATAAGGTTGTAATCAGACCGCCAGCAGAGATATCGTGTCCGGATAAAATTAGATTTTGCGTGATCAATTTTTGCAGCGTATCGAAGGCTTTTCCAAAATACGCATCATCTTTTACGGTAGGGGTATCATCACCCAGCAAATTCAATATTTGTGCAAAGCTGCTGCCGCCAAGTTTACGATCATCGCGAGAGAAGTCGATGTAAATTATTTTTGATCCTGCGACGGGATGTAACGCAGGAGAGATGGTTTTAGTGATGTCCCCGCATTCACCCACCGCGGAAATGATGACGGTACCCGGTGCATAGACAACCTGGCCGTCAGGATATTTTTGGGTCATGGAAAGGGAATCCTTTCCTGTTGGAATGTTTATGCCGAGGTTGATCGCAAAGTTGCTGACGGCTTCCACCGCTTTGTAAAGCCGTGCATCCTCGCCGGGATTTTTAGAAGGCCACATCCAGTTTGCACTGAGGGAAACTCCTTTAAGACCATGTGTAAGGGGTGCCCAAACCAAATTTGTTAACGATTCAGCGATGGCCAGTTTACTACCGGCTGCCGGATCCACTAACGCAGCGGCCGGTGCGTGGCCGATAGCGGTAGCTACGCCTTTGTTACTTAGAAAATCCAACGCCATTACGCCCACATTATTAAGGGGTAGCTGCACGGGTCCGCAAGTTTGCTGGGTGGCGACTTTACCTGTAACGGAGCGATCCACTTTATTGGTAAGCCAATCTTTACAGGCAACCGATTCCAATTGAAGAACCTGTTTTACATATTCTTCCAAATTCGCAGGATCATAGGTAACTGCTTCGTAGGATATCCCTTGCGTTGTGTCGACCAGGATTGTTTTCGGAGAGGCTCCAAAAAGGTGGTTCACCTGTAAATCGAAGGGTTTTTTTGCTTGGCCCGTTTTTTCGAAGGCCAGCTTGTGGTCGCCGGTGGCTTCCCCCACGGCATAGAATGGAGCCCGTTCCCGCTCGGAGATTTTTTGCAACGTGGCTACGTCCTTCTCGGAGATGGCTAATCCCATTCGTTCTTGTGATTCGTTGCTGATGATTTCTTTATCGGATAAAGTAGGATCGCCGACGGGAAGTTTATCGATATGAATAATACCGCCGGTTTCCTCTAATAATTCGGACAAGCAATTTAAATGGCCGCCGGCGCCGTGATCATGAATGGATACTATGGGATTCATATCCGATTCAACCATAGCACGAATAGCATTCATTACGCGCTTTTGCATTTCGGGGTTAGAACGTTGAATGGCATTGAGCTCAATAGCATTGCCATACTCGCCTGTAGCCACCGATGAGACAGCGCCGCCCCCCATACCAATGCGATAATTATCGCCTCCTAACAAGACGATTTTATCGCCCACTTTTAAATGGTCTTTTTTAGAATCTTTCTCTTTGCCAAAGCCGATACCACCGGCCATCATGATCACCTTATCGAAACCATAATTTTTGTCACCTTCGAAATGTTCGAAAGTGAGTACGCTTCCACAGATCAACGGCTGTCCGAATTTATTTCCAAAGTCGGACGCACCATCCGATGCCTTTATCAGAATTTCTTCAGGTGTTTGATAGAGCCAGGCGCGCTCCTTGAAGTTTTTCTCCCAATTCCTGCCACCGTCGAGGCGAGGATAGGAGGTGATGTAAACCGCGGTTCCAGCCAATGGCAAAGAGCCTTTACCACCTGCAAGCCTGTCCCGGATTTCACCGCCGGAACCAGTGGCCGCACCGTTGAAAGGCTCCACGGTTGTAGGGAAATTGTGCGTTTCAGCTTTTAAGGATATAACTGAGTCGGTATCGTCAATTTTGAAATAATCGGCAATGTCTTGACGGGCGGGCGCGAACTGCTCAATCTGTGGACCTTTGATGAATGCCACATTATCTTTGTAGGCAGAAACAAGAAGGTTGGGATTTTCCTTTGCAGTTTGCTTGATCAGCTGAAATAAAGTGACCTTCTTCTCCTCTCCATCGATAATAAAGGTGCCGTTAAAAATTTTATGGCGACAATGCTCAGAATTTACTTGTGAAAAGCCAAACACTTCACTATCGGTAAGTTTGCGTCCCAGTTGCTTGCTTACATTTTCCAGATACTCAATTTCTTCCGTGCTCAGCGCAAGACCTTGCGCTTTGCTATATTCGAGAAGGTTATCTACTCCAATAATGGGCTCCGGTTCGTGCAGAATGGTAAAAATTTCCTGGTCCAGGGAGGTATACAATACTTCCAGCATGCGATCATATTTTGCTTCGGAAGAAATAGCGATTCGAAATTCTTCAATGCGTTGAATACCAGGTATTCCCATGGTTTGCGTGATTTCAACCGCATTGGTGCTCCACGGAGTAACCATCTCTTTACGCGGGCCAATAAAATTCCCTTCGAGTGTTTTTTCGAAAAGCGGCTCTGCTTCGCTGAAAAGCCAAGTAAGTTTTTGGATGTCAGAATTTTGCAATGGGTGTGCCATCCCAACCGCATAAAGCATGTTGGCTTTCGAACGGAAAAATTGAATCATGAATGCATTAATATTGAGCCGCAAAAATACAAGCATTTAAGGTGAATAGAAGACAAATTTTACAAATAATCGTAGAAAGATCGGCCCGTCTTCTCACTAAACACCCACGCTTCGTGGCGCGGTACTGGTGTAAATTCAAAACGTGATTTTTACTTATTTCAATCGTGAGAAATAGATTGCAGACTCTGCAATAAGTCTTGTATGACCAGCTTCGGGGGTTTCGAATTTGTATTTTTTAAGTTTCCTTAAAAAATGTTCCATGTTTTGAGGTTTGATCACTTTATCATATTGCCCCACGATCATGGTCAGAGGTATATTGTACTGGTTGATCAACCCGGCAATTTTAACGAGATCGAACCTAAGGTGACGGAATACAACCCACGAGAAATAAACCCTGTTTCGTTTTTCCTCTGAATTCATTTGAAATTCAGAAAACTTGAGCAGGCTGCTGTCTACCATGCCTAACTTACCCAATGTTTTGGTAACAGCTTTGAATCGTTCCGGATGGCGAATCATGTCCCTGAAAATCATTCTAAACAAGAGAGGATACGTAGCCAGACTATACCAGAAACTGGTTTTAATCCCATCGGGTGCTAACAACATGATTTCTTTTATTTTGTCCGGCCAAGCTTCCAGGGTAGCGAGTGCAAATTTACCACCCAAGCTGAATCCCGCGACAGAAAAATGGTCGATGCGATATTCCTTTAAAAATTCTGCAAGCGTGTCTTTCCAGTGCTCTTTTTCCAAAGGGAGTTCTCCATATCCCCAGGTACTTTTGCCATGAAAGTAAAGGTCAAAAATATACAGCGTGAATTTATCGGACAGTATTTTTGACAGCGAGTAAAAGATATTCTGATCTTGCCCAAAACCATGAAACAAAAGCAGGTTTTTCGTACCGTTGCCCAGAACGGTAAAGTGTAGCGTCGATTTTTTATAATTGAAAAATTTCGAAGACATGAGTAATAATCGCGAAATTAATTTTTTATTTCCCTGTTAGGTGAAAATCTTTTACTCTTGTTTGCAATTCAGCAAGCTCTTTTATTAATTGTTGGTATTAACGTACACAATACAGCCAATAGCTGTTTTCCTGTTAGTTGTAATTATAAGCACAGCATTTAAGTAGAGTCTGTCTTTAAAGTCAAGGTTCACGCAGAGGCCGCAAAGAAAAAGATACACGCAAAGGCCGCAGAAGATATATTTTGCGCCCTTTGCGGGATTTCCTTAGCGTGCTTTGCTGAAATGTTTTCGACGCCGTTACTTTATAGACAGACACTAAGTAACAATTTTACTACACTAAGTAAGTGAACAAAGGACTGGATCTTCTTTTAAAATCTGACCTGTATTCTGAAATTGTCACCTCCATTTTCGAATTATCATCCGATGTTGTCTGGGTATTTCACGATGATCATATTTTTTGTCATGCTTCAAAGGCGAATAAGAAAAAATTCAACATTCCTGATCCTGTTCGGAACGAGTTTTGGATTTCGCACATTCATCCGGCAGACAAAGAACGCACTCTTGAAGATTTTAGCAGAGCGATAAAAAACCGGAAAATAACTTTTTTAGAATATGAATACAGGTTCAAGGGAGCCGGTGATATTTATTATCACATTTTAGACAGGTTAAAATTTATTCGTACCGGAGCGGGCAAAACATTAAGCGTTATCGGGGTATGGAAAGATATTTCGGAGGCCGTGCGGAAGCAGGAGAGCCTGGAAGCAACCCGGGTTGCCTTGGAGTTAGACCGTTCACGGTTTAAACTTATTTCTGAGATGTCGAATGCTGCGATGCGGGAGCTGGACATCGCGACTGGAAATATAAGTTGGTTTGCCGGTAGCAATGCGTTAACGGAGTTTGGACTTAACAAGGAAAGCTACACGCACCTTGATTGGGAGCAATCTATTCATCCCGAAGATCGAGATCGTGTTACGCGTTACTTCGATTACGTAGTTACTTCTGGCGAGGCAAGGTTTGTGGATGTCTATAGGGTCCGAAAAATTCAAGGCAATTTCGCTTGGATGATGGATCAGGCCACGATAATCCGGGATACTGATGGTAAGGCAATCCGTGCGCTGGGAGGATGGATGGATATTACCCGCGAAAGGACACGGGAGCAGGTTCTTGAAAAGGCCCTCCATTATCAACGAACTTCCACGGAGAAACTCATGCTCAGTGAAGCCAATCTTAATGCAACAATTAACAACACTACTTTATTGGTATGGTCGGTAAACAAGGACTTCACGTTAATCGCCTTTAATGAACCGGTTAAAATTTATTTTCAAACGACCTACGGAATTGAGTTGAAGCAAGGTGAGAAGATAATATCAGACGATGCCACAGATCCTAACGCTGTTCGGCTGCGAAAAAAATGGTCGAAACGATATAACCGAGCCTTAGCGGGAGAAATTTTTAAAGAATCGCAGGACTTTAACGGAAGGCATATGGATTATTCCCTTAGTCCGATTACAGGACTAAATGGTATTACAGGAGTGTCAGTGTTTGCAGAAGATGTTACAGCGCAAATTGAAAAAGAGAAGGAATTGGTGAATGCGAATAAGACCATTGGTGAACTCAAGCTGATGGCGCTTCGTTCCGTTATGAACCCTCACTTTATTTTTAACGCATTAAACTCCATTCAATACTTTATTGCTAAAAATGATCGACTGAACGCAATCAATTACCTTTCGACATTTTCAAAATTAATACGCGGAATATTAACCAACTCGGTAAATAATAAGGTTAAGCTTTCTGACGAGATCGAGTTGCTGAAACATTATGTCAATCTCGAATTGTTGAGGTTCGATAAGAAATTTGAATTTATTCTTTCCATCGACCCTGCTCTCGACGCAGACAATATTGAAATTCCGTCGCTGCTAATTCAACCGTACGTCGAAAATGCTATTTTGCATGGTTTGTATAATAAGTCTACAAAAGGGACGTTAAAGATTTCTGTGCGCGAGGACAGGGATTTTGTCCTTTTTGAAATCGAAGATGATGGCGTTGGACGTGAAACTGCGCAAAAATTGCGGCAGCAAAATTTTCCTCAACATAAATCGATGGGCACAGTTCTTACGGAAGAACGTCTCAAACTCATTAATCTTGAGGAAAAGGCATCTTATGAGATCATCGACCTGTTTACGGGTGATAAATCATCGGGCACTTTAGTGAAGATTTGGGTAGCTATGTAAGAAAATACTGTTTTCTAAACAACATGGAAAGCAGTCTTTATTTACGTTTATGTGTTGGAATAATGAACCCTATGTTAAAAGCGATAATCGTAGACGATGAGCCGAAAGCCCGGGAGAACCTCCAGATACTTTTACAGGATTTTGTTAAAGGTGTTGAGGTGGTTGCATTATGCCAAAATATTACAGAGGCAATGGACGCTGTCAACACAAAGTCACCGGATATCGTTTTTCTGGACATTCAATTACAGCGTGAAACCGGCTTTGATCTGCTAACACGATTGAAGGATATTAATTTCGAAGTAATATTTACCACCGCATACGCAGAGTATGCGATTAAGGCTTTTAAATTTTCAGCGATTGATTATTTGCTTAAGCCAATCGATATCGAAGATTTGAAAAAGGCTGTTGGAAAAGTAGAAAAGCGTGTGAATAATAACATGAGCAGCCGCTTGACGGAGCTTGTACAGAATTTAAAATTTGGATCAGTAGAAAATTACAGACTTGCTTTGCCAACGTTGGAAGGACTTGTCTTTATAAAAATTAATGATATAATATATTGCGAGGCCTCGAGCAATTATACACAGATCTATACATCAGAAGGAAAGTATCTGGTGAGTAAAACATTGAAAGAATATGATGAGTTGTTGTCGGACCATAATTTTTTCCGCATCCATAATTCATATCTTATAAACATAAACGCGATAAAAAAATATGTAAAAGGGGATGGGGGTTATGTGGTGCTTAACAACAACACATCACTGGATGTCTCGAAACGTAAAAAAGAAGCTTTTTTAACTAAAGTAGGGATTCGAAATTCGAATTGACCACAACGACTGCCGTCTACTTTCCTAAAGTAGTTTTTTGTTGATCTCAGATCAATGTATGTCCAGTGAAATGGATTTTGTATCATGACCGACGTTGTATTTTTAAGAACAAAAAAAATGAGTAAGAAAAAATTTAGAAGCGAGTGTATCAAAATTTATGTGAGTGACACCGTGGGATCGGTTGTCGTAGAGTGGTATACACCATATTCCTATGAACTTCGTGAAAACTTGACAAAAGGATTTTACGGCCAGCATGAAAACGAACTCATTCGCTGGATAGGAATGTGGAATTGGAAAGTAAAGCAAAATTGAAGTAAGTAAGGTAAATAATATAGGTTAACGAGTATAAGTCCTGGTGCGGAGCCAGGACTTTTTTTTATGCCCATAGTTTCGGAAAACGGTTTCAGGTTTGAAGTTTGAAGTTTAAGGTTTCGGACTTATCGTGTGCGATGCAGCTCCAAGTTACAGGACCTCAAACCTCAAACCTAAAACCTTGAACCTCCCACTCACTTAAAGACCTTATCCTCCCGAATACTAAGTCAAACAATCCACCTAATCATTCTGAGTATTTCTCTTGCAGATTCTGTCTTACTTTTATCCCGGATAGTAAAATTTCTTGCTTTGTTAGATTAGGGTTTAGGTTTGCAAGAGTTTAAAAATATATGGCCTTGTGGTAGACGACCACAAGGCCTTTATTTTTGGTTTCAAGTTTGGGAAACGGTTTCGGGTTTAAAAAAAGTTTCGGGTTTGAGGTTTAAAGTTTAAAGTTTCGGACTTATCGTGTGCGATGCAGCTCCAAGTTACAGGGACCTCGAACCTCAAACCTTGAACCTTTATGATTGATGCATGATGAGAATACAAGCCATTCGACATTCGGCGTTCGACATTCGACATTCTTTTTCCATTCAGAATAAGCTCGAAAATAAACTCACAATCGTTTTAAAATTCCTTCATATCCCAAGAGCTGAAACTTCCTTCATCGTTTTCACTTAAAGACCTTATTCTCCCGAATACTAAGTCAAACAATCCACCTAATCATTCTGAGTATTTCTCTTGCAGATTCTGTCTTACTTTTATCCCGGATAGTAAAATTTCTTGC
>CAZAHL010000287.1:0-9614 GCA_964484845.1 uncultured Chryseolinea sp. | reverse complement strand
TAAAAAAAATAAGGACTACGGAATTCCAATTCATGACGGTGGACAATCATTTATTGAAATTGATTATTGCCCCTGGTGTGGGACACGGCTGACGAAATGAAAGTGGAATTAGAGCAGCAGCGCACAACAAAATGCATAATCAATGGCGGGGTTTAGTGTAAATTTGTAGTTTAGTTTTTCAAAATACGTTTGGTTTCGTGGGACAGTGAAGCGCTTCGAATTCCCGCCACTGCTTATGCACAAAGGGTGTGCGCCATGCCTAACAAAGTTACACCGAGAACGAAGTTATGAAACATACTTCAAAGTTTTTAACATTGATTTTAATATCGGGTTTAATTTATTCAATCTACTGTCTATATACCGGGCATGGTGGTAGTGGACTATATGATGCTATTGATGTTCTTGGGTACTCGTCAATTATTTTATTCATATCCTCTTTAATGATTCTTTGTTTTAACATCAGACATCCAAGCAAGCAAATGGGCACAATTATCTTCATGTTTATAGGACTCCCAATGACTTTTATGTGGATACTAGGAACAATTGAAAACATCCATTACAATAGAGAGCCCGATTTACTTCCAAAGTATCCTGTCCCTGTTAGTAAGGAGCAATTTGTTAAAGATAGCATTAATATAAAAACAGCCTTGGACTCATTGGTAGCTTTTAGAAATGAACACGGAAATGGACCAACCATACTTTATGCTTTAATTGACACGATAATTTATTCCCAAAAAGGTGACAAAGTATTCGTTTCTTATATGACCAAGTTTGAACAAAATGAGCTAGGAGCTGACATCTATCCATGGTTCTTATTTTCCGACAAACGAAATAGCTTAGGATGGCAATTAGTGCAAGCAAATAAAAACCTTGGTGGCAATTATCATGATTTACCTAGTCTGAAGAAAGAAGTGAGAAAATTTTATTTTAACCAATTTAGCTTTCTGGACGAGGATAGTACTAGCAAGGATTACTTTTGGAGAATAATTATGCATCCTGGTGGTTAGATCGGCACGCCACACAACATCAAATATAAATCATATGCGGGTTCATTTTGTTATCAAGGCTTCCGCAAGTAATTTTGTTCGGAAACGGTTGATTGTGATGTACTTTTTAAGCCGCATACGCTTTATATTCTAACCGTTGGCAGTAATAGGGCCCGGACAATTTGGTCATCTAACGGGCGACACTCTACTAATAAACATTTCCCACGGGGACAAGTGAACGGCTTCGGGACAACTTGGATTTTATGAAAATTATAAAACGATGGACATATGAAAAATAAAACGGCCGACCCTTCGCATTTTTAAGATGATTGTGCTCCTAATTGCCCCACGCGGCACCAATATTAGCAGTAAGCAAAGAGAGTACCCCATAAGGAAACTCTCTTATCAATCTAAAATTGTATCAAAATCTTTATGAGGCAAGAATTTGCTCGTATGTTTTAACTATTTCCCCCAGAACTTGTCTTCAACATCTTGGTCTTCTGAAAATAACCAAACCTGAACAATTTTTCCGTCTATCACTTCATACAAATCGCTACCATTCATTTCTACAGTTTTGTCGCCACTTTTTGCACTAAATCGTACTGGACTAGAAACAAAATTTCCATTAACCATCAGCGGACCTGTTGGCTTGACAACTAAAGAACCTTGTGTTGCACCCATCATATCAGAAAGCATCTTGCCAATCGCTTCAAGACCACTTTGTGTTCCCGAAAACTTGTTATTTCCCGGTTGATGCCATTTTGCGTTTGGGCTGAAATACGAGAATGCTGTTGGAATGTCTCCTTTTGAGAGTGCTACTGAATAAGCCTCTACTACTTCTTTTGCTGTCATATTTTTTGCTGTTTGTTTATTTGTTAAAGAATTATTTGTTTTTTGTACTTGTGCAATAGTTGTACCCATTGCCAAGCATAATAATGCAACTGCGATTAATTTTACTTTCATTTTTTATTTCTAAGTGCTTTAACTTCCGCGATAAAACTTATGCCCTCAAATTTTATTTAGAACATCGGATTATTATTTGCACGTTTATCAGGCATCTGCATCATAGCATCCCAGTGCTCTACTATTTTACTATTCGTTACACGATAAATATCTATAAACCGCCATTCCTTACCAGCCATTCCATACCGTGAATGAAGGATAACAATGTCACCTTCGGCAATAATATGCTTAAACTCAATTTTTTGCTTGGGTATACCTTTAGAGACAAGCATTTGTACAAGTGCTTTTACTCCTTCGGGACCGTCAGCTATTGTTGGATTGTGTTGTATGAAATCCTTACTCATATAATCATCAACCGCAGTAGTATCCAAATCACCAAAAATTCTTTGGTAAGCTGCAGTAACTATTTGCTTGTTTTTTTCTTCTTGTGTCATAATACTTTTTTTATTTGTTGAAGAATTATTCACTTTTTGTGCCTGTACACAAGTTAGATTTACTGTTAAAAACAGTGTTGCTGCAATGAATTGTAATTTCATTTTGCTTTTTTTTGTTTAAATTATTTTGCAAATGTATACTCTTACTTACCTTTGCACAAGTACTTACAGAAATGTATGGTACTTACATTATGGTTAGAAATCTTGACTATCAATGAAAAAAAACCAAAAAAAAATCTCTACTTCAGACGAAAATTGTCCAGTCAGAAAATCTTTAGGGTTACTAGGTGGTAAATGGACGTTGTTAATTTTGTTTCAAATAAATGAAAGAGTGATTCGATATGGCGAACTAAGAAGGGCTATTCCAGGCATTAGCGAAAAAATGCTGATTCAAGAATTAAATTGTTTGGTTGAAAACAAACTAGTTTCAAAAAAAGCATATCCTGAAATTCCACCAAGAGTGGAATATAGCTTGACAAAACTTGGATTAAAGACATTACCAATTGCTGATAAATTGGCGAATTTTGGCTTAGAAAATTTGACATAAAAATTACCCACTCCTAACATCGATTGGGCAATAGAGGGGCGAGCAATTATAAATTCAACAATTGTACTTCTATTGAGCAGACAGCGGTGAAAGTGGGCAAAGAAAATGCCCCACCGCACAATTGTACTAATGAAGAGTTGTGTAACATTAACGGGTGACAAAAGACACGGCTTCGAATGAAGTGAGGAGAAGGGCTCTACTACTGCCAACAAAATGTTTATGCAATTGCGGGGTGCAGTGTAAGCTTTAAGTTTTTATCTTCGTTCAACGTTTGGTCATGTGGGACAGATTGGTTTTCAAAAGTCCCGAAACTGCACAAACACAAACGTCGGTAGCAATAGGGCCCGGACAAATTTGCGTTCCAAAAAACCTGTCGACACTTTACTAACAAAGATTTCCCGCGGGCAAGTGAACGGCTTCGGGCAACTTGGACTTTGAAAAACTAAAAGTGGGACGGATTAAAAAAATAATACAGCCGACCCTTCGCATTTTAAGGAGATGTGCTTCGACTTGCCCACGCATTTGGCACATGCCATAGCCGCACAAATCCACCGCGACACCAAAGCTATAGCAAGAGCCAAATCTCCATCGCACCCCTCGGAATTAATAAAGGATGAAATAGTAACATTAATCTATACTATTTGCGCCGGTATAGAAGTCATTATAATAAAAGATAGTAATTATTCGCTATGCCTAGAGGTAGAATAGTGTTGAAAGTTGTTAGGCTAAAAAATTTATTGCTACTAATTTGTGATGCGGATCATTAAAACCAGAGATATTGAAATCTTAAAATTTAGCACTCCGTATTCTGCTCATACTTTGAGGGGTAATACCCAAATATGCGGAGAGATCGGCCAAAGGTATTTCTGCTATTTTAATGGAATGTTGTTCAATTAAGTTACGGTATCGTTGCTCTGCCGAAAGTGCAATGGATTCGATGAGCCTGTTTTGTAGGATATTGACATATCGGGCTAAGAAATGATTAACAATGGTGAGATACATTTCCTTGCCTAGTTCAAGTTCAAGATTTTCCCAGGTGCAAGTAACTACTTCACTTTCCATCAAAGCAACAATCGTATAATCATAATTGCTTGATGACAGCAGGCCTGTAAGGTCAGTATCCACATCGCCAGAAAACGTAAAGCCAACGATATGCGGTTTGTTATTTAGCATCTTGACTGTCTTAAACAGTCCTGCTTGGATGTAAAAAAAGAAAGATGAAGTAGCCAGTGCAGTAGAAATAATTTCATCCTCTTTAACGATCTGTTTCCTACCCACCTTAAAGATAGCTTGCATTAACAGCGTTGAATGTGGGTCGATGGACTTATTTATCTCAAAGTTTGGACTTAGCATAAACTATACACGGAAAATGGTTCTAAAATACAAAAATTACCTTATGGTAATTCGTAGTGTAAGATAAAACATTCCAAATGGGCTGCCGTTCAGAATCATGATCAGTTTATAGCACTCTTGATTTTTATAAACTAAGTGATGAAACGATTACACTATTTAAGCGAATACTTTATAAACCTCTATATCTGCCATATGAATCTTGGTAAAATCACATCCGTATGCTGTATTATTTTCCTAATGCTGCAGGTATCCTGTAGCAAAGATGCCCCAGCACCCCAGAATCCATCCACCTCTGAAAATAGTTGGAAACTAGATGCTTACAAGTATGGTAGAAGAACTTCGACTCAAACTGGAGCAATCTTTACCAATGGAGACCCTTTCACTGTTGTTTACATTGATTCAAACATCGCCACCGCTAATAACCCATTTACAAATTGTAGTTTGATTCTCACGTTTAATACGAGTACCACTGGCGACTATATTATAAAATCGCAAACCACGACACTATCAAATTCAACATTGAAATACATGCACATACGATGCATTGTTTTAAATGGTGTAGGTACAGCTGCAACCTATGATTCCACTGATGGTAACTTAACTGCTTCGGTTATGCAGGTGGGTGGAAAATATGTAGTCACGATTTCTACAAGTACTTCATTAACACAAACCCTTAACGATGGCTTAGTTGAAGCTCCGAACAGCTTCGTATTAACAGCCGACAAGGTGAGATAAAAAACTTATCAAATCAGACCTATGTTAAAAAACTATTTTAGAATTAGCATTCGTGGCTTAATGAAAAGCCCCTTAAATTCCTTTATTAACATTTTTGGGCTTTCAGCTGCCATCGGTATTTCTCTACTGTTGTATGCCTTTGCACAATACACCTATCGCACCGATCAATTTCACAAAAATAAAAATGAAGTATACCTCACTACTTGTTTTGCCAATCGCGATGGTTCTGAGAATCAATTTGGAATAAGCCCACGGCCACTAGGTGAATTGCTCAAAGAAGATTTTTCGCAGATTAAAAAAGTATGCAGAGTGCAAGACCGAAACGTGATTGTGAAACAAGAAGATAACGTTTTCCACGAGTCGTTGCGTTATGTGGATCCATCGTTTATAGAGATGTTCACCTTTGAATTAAAATGGGGATCTTCGGGGTCGTTAAACGATCTAAACAGCATTATCTTAAGTGAAGAAATGTCAATAAAATACTTTGGAGAAGAAAATGCCATAGGCCAAACTATTTTACTCAAGTTCGATAAGGATCAGAGTAAAGAATTTAAGGTAACAGGTGTGGCTAAGAAATTTCCGGAAGCTCGCAGCATGGATTTCAATTTTCTAATTCATTTTGATAACCTCCGAACTTCTGAGCCAACCTACGACTTTGATAATTGGAAGGAGTTTGTTAATGCCACCTTTATACAAGTAGAAAATCCACAAGATATTGAGACCATTACGCTGGGAATGGATAAATACAAGACTATTCAAAACCAAGCGGTAGAGGAAGATTGGGCCATTGCTTCTTTTGCCTTCGAACCGTTGGCCACTCTTCATCAGCATGCGGGAGCAATACGCGATGATATCTCTTCGGCATCCGATTCAAATTACAAATCAATCATTTTCTTAGCAGTCATCAGTCTGTTCATGTTAACCTTGGCTTGTTTTAACTACATCAACATCGCCATTGTATCGGCAGCAAAGCGATTGAAAGAAATTGGTGTTCGCAAATCGATCGGTGCATCACGCAAGACAGTGATCGTACAGTTTTTCTCGGAGAATATCGTACTGACATTTTTTGCGTCAGCCATTGGACTTTTATTAGGCAGGTTTGTAATTATTCCATGGTTTGAGCAAATCAATTCGTTTAGTACCGAGTTCACTTTGAATGATCAAGCGCTTTGGATATACCTGATTGCGATACTTTTCTTTACAGCCATTGCCTCCGGTATTTATCCGGCCTTTTATATTTCAAGTTTTCAGGTAGTTAATATTTTAAAAGGATCTGTTCAGTTTGGAAAGAAAAATCCGATAACAAAAATATTTTTGGGATTTCAATTAGTGTTGGCCTGCATTCTCGTGACTAGTGCCGTGATGTTTACTCAAAATTCTGCCTATCTGGAAAAACGTTCGTGGGGTTATAATCAAGCAGAAGCATTGTATGCAGAAGTACCAGACCCATCTTCGTATGAGCAATTGAGCGCGGTAATGGCACAAAACCCGAATGTAATCTCCATATCAGGTTCAACTCATCACATCGCTAAAAGTAAAACCACCTCCATTCTTCACATGGCTGAACGTGAATATGAAGTAGATCAATTATCTGTCGATGCTAACTATTTCAAGACATTGGGTTTAGAAATTTTAGAGGGTAGAGATTTTAATGATCATGAAGGAAGTGACAAGCGGTCTGTAATTGTGAACCAATTGCTGGTGAAGAGTATGGCTTGGCAGCAACCCATTGGTCAACAATTTAAAATTGACAGCCTTCAATATGAAGTAGTTGGCATTGTAAAGGATTTTCACAGCACGAGTTTCAGAAGGCCTATCATACCACTCATATTTCTAGTAGCAGATAAAGGAGACTATCGCTACCTAACGTTGAAGGTAGCAGTAGGAACTGAAATTAAAACGCATAAAGCCATGCGAGCCCAATGGGCAAAACTCTACCCCGAAATACCGTTTCAAGGAAGTTTGCAAGAAGATGTGTGGGGAAATTATTTTGATCAAATTAATACACATGGTAAGTTTTGGCGTGGGATTGCGCTAATCGCTGTGCTGTTGGCTAGCTTAGGTTTGTATGGGTTAATGACGCTGAATATAACAGGACGAGTAAGAGAATTTAGTATTCGAAAAGTATTGGGCGCAAGCACAAAGAACATTGCTGGAAACATCACCAATCAATATTTGATTCTATTAATTACTGCGTTAGTGATCGGTGCACCGGTTAGTTTTGTGTTAATAAAATTCGTAATAGGCTATGCGTACGAGTATCACATGCCCATTACTTTCTCCGGCACTGCTATCGCAGTAGCAATTTTAATACTAATCTTACTTGTCACGATCTCACTGCAAATCAGAAAAGTAGTGCAATCAAATCCTGTTGATGGGTTGAAAACGGAATAAAAAATTTCTAATAGGAAATCACAAGTAAGAAATTTGCAGAACGCGATCACAGTATATAACTATGAAAGAACAACTACAACAATGGATGCAACGAGGCAATTATTTCACTTACCAAGAGAAACGAATTTTTTACATCTGCGAGGGAGCAGGCCCAGTGCTTTTGATTATACATGGCTATCCTTACAGCAGTTATGAATGGCGTGAGATACTGGATAAACTTTCTGCATTGAACACAGTAGTTATATTGGACTTACTTGGCATGGGCTTTTCAGATAAACCTAAAAAGCATAACTACTCGTTTAAAGAACATTCAGATATTATAAATAGCCTATTGGCTTATTTGAATATTTCAGAGACACATATTTTATCGCACGACTTAGGCGTAAGTGTTGCACAAGAACTGATTGCCAGAGACGCTGAAGGGAGTAATGGGTTTATCATTAAGTCCTCGGCATTTCTAAATGGAGGATTGTTTATGGATGTGTATAAGCCACGGTTGATACAGCGGCTGTTGTCTCAGTCGCCCACATGGATTGGCAAATTGCTGAGTAAAGCAATTTCTAAGAGAACAGTTAATAAATCTGTGCGAGAAGTTTACGGAAAAAAAACTCAACCTTCGGATGAGTTTTTAGATGAACAGTGGGATGTGCTTATGTATAATGACGGCAAAGCCATTGCCTATTTAATCGGAAGATTGGTGTTTGAAAAAAAGAACCATCAGAGTCGGTGGATTTTAGCCATGCAAGAATCTACCGTACCCATTTGTTTTATCAATGGACCGGCTGATCCTAATTCCGGAATTCACATGGCGAAACGATATGAAGAACTAATTCCGAATCCGAACGTGATGTTACTTTCTAGCAATATTGGTCACTGGCCACATCTGGAAGCACCTCAGGAAGTTTTAGCAGCGTATGGTAGGTTTGTAAAAGTTCAATCAACGATCTAATCTATCATCTGGCTGTTGATTGTTGGAGTAAAAAATAAATCGGCTGCTATAACAAAGACTTACCTAGTTTGAGTAGTATTTCCATTTCCTTCATGGTAGACTGATGATCAAAAACAATTCTGACCGCGAGGCACTTACACCCCACCTAATTGCCAAGTCGCACACACATTGCCAGGCCGCACGTACAGCCCACATCCAAAGCCAGTCAAAGAGTGTGCTTAGTGTTGGGTAAGTGGAGAAAGTAGTAAATGAAAAATGGCCTACCGCACGACTGTACTAAAAGATTGCTGTTAATTAACTGGGGACAAAAGACAAGTCTACGAATGAAGTGAGGAGAAGGCCCTACAGCTACCAATCGAGTAGACGGCCTCACCGGGTTTTTCACCGATGAGGTGCGCCTCTCACACCACGTAGCGTACGGATCTCGTACTACGCGGTTCGTGTAAGTATAAATGCAACCGCTCTTTACACCAGTTACATCCTGTTCATTTTATGGTGGGCTAGCTGACAACTCGGAAACTACCTTTAGCATTGCCAAACCTCCCAACCGCATTGGGAACAACTTAACGTTCGGTCCTTCAATGACGTATAAGACCTCCGTAGTGCTTACGGCTCGTAACTGTCAACTACTATGACCTCGGCACGCTGGCGCTGAAGCTTTAGCGTAGGAGCCTGACTTCTCCTTAATGTTCCAGACATCAGGAGACCTCCCCAGGTAAGAGCATATTCCTTCATCCGATTCCTGCGGTATCTGACAAAGTTTGTTGGTTACGGACTTTGTGAAGATCCCGATGTTAAATCGGGACAGGTCGTGCTCACTTATCCACTTTTATCAGCCTCGGTATACCGTTTCTGTTCGTCAGTACCGGATTTTATAGTCTCGCCTCCTTACGCTGGCGCTGAAGCTTTAGCGTAGGCACTCAGTGCATGCCTCGCGACAAACCACCTTGCGACTTACTAACAGGCTTCACTAACTCGCCTGTAAGGGACTTACACCCTTCGGAATATTTCGGTATCTTTCGATACCTTGTGCCCATGCTGGGCGCACACAAAATGTATGTGCCATTGCTGGCTTACTTTGTAATCAGAAATTCTGCAAGTAACTATATTCATCAACGGTTGATAAGGTTGTGGTTTTAAACCGCATACGCTTTATATATAAGCGTTACCTGCCATTTTAAGAGCGACCGTGCTAACAAGAAACAGACGACTATATGAAAAAATTTTTAGACTTTAAAACATTTAACCAATAC
>CAZAHL010000286.1:0-9646 GCA_964484845.1 uncultured Chryseolinea sp. | reverse complement strand
AAGTAAAGATATCTTTCATGCCCCTGTTCACGTGTTGTTCTGGGGGTTTTTATAACTTTGCTCTCATCGGAATGAACCCCGGTCAAGCCTTGCGTGAAGATAGTAGCGACGGGCTTGTTTTTTTAAAGGACCCCGAAACTTTGCACCCCCCTTTGGTAAGTACGGGGAAACCCGTTCTTATGAGGCACTCCCAAAGTCGGCCCCCCTTGGTAAAAGCCGGTAATCTTGTTTTTATGAAAGTCGGGAAGTCGCATTTTATCAGGAGAATCTTTCTCTATCGTCCTGGCTCTAAGACCGAACCTAAGAATGATCCTTTGTCAAACTCTTCTGTCTCCTCACGAGTAAGATCATAAATTAGATTTTGTAATTGATGAGCAAATTCAAGTTTGCCTTTGGGGAAATTCAATAAATAAAAATAACCGTCTGGATGCTTGAATATTCTAATGGGTGTGGGACTATGTCTTACCCAACATCCCTCGCCATTGTCAAATTGAAATCGAAGTCTGTTAAAAATGTTATCCGTGATCGGAATACCACGATACCTTGAATAGGAAAGTGATGATGATTCCGTAATAACTAACTCTCGTCCATCCTGATCGAGGACTTTGTTACCTACCCTAAGTGTCTTCGCATCAATTGCCATAAAACGTTAAAAAGTATCACCTATTCGTATCACCATAAAAACGTAAAGCGCTATACTACAATGCTTTATCCTTTATAATGTGGGCCCAGCTGGGCACGATCCAGCGACCCCTTGATTATGAGTCAAGTGCTCTAACCAGCTGAGCTATGGGCCCTTAAAAACCTCAAAATAAATTTAGGTTTGAAAAAGAGTTGCAATGTTACATATTTGGCTTTGAATACACAAAACAGAATTCGTGCCGGTAGATTCTTCTATTAAAAATTTAATCTTCGATCTGGGGGGTGTGATTCTTGATCTTTCTGTGGACGACACACTCCGTTCATTTTCCACTCTCTCAGGTATCGAAAAAAGTAAAGTTGCCCAGTTATTTGCGTCATCCCGCGAGTTCGCGTCTTATGAAAAAGGAGAAATTTCGGATGACGTGTTTCGGGACTTCGTAAGAGATTTGTATAAAATCGATGCTTCCGACGAGGAATTAGATTCTTGCTGGAATGCTATGCTTCTGGGCTTCCCTTTAAAGAAACTTCAACTTTTAGAAACCCTAAAGACAAAATACACGGTTTACTTGTTAAGCAACACAAACAATATTCACTTGGATTTTATCAATCATACTTTGCTGTCTAAAACCACGCATGCTTCACTCGATGATTTTTTTCACCGAGCCTACTATTCTCACCGGATGAAAAAACGAAAACCAGACGCAGAAATTTTCAATCAGGTACTGGAAGAGGAAGGTCTGGAACCGGAGCAGACGTTATTCCTTGACGATAATCTCAGCAATGTAAAAGGTGCAAGCATAGTTGGCATCAAGACCCTTCACGTAACTACGCCCGATCTCATCTTCGATTATTTTTCATGAACAGTGACAAAAAAAGAGTTCTCATACAGCTCGCCTTATTCATCACCACTTTTATTACAACGACACTCGCAGGCGCGGAGTGGACACATGGCAGATCGGTCTTTATGCCCGATTACAGCTGGCAGGACTTCTTAAGTGGAATGGAATATTCGATTCCTTTTTTATTGATTTTAACAGTTCATGAGTTCGGACATTATTTTGTTGCCAGGTATCACAAACTAAAAACGACATTGCCATATTATATTCCAATGCCTCCCTTGCCATTTTCCATTGGAACGATGGGGGCAGTGATCAGGATACAAGAAAAGGTATATTCCAAAAAGCAAAACTTTGATATTGGAATTGCCGGACCGTTGGCAGGATTTGCGGCGGCCTTAATTATTTTATTCTACGGATTTACACATTTACCCGAACCCGAATACATTTTCCAGATTCACCCCGAGTACGAACAATACGGATTGGACTATGCCGATGTTGTTTATCAGAATCAAAAAGAAAATACGATTGATATTATCATTGGCAGAAATTTGTTGTTCATGTATTTTGAAAGTTTGGTGACGGACCCCGCACGGGTCCCTAATCCGCATGAGATCATGCATTATCCGGTTCTGTTTGCCGGATTTCTTTCGCTGGTATTTACTTTCCTCAACCTATTACCGATAGGGCAACTGGATGGCGGACATGTGGTTTATGGTTTATTTGGTCATAAAATTCACCGCATTATCGCCAGTACAATTTTCATAGCACTGATGTTCTATGCGGGCATCGGCGTAGTAACGCCCCGCGATCCTCCCGAAACTTTAATGTATTGGGTACCTGGAGCTATTGCGTTCCTGTATTTTGCTTTGTCCGGATTAGGACTGCCCAAGCGCGATACGCTGATGTATGCGTTAATCATGTTTGCTGGAATGTTCCTTTTATCCTGGTTGTATCCTACGCTGGAAGGCTATTCGGGCTGGCTTCTTTTTGGTTTTCTTATAGGAAGATTTATCGGTATTCAACATCCACCTTCCGAAATAGAAGAACCCCTCGACATGAAACGTATCATCCTCGGATGGCTCGCGCTGCTGATTTTTATTATTTGTTTTACGCCAGCGCCGCTTACTATCATTCAGGTTGTTAGCCCGGAACCTTAAAGCAGCGTCCTCCGTTTTCTCCACTTGCTTTCAGTACCGGTCGAGGCTGGCTCTTGGGTAAGAGTCTTCTTTCCATTCATTAACGTAACGGCTAGTGCAACAGCAACCAATTCGTTGTCATCTGATTGATTCTGTAAAATTTCCGGGCGAAAATAATTTTCTACAAAACGCGTATCAAAATTACCCGAAGTGAACGCATCGTGATGCATCACGAAACGACAGAAGCCCAACGTTGTTTCAATCCCTGTGATTTGATATTCATCAATCGCCCGGATCATTTTCTTGATGGCTTCTTCCCTGGTTCCTGCGTGTGCAATCAGCTTGGCAATCATGGGATCATAATAGAACGGGATATCCATACCTTGTTCAAAACCATCGTCTACACGAATGCCATGACCCTGAGGACGCTTATACGTTTTTAGTGTTCCGATATCGGGCAAGAAATTATTAGCGGGATCTTCTGCGTACACACGTACCTCAACAGCATGGCCGTGCATTTTAATATCCTCTTGCTGAAAAGGTATTTTTTCTCCTTCGGCAATTTTAAATTGCAGTTTCACCAAATCAAGTCCGGTAATTTCTTCTGTTACGGGATGTTCAACCTGAAGCCGTGTATTCATTTCCAGGAAATAAAAATTGAGTTGATCATCCAGTATAAATTCTACTGTACCAGCGCCATAATAGCCGCACGATTTTGCTACGTTTATAGCAGCTTCGCCCATGACTTTTCTTTTTTCCGCCGTTAAAACAGAGGACGGTGCTTCTTCAATTACTTTTTGATGTCTTCGTTGTATCGAACATTCGCGTTCAAACAGGTGGACAATGTTACCGTGCTTATCACCAAAGATCTGAAATTCAATATGCCGGGGCTTCGTGATATATTTTTCGATAAAGACCGACCCGTCACCAAAAGCAGAAGTAGCTTCACTCACTGCCCGTTCCATTTGCTCCTGAAAACTTTTCTCGTCTTCAACAATTCGCATTCCTTTTCCACCACCTCCCGCGCTTGCCTTTATTAAAATAGGATACCCAACTTCAGCGGCAATCTTTTTTGCCTTACCAATGTCATGAATGGGCTCGGACGTGCCCGGTACCAGAGGCACATTAAATTTTGCAACGGCTGCCTTAGCGGCCAGCTTGTTTCCCATGATCTCAATGGCTTTTGGAGAAGGACCTATAAAGATCAAGCCTGCGTCTTCCACGGCCCTGGCGAAATCTTCATTTTCCGAAAGAAATCCATATCCAGGGTGAATGGCATCTGCACCCGTTTGTTTTGCAGCGGCGATAATTTTATCAATCCTTAGATAAGATTCTGAAGAAGGAGGGGGGCCGATCAAAATGGCTTCATCAGCGTAACGCACGTGGAGCGCCTGGCGATCAGCTTCACTGTAAACAGCAACAGTTTTAATATCCATTTCGCGGGCGGTACGCATTACACGCAAGGCAATTTCTCCCCGGTTGGCGATGAGGATCTTCTTTATTTTCGACATGTTTAAAATTAAGTAAATGGTACGCGGCCCTGATTATCCTTATATCAATAACCCTTCAAAATCTTCAAATTAAGGTTTTTTGATTATTTTTGCAGGAATTATTAAAACCAAAATGCTGCATCATGGTAGATTTATTTGAAAAGCTAAGGATGGAAGCCGGCCCACTGGCCAAATATGCACACCTTCCGGATGATTATTTCTTTTTTCCCAAGCTAGAAGGAGATATTGGTCCGAGGATGAAATTCAATGGAAAAGAAGTACTGAACTGGAGCTTGAACGATTACCTTGGCTTGGCCAATCATCCCCAGGTACGAAAAGCGGATGCGGATGCAGCAGCTCAATATGGCCTGGGATTGCCCATGGGTGCCCGTATGATGTCTGGAAATTCATTAAATCACCTTGAACTTGAACGGCAGCTCGCAGAATTTGTAAAAAAGGAAGACGTGATGTTGCTGAATTTCGGCTACCCTGGCGTCGTTTCTATTATTGACGCGTTGGTCGATCGCAAGGATGTTATCGTATACGATGCTGAATCGCATGCCTGCATTATAGACGGAGTCCGTTTGCACATGGGCAAACGCTTTGTCTACACCCATAACGATATGGAGAGCTTGGAAAAGCAGCTTCAGCGCGCTACTAAATTGGCCGAGGAAACGGGTGGTGGAATCTTAGTGATCACAGAAGGAGTGTTTGGAATGTCCGGTAAACAAGGTGATCTGCGGGGAGTTATCGAGCTAAAAAAGAAATATAATTTCCGATTGTTTGTAGACGATGCTCACGGTTTTGGAACGATGGGCAAAACAGGAGCAGGAACAGGAGAGGAGCAAGGTATTCAAGACCAGATTGATCTGTATTTCTCCACGTTTGCCAAATCCATGGCAAGCATTGGAGCCTTTGTTGCCGGTGACAAAAGAATAATAAAATACTTACGCTACAGTGTGCGATCTCAAATTTATGCGAAGAGCCTGCCGATGGCATTGGTGGTGGGCGGACTGAAGCGATTGGAGTTATTGAGGACAAAACCCGAGCTGAAAGCCAATCTTTGGAAGATTGTGAGGGCTATGCAGGATGGATTAAGGGCCCGCGGTTTTAACATCGGAGGCACAAATTCTCCTGTTACTCCAGTGCTCTTTAAAGGTGGTGTAGGAGAGGCTGCAAACATGTCAATGGACCTCCGTGAGAACTTCAATATTTTCTGCTCGGTTGTCATCTATCCCGTTGTTCCTAAGGATGTTATCATGTTTAGGATTATACCGACTGCATCGCATACGTTAGCGGATGTTGAGTTGACATTAAGTGCGTTTTCGAAGCTGAAAGAGAAGCTCGATATCGGCTTCTATAAGGAGGAGGTTTTGGTGTCAGTAACGAAAGGGGTTTAAAAAAAACCGCTTTTCAGGTTGTTTTTAAAGGTTTTTATTTAAATTGGCATTAAGAAATCAATTTTTAATCCTTAAAATCTAATAAAAATGCAAAAGTTTGAAGAGCTCAAAAGTCTCATAGCTTCACTTGAAGGCGATGCTGACAAGTTTTATAACAAAGGCAACAGTGCTGCCGGTACCCGTGTTAGAAAGGGTATGCAAGACCTTAAAAATCTCGCTCAAACTATCCGTGCAGAGGTTCAAGAAATAAAGAATAAGGCGTAAGCCTTTTATCAATTTGAGTTCAAAATGAGGGATAGCCTGCGTTATCCCTTATTTTTTATGCCTTTATAAATCCTTTATAAACCGCATTTATTTTATTCTGAAGATCAGCCGATGCATTCACCAGTGGCAACCTTACGTAAGAGCCGCAGATTCCCATTGTTTCCAAAAGATATTTAACGCCAACCGGATTCCCTTCTTCATACATGGGACCATTTAACTCAAGGAGTTTAAAAATTTGTTGACTAGCCTTGACGTAATCACCGGCAAAAGCATATTCTTTCGTCTTCCTAAACACCCGGGGCAGCGCATTGGCTAAAACTGAAATTACGCCCTTTGCGCCAATGGAATACATAGCAACCGTTTGCATATCATCTCCGGAAAGAAGAAGAAAGTCTTTGGGCTTATACTTCGCTATCTTCATGCACTGTTCCAGATTTCCGGAAGCTTCTTTTGTTCCAATGATGTTTTTGTGCTCAGCCAACCGCAGGGTTGTATCCGATGTCATGTTAGACGAGGTTCTACCCGGCACGTTGTATAAAATCACAGGAACAGGGCATGCATCTGCGATCGCCTTAAAATGCTGGATAATACCTTCCTGAGAAGGCTTGCTATAATATGGACTTACGGACAGAAGTGCACTCACGCCTTCGAAATCAGTTGCGCTGATGGCTTCCAATACCTGTCTGGTGTTGTTTCCTCCAATCCCGTAAACGATGGGGAGGTTGCTCGAATTATTTTCCTTTGTAAACTGAAGCACTTTTTTCTTTTCCTCGTCCGAGCAGGTGGCTGCTTCTCCTGTCGTACCCATGACGACAAAGTAGTCAACTCCCTTCGCGGTGTGCCGAAGAAGTTTTTTTAATCCTTTAAAGTCGATTTCCAAGTTTTCGGTAAACGGAGTAATCAGGGCAACACCTGTTCCGTGCAATTTTTTCATGGTTTAAAAATTTAAAGCTTCAGATTTTTCGGCCGGCAAGCTACTCATTGCAAGCCTGAGAATTACACATGACATTCATTTTTTGATGAGCCTATCTCAATTGCGTTGTATACTTATACATCCCTTCGATCAGAGCCTGATAGCTATTGATGGACTCGATCATGAACTCAAAATAGGCGCGGTTTTCGATCCATGACCTTCCAATCCGGCATCGTGCTTTGCCTCGGGCAAGCAGGTGAAGTATTAAAGGATTAGGTGAGATGTCAATATAGAAAAGGAAATCAAAGGGAGCGTCAGAAAACCGTATTGCGTTTTCAGCTTTGATATATCCCCAAAATGAAACATCCTTTGATGAGAAAAAATCATACTTGAATTCAAAGTTATCCTTGTCGTCAGGTAAAAATTCAATGACTCGTACTTTTTTTCCATCGCCCTCAAGCCTTTTTATAAAGTCTTTGATGGCGTCATGCTTTTGCTTATCCTC
The DNA here is from genome assembly GCA_964484845.1 of uncultured Chryseolinea sp. Classification (GTDB taxonomy): domain Bacteria; phylum Bacteroidota; class Bacteroidia; order Cytophagales; family Cyclobacteriaceae; genus Chryseolinea. The sequence continues at coordinate 2,457 of CAZAHL010000286.1, read as the reverse complement.
CACGGTAAAGATAACGCCGACATTAAGTGCCTGCTTGTAAGGCACACTGTGGCGAGAGGCTTTATTCTTTTTAAGCTCCCAATCTGTTCTTATTTTCAGAAGATCAAATTTCATCTGTTATGCGGTTGGCGGATGGCCATTTAAAAAATTTTCAAATTCCTTTTCTGAAATGATCTTTACGCCAAGTTTTTCTGCTTTTGCCAACTTGGAGGGTCCCATATTATCACCAGCCAGCAAATAATCCAATTTTCCCGACACACCTGACAAAATTCTTCCTCCGTTCTTCAGTATCATCTCCTGAAGCTGATCGCGCTCATAATGCTCAAAGGTACCCGATATAACGAATGATTTTCCTCCCAGCACATCGCTTTCTTGTTCCGGCTCTTTTGCTTCACTTTTAAAATGCAGTCCGGCTTTTTCAAGGCGCTTAATTTCACGCTGATTTTCGGGATTCCTGAAAAAGGCATAAATGCTTTGCGCTATTTTTCCTCCAATCTCAGGCGCTGCCGCCAATTCCTCGGCGGTTGCATGGGCGATTTTATCAATGGATTTAAAATAGCGAGCCAGTTTTTCTGCGACCGTTTTTCCTACATAGCGGATTCCAATGGCGAACATAACACTTTCAAAGGGCACCGACTTTGATTTTTCAACCCCATCCAAAAGATTTTTGATGGATTTATCTTTATAACCATCCAGTCGCAGAAGGTCTTCGTGTGTTAAGTCATATAAATCAGCGGGGCTTTTTACCAAACCAAGGTCATAAAGCTGATCGATTGTTCTCTCGCCCAAAGAGTCAATGTCCATGGCCTTGCGCTGAATGAAATGTTCAATACGGCCCTTTATTTGGGGTGGACAACCATTGATATTGAGACAATAAAATGCAGCTTCCCCTTCAACCCGCTCCAGCTTCGTAGAGCACTCAGGACATTTTGTGATGTAAACAACAGGTTTTGCATCTGCCGTACGTTTCGTGCTGTCAACGCCTGTAACCTTCGGAATAATTTCTCCCCCTTTCTCCACAAAGACATGATCTCCGATATGAAGATCAAGCCGCGCAATTTCATTTGCATTATGAAGTGAAGCTCTCTTCACAGTAGTACCAGCTAAAAATATAGGTTCAAGTTCAGCGACTGGTGTCACAGCTCCCGTTCTTCCTACCTGGTAGGTAACGCCATTGAGACGCGTGCTCATATTTTGAGCTTTGTACTTATAGGCAATCGCCCACCTCGGGCTTTTCGCCGTATACCCTAGCAGTTGTTGTTGCGCCAGGCTGTTCACTTTAATAACGACGCCATCGGTTTCCAGCGGAAGCGCCTGCCTTTTGGATTCCCATTTTTCAATGTATCCTAATACTTCCTGAATATTTTTACATTTCTTATGGGTCGGAGAAACATTAAACTTCCAGGCTTCGAGTTTCTGAATACTTTCTTCGTGTGTTCCCAATCCGGTTTCATCGCCTAATAAATAATACACGAAGCAATCCAGCTTGCGCCTGGCTACTTCAGCCGAGTCCTGCATTTTCATGGTCCCGGAAGCTGTATTGCGAGCATTGGCGTATCGAGCTTCCCCAATATCTTCGCGCTCTTTGTTCAGTTGTATAAATACATCTTTTGGTAAAAACACTTCCCCGCGAACCTCGAACACGGCCGGTATGGAATCGCCTTTGACAATCAGCGGAACGCTCCTGATCGTTTTTACATTGGCCGTGACGTCATCACCGCGAACTCCATCGCCTCGCGTAACGCCGCGAGTGAGTACGCCATTCTCATAAGTCAGGCTAATTGAAACTCCATCAAACTTTAACTCGCAATAATATTCATAGGGTGCACCCTCCAAACCTTTGGCCACACGGCCATCAAAATCTTCCAGTTCCTTTTGACCGTAGGTATTGCTCAGCGACAGCATGGGATATTTGTGGTACACGGTCGCGAACTCTTTTGTGATGGTACCACCAACGCGTTGAGCAGGGGAGTTGGAATCTTTAAACTGAGGGAATTGATTTTCCAGCGCGATCAATTTTTCCAATAATCGGTCGAACTCCAAATCGCTGATTTGGGTGCGGTTTTCCTGATAGTAAAGATCATTATGATAATTAATCTGATCCGTCAGCTTCTCAATTTCTTTTTTCGCTTCGTTGGCCGTCATACGAGCATAAAGCTAAAAAGCTTGACGGTGAAAGCAAAAAGCAGCACTGTAAAAAGTCAAGACTGGGACTGGCTCATAATGCTTGTCGGGAGCCAGTTGCAAAAGATTAAAGCGACGTCGCCTATTAGCAATCACATGTTGAACACGTAGGATTCACAGCCCGTCTCTCAGCAGATGGATGAGCAGGTAAATTGCTTTTAGAAAATAATAGCTCCGTATGGAGCGACATATGGTAGCCCCGTGCTTCAGCACGGGGTACTGGAGTTTGGTTATTTTCCACTAAATAAAAGAAAAGGTGTGAATTCTTTGAAT
>CAZAHL010000285.1:0-9646 GCA_964484845.1 uncultured Chryseolinea sp. | reverse complement strand
TATCAACAAATTTCTCTTAACCGGAAGACAACTTTTAATTACGTCCTAGTTGGAAGTGTGTTAACGTTATTGGTCATCGGATACCTTGCTTACAGCAACTTTAAACGCAAACAGCAATTGTCACAACAACTGCAAACCCAACGTATCAAAGAGTTTGAGGTGGAGAAACAATTGGTTGCTTATAATTCTTTGCTGAAAGGTCAGGAGTTAGAGAGAAGCAGGATGGCAAAAGACCTGCACGATGGACTAGGGGGTATGCTAAGTGGTGTAAAATTATCTTTAGGAGCTATGAAAGGAAATATTATTTTATCGGAAGACAATACCAGGCTTTTTGCTAAGGTGTTAGATCAACTCGACCATTCTATCAGCGAAATGCGAAGAGTGGCGCACAATATGATGCCGGAAGCGCTCGTAAAAATTAGGGCTTCAGCAAGCGATTCAGGATTATTGCGATGGTTTGAATGAATCCATACAACTCCATTTCAAGGTTCAGTTTCATGGATTGGAAAACCGGTTGGAAGCTGCTACTGAAATTGTTGTGTACCGTATCGTTCAAGAACTGATCAACAATGTTGTGAAGCATGCTGACGCAACGGTCGTGCTGGTACAAATCATGCATCACGACAACAACCTAAACATTACTATCGAAGATAATGGAAAAGGTTTTGATGTCAGCAGTTCGCCCAAAGGGGACGGATTAAATAATGTTCGTTCAAGAGTTGATTACCTGAAAGGACAACTCGATATTCAATCCGTTCCAGGAAAGGGCACGTCCGTTCATATTGATATTACTGTTTAAGATGTATGATGAAAAAGATTTCCGTATCAATTTTGCGAATGCTCAATTAAATGACATCCCTTTCTGAAAGAATAAAACTTATTTCAATTATTCTGGTAATAACCGGTTCATGGCTTCATGCCCAGCAAAAAACTATTGACAGCCTTGAAAATGAACTGACAATTTCCCACAGCGATAGCGCAAAGATAGACTTGCACTACTACCTTGCTGACCTTCTCTTTGGTTACGACTCCGTCAGACCCCTTAGCCATTTGGAAGAGGGGCTTGCTCTGGCGAGGAAGATGGATGATAACTATCAGATCGCTGTTTATTATTACTGGCGCGGAAGCTTCCTCGCGAGAACGTCCTACTTTGCGAATAGCCTTCCCTATATGGATACAGCACTGTTATTTTTCAACAAGCATGCTGAAATATATAAAGAAGATGAAAAGTTGCAGGAATATGTACGGTTGACCAAGGCCAATTTATTGGGTGAATGTGCTACAGCGTACGTGGGTTTATACCAATATGAAAAGGCGATCAATAGTTACCTTCAAAGCATTGAGCAATGGCAACTCGCCAGCCCCACATATGAAAAAAGGGATGAAACTATAGGGATTACCTATGGAAATGTTGCCGGCTGTTATCGGAAAATAGGACAATTTGAAAATGCCTTGAAATACTGTTTCATGGCAGTTCCCTACCGCGTGCGGGACGGTAACAAAAATTTTCTGGCAAGGATCTTCATGGACATTTCGCTCGACTTTACTGCGCTGCACAATTTTGATTCTGCAAGAATATATCTGAAGAAGGCTAAACCTCTCGTAATAGAAGTTGATCAGCCTTTACTGAACATTAATTTTTACTTGCGACAAGGAGAATATTTCAAATTAACTAAGGATTTTAAAAATGCTCTACCGTCATACCAGATGGCAAAGAACAGTGCTTTGCAAATCAATCATAGGGCTCATCTGGCGGGAAGCATTATCGGAATAGCGGAAAGTCATCTTGGTTCAAATAACATTAATAACGCACGCAACCAGGCACTGGAAGCTCTCTCCATTGCAGAACAACTCCGTTCAGCTGCACCAAAATTAAAATCCCTTTCTATTCTGGCTGAGGCCGAAGAGAAAGATGGCAATATTAATAAAGCATTTTATTACCAAAAGCAGTGGCTCGTACTAAAGGATACGCTCGAGAAAGAGGACGTGAAGAAAAAAGTCATGGAGCTGGATGCCCATTACCAGTCGGCTCTCAAAGATGCCAAGATCGTGCAGATGAATAAAGAGAAGGAGATCCGGGAATTAGAAGGTGAGAAAAAATCAATTTTGATTTATTTCTTGTCTGGTGGCCTTGTGGCCATTCTTACCATTAGTTCTCTTGGTTACAGGAATTTTCTAAATAAACAGAAACTTTCAAGACAAACTGGCTTGCTGCAAACCCAACGCATCAAGGAATTGGAATTAGAAAAGCAATTGGTTGCCTATAATTCGTTGTTAAAAGGTCAGGAGTTAGAGAGAAGCAGGATGGCAAAAGACCTACACGATGGGCTAGGGGGTATGCTAAGCGGCGTAAAATTATCTTTAGGAGCTATGAAAGGAAATATTATTTTATCAGAAGACAACACCAGGCTTTTTGGCAAGGTGTTAGGTCAACTCGACCATTCTATCAGCGAAATGCGAAGGGTGGCGCACAATATGATGCCGGAAGCGCTTGTAAAACTTGGGCTTCAGCAAGCGATTCAGGATTATTGCGATGGCTTGAATGAATCCATACAACTCCATTTCAAGATTCAATTTCATGGATTGGAAAACCGGCTGGAAGCTGCTACTGAAATTGTTGTGTACCGTATCGTTCAAGAGCTGATCAACAATGTTGTGAAGCATGCTGACGCAACGATTGTGCTGGTGCAAGTGATGCGTCATGATAGCAACCTTAATATTACCATTGAAGACAACGGAAAGGGTTTTGATGTTAGTAATTCGCCCAAAGGGGACGGGTTAAATAATGTTCGTTCAAGAGTTGATTACCTGAAAGGACAACTCGATATTCAATCCGTTCCGGGTAAAGGAACTTCTGTTCATATTGACTTTACTATTCAAAACACGTAAATGGAAAAGATCAGTGTATTGATTGTAGACGATCATCCCATGGTATTGGAGGGAATGAAAGCGCTATTATCCAACTTCAGTTACATTACTGTGACTGGCACCGCTTGCAATGCTTTTGAAGCAATGGATAAGCTGAAAGCTAAACTGGTTGATATTGCCATCGTTGATATCAACTTGCCAGAAGTAAGCGGTATTGAGCTTACAGCTAAAATAAAAAGAGAATTTCCTACTGTAAAAGTTCTTGCTATGAGCACGTTTACAGAACGAAGCTATATTTCTCAAATGATTCAGAATGGCGCCTCTGGTTATTTAGTGAAGAGCGCTTCTAAAGAAGAAATTGAAGCGGCAATTTTAAGTGCTAAGGAAGGTAAATTATATCTAAGCATAGACAACCATACGGTTGATCTGAATCATGAAATAATGTCCGATGTGCCCATTGTAAGCCGCCGAGAAAAGGAAGTATTGCAATTAATTGTCGATGGCCTTACCAATCCTCAAATAGCTGACAAACTTTTTATTAGCCTGCACACGGTTGATTCACACCGAAAAAATCTTCTCACTAAATTTAATGTGAACAACACAGCTTCTCTTATCCGGATGGCTGTTAAATGCAATCTCGTGAGCATATAACAAGAATGTCTTGTAACATTACTCACCTCGACTAAGACAGCGAATTCTAACGAAAAAAAACAACCTTCCTAAAGATGAGTTTGACTTTTCAGTAACCTTTCGTATTTTCATCAGTACTCGGTTTTATAACGTGCGAATATGATAAAAAACTATCTGCTCATTGCCTTGCGCAACATCCGGCAAAGTCCGTTGTATGCGTTTATCAACATCTTTAGTCTGGCCATCGGGCTGGCCGCATGCGTAGTAATCTATCTTTTCATCCGGGATGAAAGAAGCTTTGACGGCTTCCACGCAAAGAAAGAAAATATCTATCGGTTGGATGAGGTTCAGAATTTTACTGGCACAAACGTGCAGAAGGTAGCATTGTCTATGCCGGGGATGGGTCCTTTTCTGTTGAAGGAATTTCCGGAAGTAGAAAACTATGCACGGTTTATGGGCCGTTCGAAACAATTGTTGGTGAAAGGGGAGAAACGTTTTTTACTGCCATTTATCGCCACCGTTGATAGCACCTTTCTGGAAATGTTTGATTTTGAAGTGTTGCAGGGCGATCGTAATACGGCATTGGATGAGCCGTATATGATCATGCTGACAGAGGAAACAGCACTTAAATTTTACTCCAGCCTCGAGGAAGCGATGGGCAATACCATCACATTTAAGGATAAAGAATACAAGGTCAACGGAATTCTTAAAAACGTACCTGAAAATTCGCATCTGAAGTTCGATGCCCTGGTATCCATGACAACCATTACCACGGAAGAGAGAGGCTTTAATGATAGATGGGGTGGTAATTTTTTGAACACATACCTTGTGCTGAATCCCAAGACGAATATCAAAGCGCTAGAGGAAAAATTTCCCGCTTTTTTAAGACGTCACATGGATAACCCTGAGATTAATAAATTTTATGTGTTGTTTTTGCAGCGTCTCGAAGACGTCCATCTCGCTTCTACTGATATTGAGCACGACTATAATAATTACCGCAAGTTTAATGGTGACTATCTCGAATTGTTCTCCATCGTAGGAATTTTTATACTCCTCATTGCCGGTCTGAATTTCATGAATCTTACCACGGCCCGGGCGTCCCACCGATGGAAGGAGATCGGTGTCCGGAAAACGGTGGGGGCAAAAAAATTACAACTGTTTTTGCAGTTCATTTTTGAATCTACGGTATTGGCATTTTTCGCCCTGCTGCTGGCTGTTGTTTTAAATTTTCTATTTATTCCATTGATTAATTTGGTGTTAGACCGACAACTTTCGTTGCTGACCTTCTTAGAGGAACCAGTCAATTTAGTTTATTTGTTATTTGTCACTGTCGGATTAGGGCTTGTCACAGGAATCTATCCATCTTTCTATATGACCTCGTTTACAATGGCCCGGGTTCTGAAAGGTGGTAAGGCCGGTGGCCGTTCTTTGTTTCGAAGTGGATTGGTCGTCACGCAATTTGGACTAGCTCTCGCTATGATTGTCAGCACACTGATTGTAATACAACAATTATCTTTCATGCAAAGCAAAGATCTGGGTTTTAATAAAGATCAGATGATGCTTGTTGGCATGAACGGGGAAGCGAACAAGAAATTTGAAACGCTGCGAACGGAGTTAAAACGCAGTCCGCTGATTCTCGGTGTAACGGCCAGCGGTCAGCGACTTGGAGAGAACTTTCACCAAAGCGGTTTTAAGGTTAAGGCGGACACGGGAGTTTTTTCTATCACACCTTCGAATGTAAATGTGGACTATGAATACCTTGACGTGTATGGTATCCAGTTGAAAGATGGCAGGAATTTTTCGAAGGATGTTCCTACGGATAAAGACATGGCGTTTATCATCAATGAATCATTCGCCAATGAACTTGGCATTAAAGATATCGTTGGTACTCCCGCGGGTCATGGTTGGTATCACAACGACAGTCTCGGAGCGATCATCGGGGTCGCAAAAGGTTTTAATTTCAACTCATTGCACTATAAGATCAACACCCTGCAGTTATCTGTGCATCCGGAGTGGGGTTACAGCGAAATGTCTGTCAAGATAGACGGAGCCCATGCGACTGAGGCTATTGCCTATATTGAAAAACTATGGAAAGAACATATCAGCTATCCCTTCGATTACTCATTTTTGGATTCACATTTTGAAAAACTTTACAGGTCTGACAAACAAATGAGTTCCGTTGTTGCTATTATGGCAGGACTTGCTATTCTCATTTCGTGTATGGGTCTGTTTGGGCTTGCGGCTATCACAACGGCACGCAAAACAAAGGAGATTGGAATCCGTAAGGTGCTGGGTGCCACGGAAGCTCAACTAACGTTGTTGTTGTCCCGTAATTTCACGCTGCTGCTTGTCATTTCTTTCGTGATCGCCAGTCCTATAACGTATTGGCTATTACTGAAGTGGCTTGAAAGCTTTGCGTATCGTATTACCATTAATCCTTTCCTTTTTCTTCTTGGCGGACTTCTGGCGCTCGCCATTGCGTTACTTACAATAAGTTATCACACGGTGAAATCGGCAAGGAGCAACCCGGTTGATTCGTTGAGGTATGAGTAGGGGTGAGGGTAAGAAGTAAGAGGTAAGAGGTAAGAGGTAAGAGGTAAGAGGTGCGAAGTCGGATGGTTTAGCAAGTTATCCGGGTAATACATTTCACCGCGAAGACGCTAAGACGCAAAGTATGATATATTTCAAAGTATAATATATTTTATGATACGGTCCCCAAAAGACATACAACAGTTTAAAAATTATGATACAACATTATTCCTTGCGTCTTTGCGCCTTTGCGGTGAAAATTCAGATGCAATGAAGCGATAAATATCAGAAAGATCTTTTTAAAATATCCAAGGCCTTTTCCTGTTCTTTCAAATTGAGGGACGCAAAACCCAAGCGTGTAGCATTGTAATTTTTATAGAGGTTATACACCCTTCCATCACTCATGATTAGCCCCTTCTTTGCGGCGTTTGCTGAAACCTGTTTGACGTCAACACCTTTAAAGGTAGTCCAGACTGACATGCCCCCATCCGGAATTTTAAAGGCGATCCGATCACCAAGTTTGTCTTTAAGCAACGCGCAAAAATGATCCCTGCGCTCATGATAGATCTTTACAACCTTACGGATATGCCTCCCCATTGTACCATTCCGGTATAGTTGTGCAAGGGCCACTTCCATCAATGTGTTACCCTGCCGATCGATCCATCGCCTACGATACGCCGCCGCATCGATGAAATTTTGAGGCGCTATCATAAAACCTGCGCGGATAGCAGGAGCGAGGGTCTTACTCAACGTGCCGATGTAGATAACATTGCCGTGATGATCCAGGCTAGCCATAGGCAAAACTGGATTGCTGGCATAATGAAAATCATAGTCATAGTCGTCTTCTACAATGGCGAACTTATATTTTGCGGCGAGCTCCAGCAAACGCATTCTTCTTTCGGGCACTAGGGTAACTGTTGTGGGATGATGGTGATGCGGAATAACATAAACCAACCGGATCTTTTTCTTTTTGCAAAGGGATTCGATCGCGTTGACATCAATTCCATGGTCGTCAACAGGTACCTGGTTGATAGTGGCACCTGCTTGTTGAAAAGTGATTGTTGCTGCAAAATAACTTGGCTCTCCGACGATGACATGATCACCGGGTTTGATTAACAGGTCAGCGACCAGGTAGATGGCCATCTGCGCGCCTTTTGTGATCATCACATTGTTCGCGGAGATCGGCAACCCCCGGGTATCGCTTAAAAAAGAAGACAACGTATCCACCAGGTAATCGGGACCTTTTGGGTTGCCGTACTGAAAATATTTTCGAAAGGCGCTTTGTTTTCCCAGCGTTCTTAGTTCACGAAAAAAAAGTTCGGTGGGGGCTAACCGGATGTCAGGGAAGCCGTCGTTGATAACCAACGATCCAGATTGGGGAGAATTTGGCAATGGAAAGGAGAGGAGCTCCTCAGCATCAAAAGAAAAAATCGTTTTCGTCGGATATTTTACAATTACTTCTTCTGGTTTGAGTCTCCTCGGCTTTACTTCCGGTAGGTCCCGTACTACAAAAGTACCCTTGCGCGGAATCATTTCGATCCATCCCTGGGCCAATAACTCGTCAAAAGCAGACAACATGGTCTTTCGATGTATTTGTAACACGGACGCTAGTTCTCTCGACCCGGGCAACTTTAAACCCCTTCTCAGTTTTCCTTTTCGGATGTTGAGAATAATAGCATTTGTGATCTGTAGATACAACGGCGTATCGGCAGTTTTATCAATCGTAATCAATTCCTTTATTACATTCATCCGTGGACCATCATACTTGTTAAATCTGGACTATTGAGATAGTCCAATAAAAATAGAGATTTGTGTATTAAACTACATGATATGAAGCCAAGAATGAGCATTAAAAAAGAAGAACCTCGGATCTACAAAGCCATGAACGAGGCAGAAGATCAATTGGAGGCTTTTGGTCTTGATCCCAAACTTTCACTCATGATTTACATACGGGCCTCTCAATTAAATGGGTGTGGCTATTGCATCAATATGCATACGAAGGATGCGCGCAAAGCAGGCGAGACGGAGCAACGATTGTACGCCCTCAGCGCTTGGTGGGAGACTCCATTTTTCACAGAAGAAGAGCAAGTGATTCTCAAACTAACAGAAGAAATTACGCAGCTAACCAGAACGGGCGTGAGTGACGATGTTTATAATAAAGCGGTGACGCTATTGGGAAAGCAGAGATTGGCACAAGTTATATTTGCCATCATCACAATCAATTCATGGAACCGCATTGCTGTTGTGACGCATATGGTGGCGGAGCAGGATTGAAAATAGTTTAGAGTTTAGAGTCTAGAGTTTAGAGTCTAGAGTTTAGAGTTTAGAGTTTAGAGTTGGCGTTTTGTTCAAAGTTTGAGGTTTGAGGTTCAAGGTTGTGGGCTAACATCTTGCGTGCCCTTGTATAGAGTGAAATTTTGTTTCCCGTTTGAGGTGTTTATTTGCGGCTTTTGCGTTTATCGTTTAGGCCCTTTGCGTGAAATATTCAATTTTTAATCATCTTTCGGCGTATGGAAATCATCGAATCACAGAAAGAGAAAGCGAAGCTTTTCAAAGAGCTTCATCATAGCGGGAACATATTGGTATTGCCTAACATCTGGGATCCTTTGGGGGCAGCCTTGCTGGAAAGTTTGGGTTATCCTGCTATCGCTACGGCCAGCGCATCGGTTGCTTTCACCAGCGGTTATGACGATGGAGAACACATTCCTTTTAAGGATGTTTTGATGCGCTTATCTAAAATTGCAGCTAGCGTTCATCTTCCCGTTACGGCAGATGTTGAAAGTGGCTATGCCCGAACACAGGCTGACTTACAAAAAAATATCGAACTCCTGCTAAGCACTGGTATTGTGGGTATCAACTTTGAAGACTATAATACGGAGACGGGATCACTTTTCCCTCTGGAAGTGCAATGCGAACGAATCAGCATAATCAGAAAAATTTCAGAAGCATTCGATGTGCCCCTTTTTATCAACGCGAGAACCGATGTGTATTTAAGAGGAAAGGTTTTTATTACAGAGGAAGAGAAACTTGCAGAAACAATTAAAAGAGGCAAAGCTTATATAGAGGCTGGAGCAGATTGTTTGTTTCCCCCGGCCATGAAAAGTAAAGACGATTTAGAGAAACTGATCGCTACGCTTAAGTGTCCGGTTAATGTCCTTGCTCTTCCAGGCATTCCAGATTTTACGTCGTTACAACAGATAGGAGTGGCCCGCCTTAGCTTAGGTCCCGGATTTTTGAAAGTCGCCATTAAAGCAATGAAAGACCTGGCCACCAAACTGAAAAATTTTCAGGGACTTGACGAGGTTACAGGGGTTGATGTAACCTCAGCAGAACTCAAGCAGCTCGCCTCGAAAAAATAAGAGATTAAATTGTTAGGTTATCTAGGCTCTTAAATTGCAGAAATGGCCGAATTTAATTTGGTTTAAATATTGAACTATCAGATTATATTAATCACTATAAATTATTGATTAATAGATTATTATACTACTATTATTAAATTTTTAATATAGACTTGTAAATAAACCAAATATAATTTGGGTACTAAAATTATCCCCTTTTAAACTAATAACCTGAGTTCGGGTTAAGCCGAAAGGCGGAGTTGGTTTTTGAAGGCCTGTAT
>CAZAHL010000284.1:0-9723 GCA_964484845.1 uncultured Chryseolinea sp. | reverse complement strand
GTTATTAGTTACAGCATTTCCATTCGTCATTCGAAATTCGTTATTCGAAATTCAAATTCCTTCCTTGTTCGATGTTCTAATTGAACACTGAGAAGTAGAACTAAATATCCTACACATAAAACTCAAACTGAAAAATTGCATCCTGTCCTTTGAGTTGTAACGGGTTGATGGCAAGGATTTGTGAATCGTTATATGCTTTTATGAATTCCGTTCTGCTGATCCGAAGTTTATTATGACCGGGCTTGATACGGTGGTATTGCATCCGCCCCGATGAATTTGCAGTCGCACTATACATGAAACTGAATTGCAGAGAAATAGGGGATGGGACGTACTTCATCTTATACCTATAAGATCGTATTAAAACTCTTTTCTGTCGATGAATTTTGATGCGAGGTATACTTTGCCAGCATGTCGTAAGCTGAAGCGGGAACATAATCGAAGCGGTTTTCCAGCTCTTCAATCTTAAAACATAAGTCACGTACGTAAAACCTTATTTCATCAATATTTTTCACGGTTGACGGAATCTCTACTGATGAGGATCCGGAAGTGCTAACTTCTAACTCGGCTTCTTTTGGCATATTTCCTTTCATAAAATTTGTGCATTTGTCCACAATAATAATAAAATTTGCCTTCCTAAGGTAACATTTAATGTGAAATATTACACGTTGCAAAAACATTTTAGACGGAAGGAAAATCGCTCCCTCCTTAAAGTGATAGCTGAAGAGAAACACTTTTAACAGACTGATCTTATGTTATATAAAAACATTTTGTAAACTATTACATTACTTAATTTTAGTTGTTTTGAAACGGAGACCTGCGGAATGAACAATTAGTATGGAATTGAACGATATCCCATGGCAACATACAGCACATCAAATGCTATTAAAAGCGTCTCCAATACGCTGAACTAAACAAATTCGTTTTAATTATTATATTTAAAAGCATTAAACGCCTCTATGGAAAATGTACCGTCAAGTCCCTTTCTGAATCTCTGGCATCTAGCAATGATCACAGGAGCCATTATCATGGTTGCTGCTGCGATTATTATCTACGTCATGCACAACCTTCGTACCTCTACTATAAGGGACTATAAAAAGAAGTATAACTATATTAATGAAAATGAAATTCGCAACTATAAAAGGGTATTCGTATGCCTTGGACTTGCTGCCATGCTCATCATCAATGTATATGGAATGGGCACACTTCACTCCATTGGAGTTTGGTTCTTTGTTAGATTATTCATATCAATCTCAGGAGGAACCCTGGTGGCATATGTTGCATTTTTGATATTGGAATATTACTATCCCTCCGTACTTCATAAGAAGCTATCGAAATGGCGTTACATGCCACGCATTGGTACCGGCGGCGAAAAGATGCGGCTTTTAAGCGAGGAAGAGGAAGATGTCCATATGGGCGAGGGCATGCGGGCAGAGGAAAATGCATTCTCTATCGATTACGATGTCTGGATAAACGAAAAATCAGGTGAGGTAAAAATTGAAAAGTACCCTGGTCACCTTCAGGCATTGAAATGCAATAGCTGTGGATTTTATACGATGAAGGTGATAAAAGAGGAAATTACCCGACAGCCTGGCAAGGATGTAACAGGCGAGCTTATTAAACACTATCAATGTTACTATTGTAAGTCAGTCAGAGCAACGGCGTTTAATATTTCCACACGTGAGGCGGATGATTACCGATCCATGGCGAAACACAACTTTAAAAAGAGCAAAAATATTGATTTGGTACGCGTGGAGATCCACACCACGATTGGTGGCAAAAAGTTTTTTGAATTCCAGACCATTGGGCAAGCCCAAAAATTTTTAGATGGATATGACACAGAACAAGCGCCTTAACACCAAAAAATGCCTTCCAAAGGCCTAAATTAGATATTTGATATAAACTCTACTTAAGATTGTAATCTATTCGCATCAGTTTGCGTTTGTATGAGAGGGCAAAACCTTTTGCCTGGTGAAATCAAAGTTTGTAACTAATTAATCATGATGAAAAAATTATTTTTTGCGGCCCTGCTGAGCATGGTCTTACTACATTCCGGGATAGTTCGCGGTGCAGTTGCAGATACGACACAATTAAAGTCAAAACCGATCTATGGTAAGGAAGCCAAGGTGATATCTTTTATTCTGGACAATAATCATTATAGAAAAATAGCCCTGAATGATTCTTTGTCATCGGTCATTTTAAATGACTACATCAAAGGCCTTGACAATAACAAGACTTACTTTACCGAGGTCGATCTGAAAGAACTTGAAAAATACCGTACTAAAATTGACGATCTCATCCATGCTGAAAACGTTGAACTAGCATACTCTATATATCATATGTTCAGAAAGCGATTTGATGATCGTATGAATTATATAATGAATAACCTTGTCAATCAGGAATTCAATTACACTTCAGAAGAGTATTATGAGACGGACCGTGATAAAGAGCCATGGTGCAAAAATGAAAGTGAATTGAATGAAGTATGGAGGAAGATGATAAAAAGCCAGGCCCTCAGCCTGAAACTGACCGGTAAATCTCAAGCCGAAATTCAAAAATTGTTGAAGGAACGCTACGAACGTTATGCAAAATCGATCCGGCAATTTAACAGCGAGGATGTCTTTAGTATGTATATGAATGCTGTTACGGAATCGTACGATCCTCATACTAATTATCTCTCACCTAAAGCTGCTGACCTTTTCAAACAACAAATGTCGCTGTCATTGGAAGGGATTGGTGCCAGATTGCAGACGGAGGATGACTATACAAAAGTAGCGGAAGTGATATTGGGTGGTCCGGCAAAGAAAAGTAATCTGATCCATGCGAATGATCGAATCATTGGAGTTGGTCAGGGCGAAAAAGGGGAATTAGTTGATGTCGTCGGATGGCGGATAGATGAGGTCGTAAAGCTTATCAAAGGCCCTAAAGGTACAACCGTCAGACTTCAGATTTTACCTGCTGAAACGGGTGTAAAAGGTGCCTCCAAAGTGATTAGCCTGGTCAGAGATAAAATAAAGCTCGAAGACCAGCAGGCAAAAAAAAGCGTCATTAATTATAATCAGGGAGGTAAGAACTTAAAGCTGGGTGTCATTACACTGCCTCAATTCTACATGGACTTTGAAGGATATCAAAAAGGTGATCCGAATTATGCCAGCACCACGCGCGATGTGCAGCGATTGGTAAAAGAATTGCAAAAAGAAAACGTTGAGGGTATTGCTTTAGACTTACGAAATAACGGTGGAGGCTCTTTGACTGAAGCGATTGATCTAACCGGATTGTTTATAAAAAACGGACCCGTTGTACAGGTTAAGAGCTCTACGAACAAAATAGAAACCTTAACGGATGACGATCCGACCTTGTTATACAACGGTCCCCTTGTTGTACTTACTAATCGTTTCAGCGCATCTGCGTCAGAAATTTTTGCTGGTGCTATTCAAGATTACCGCCGGGGTGTCATTGTCGGTGAATCCAGTTATGGAAAAGGTACGGTACAGACTGTTGTTAATCTCAATCGGTTTATTAACGAAAAGGCTTTCTCCACCGCTGATGCCACCGCTAGTGCCAATGGGGGGGAACCAATAAGTCAAGTAGGTGAACTTAAAATAACCTTTCAGAAATTTTACCGCGTGACTGGCAGCAGCACCCAACACAAAGGTGTTACTCCAGACATAAAATTCCCGACGGCTTTAAGCCCAGAGCAATTTGGTGAGAGTTCAAGCCCCAGTGCCTTACCTTGGGATGAAATCAAAGGAACGCTTTACCAAAAGACGCCAATTATCAATGACAAAGTGATTGCGAATTTGACAAAGTCGTACGAGGAAAGATTAAAAACAGATGCTGCTCTTCAGCGTTTTGTTAATGAAACAGAAGAGGCCACCAAAAGCTTCCAAGAAACGCGTGTTTCCTTGAATGAAATTACCAGGAAAAAAGAAATTGAAGAAGCTGAGAAGAAGAAAGCTGCCAATGATAAGCTAAATACGAAGGTCGTTCAAAAGGAAGGTACTCCAGTAGATTTGATGGAGATGGATGATGAATACCTGAGAGAAGGATTGTTCGTGTTAACGGATCTCATAACACCGGAGAGAAGGGTTGTTCGGGTTAAGTAATCATTTGAACTAAAAAACGGATAGACATCTTTTGAAAATCATGACAAAAGCGGGATAGCTTCCCGCTTTTTTTTTTGCAAATTCTTAAACTTTGAATTCCCCCATCGCAGCTGAATACTGAAGAACTGCTTGTAAAAACTTCGCGCTCCTGTTGCGTCTTGGCGCCTATGCGGTGAAATGTATTTGCACGCGGAATATCAATGATTAGAACTTTCGCTCCCGCGCTGGCTGCAGCCGTTACCTTTCGGTTCCATGGAATCCAAGATCCTTATCATCCGTTATTTTACTTTTTTATCATGCTTGTTTAACTCTTTAATTTCCTATTTTAAACTTTATTTTGGGGCGTATTAAGAGACATTCATGAGTGAAGAATTACTCAAAGCAATTTTGCACCTTTTTGCCATCGTCGCTCGCGAACGAGTTACGGAAGCCGAACGCACGAATATAAAAGAATTCTTAAGCGTCCACTTAAACCGCGACGCGACCAACTACTACCTGAAACTATTCGATGAATTTGTAGCCTCGCAGGAAATTGACGCTCAACAAGACTTAAGCAGCCTGGACACCGATACGCAGCAATTTGTAGATGATTGGGCGAAGATCATGCAGATTGTTAAGAAGGTCAACCAGGCCCTTACCATGCAGCAGAAGGTGGTTCTGATCGTGAAGATTATTGAACTGGTTTTTGCAGATGAGGAGATCTCGGACCGGCAAGCCAACTTAATCTTCTACATTGGGCAATCGTTAAGAATACCGCAGGCCGAAGTTCATGCGCTTCAATCTTTTGTAACAGGTTACGATATCGACGAATTATCGTCAAAAAATGTTTTAATTATTGATGAAGGTTCGGGGCAATATCCAGGACCCAGGATTATTGAAAAAAATCTGACGGGCCTGATCGCGATCTTGCGGTTGCACGATGCTGAAACGTATTTTATTAAATACTTAGGAATTACCTCACTCTATTTGAACAGCATCCTCTTGAAAAGTCGAAAGATCGACGTCTTTCCAACGGGGAGCACAATTCGAGGTGATAAGGTTGGACCTATTTACTACAGTGACATAATAGGCAAGTTTCTTACGGATGAGAGTCAATCCAAGATAACATTCTCGGCCGACCATTTATTTTATCATTTCAAAAGCGGTAGGGCTGCCCTTCAAAATATAACTGTCGCTGAAACAGGAGGCAAATTAATTGGCCTCATGGGCGCGAGCGGATCTGGCAAATCAACCCTGTTAAATGTTTTGAATGGAACAGAAAAACCGTCCAGTGGCCGGGTGCTTGTGAATGGAATTGATATACACGAAAATCCGGACTCCGTACAGGGAATTATTGGCTATGTTCCTCAAGACGATTTATTGATTGAAGACCTTACCGTATTTGAAAACCTTTATTATGCCGCCAAACTTTGCTTCGGACATTATACGGAAAATGAAATCACTTTATTGGTCATTCGCACGTTGTCAAATCTCGGGCTAACAGAAACTCGCGATTTAAAAGTAGGATCCCCACTGGAAAAAACGTTGAGTGGCGGTCAGCGCAAAAGGTTAAATATTGCCTTGGAATTACTTCGCGAACCTACGATACTTTTTGTTGATGAACCCACTTCAGGTCTTTCCTCAAGAGACTCTGAAAATATCATGGATTTGCTGAAAGAGCTCAGTTTGCGAGGGAAAATGATCTTTGTCGTTATACACCAACCTTCTTCAGACATTTTTAAAATGTTTGACACGCTGATCATCCTGGATTTGGGCGGCTTTCAGATCTATTATGGAAATCCTATTGAATCCGTACTTTATTTCAGAGATATCATTAATGCAGCCAACAAAACACAAGGTGCATGCGCCGAATGTGGAAACATTAATCCCGAACAAATTTTTAGCATCATTGAAACACGGGTAGTCAACGAGTATGGACGTTTAACGCATACCCGCAAGGTGTCACCAGGTCAGTGGTACCAATACTTTAAACAAAAAATAAAACCTCCGCGGGTCGATCATGTAAAAGAATCGCTACCTGTCATGCAGGAAATTCCAAATTGGTTCAAGCAATTAAAAGTATTCATCACGCGGGATGTGCTTTCAAAATTTGCCAATAAACAATATTTATACATTAACTTATTGGAAGCTCCCGTATTGGCATTTTTTATTGCCTTTATGGTTAAATACTACGATGCTTTCTCTACCAATGGGGACTACGTTTTTTTTCATAACAAAAATATTCCTGTATATTTTTTTATGAGTGTAGTGGTAGCGTTATTTTTCGGACTCACCATGAGTGCGGAGGAGATCTTCAGAGATCGTAAAATCCTGAAGCGCGAAAAATTCCTCCACTTGAGCAGAAGCAGTTATTTAGTGTCTAAAGTGATGGTTATGTTTGCTATCTCCGCGATTCAAACTTTTCTTTTTATTTTGGTAGGGAACAGCATTTTAGGTATTCCGGTGGATGAACTGCGGTATTGGATTATTCTTTTCAGTTGCTCGTGCTTTGCCAATATGCTCGGCCTCAACATTTCTGCTTCCTTTAATTCGGCAGTGACGATTTATATTTTAATTCCGTTATTAGTAATACCTCAGTTGCTTTTGAGCGGGGTCGTTATAAGCTTTGACAAATTCAACCCCAATGTAGGAAAACCCATTGGAGTGCCGTTGATAGGCGAGATGATGGCTTCCCGATGGGCATTTGAGGCTTTCATGGTTACTCAGTTCAAAGACAATAAATTTGAAAAACAATTTTACCCCCTGGATAAAATCATAGCCGAATCGGAATATAAACGCGTGTATTATATTCCCGCATTGGAATCAAAGCTGGCATATTGTCTTAATAATCATAGACAGTGGAGAAATCAAAGAAATGAACCGTTACGCTCGGCTCTTGCGTTATTACAAAAAGAAGTTACAAATGAATTGAAATTTGTAGGTGAAGATAAGTTTTCTCAGGTTCAAGAATTGGCCATTGGTAAGTTTGACTCTACTGTTTACAAGAAGACATCACTTTTTCTTTCGACTCTTAAACGGTATTACGCACTCAGAATTAGCAAGGCTTCCGATGAGAAAGAAAAGCTCACCGGGCAGGCAACGTCTACACCGGAAAAAAACCTACAGTTTAAAAAATCAAAATTAGTTTATACCAATCAGGCTGTGATCGACGCTGTCCAAAATATTACCTCTTCCGATCGTATTGTTGAATATAACGGGGTATTAGTGCAGAAAATATATCCTGTTTATTTTGATGACCACAAACCAGCACATTTGTTTGACTTTTCAGCCAATCTGTATCAACCAACGAAACATTTTGCCGGAATACCCTGGGATACCCTATATTTTAATGTCGCAGTAATATGGTCAATGACTGTTTTCCTTTTTGTCACATTATATTTTGACATATTGAAGCGTTTGATAAAACGGTTGGAAGGAGGTAGAAAATATCGGAAGAAGGACAAAGTTTAATTCAGTAACCTTTTTTAATTTTAATAAAAAATATTCATGTATGCATAGAAATTCGTTCAGCCATCCCATTGCCTTCAGTTTGATAGTAGTCATGCTTGCCTGCTCAGGAAAAAAGGAGAGCGAAGATAAAGAGCCAGTAGATCAAGGGGAAACGGTCGGAAGCTGGGACGAAATGGATGCCTTTCATATGGTCATGGCCGAATCGTATCACCCTTATAAAGATTCTTCAAATTTAGAACCCGCGAAAAAAAATGCCCATGACCTGGTATTATCAGCGGAAAAATGGACTAACGCTCCGCTTCCGGAAAAATTCAAGGATGATGATGAAATGGAGTATAAGCTCAAACAGTTGAAGTCCGACGCGTTAGCCTTTGAAGAAGTAGTAAAGAAAGGAGATGACAAAGCGATCGGAGCATCCCTAACTAAACTTCATGAACTTTTTCATCAATTGCAGGAAGCATGGTATGGAGGCCACGATGAAAACCAATAACTCCGACAGCTTATTAGTTGATGAAACTTAGGTCATTTTAACCACGACCGCGCCTTCAATGCCATCCACTGAATCCATCGTTCAAAGAGTGACTGCTCAGGAATTTCTAACGAGTCACGTTATTTTTAACGAGTGGGCTGTCTAAACTTTTGTTTGCATGGTTTCTAATTCTACTTATCTTTCCGCATTGAGAAAAAAATAAGTAAATGCAAACTACCGTCATCACTCCGAAAGAAAAGTCAAAACTTTGGTTCGTCATAGCAGCATCCTCTGTCGGAACCCTTATTGAATGGTATGACTTTTTTATTTTTGGAAGCCTCGCTGTTATTCTTTCCGAGCAGTTCTTCCCGCAGACGAATCCAACAGCGGCACTACTTTCTACGTTGGCAACCTTCGGCGCTGGTTTTGTTGTAAGACCCTTTGGAGCCATTGTCTTTGGTAGGTTAGGAGATTTAGTTGGTCGGAAATATACCTTCATGGTTACCCTGATCTTAATGGGAGGGGCTACCTTCGCGATTGGACTCGTACCCGGGTTCAATACGATTGGATACTTTGCTCCGGGCTTAGTTTTACTTCTACGATTATTACAGGGGCTGGCTTTGGGTGGTGAGTATGGAGGCGCTGCAACGTATGTGGCCGAGCATGCGCCCGCTTCAAAACGAGGATTTTATACAAGCTTTATACAGACAACGGCAACTCTAGGGTTATTTGTTTCCATTGGAGTGATTTTAGCGGTTCGTCAATCCATGGGTATTGAAGAATTTAATAGCTGGGGCTGGCGTATACCCTTTATTTTGTCAGCCGTACTGGTTGCTGTTTCTGTATTCATCCGGCTTCGGATGGAAGAATCACCCATGTTTTCAAAAATTAAAGCGGAGGGTAAAATTTCAAAAAATCCTTTAAAAGAAAGTTTTGGAAAAAAAGAGAATCTTAAAGTAGTATTAATTGCGCTGTTTGGCGCGACCGCCGGCCAGGGAGTAGTCTGGTACACAGGACAGTTTTATGCGATGACTTTTATTGAATCAGTTTGCCACGTAGAATTTGTTCAAACCCGTAATATCATTGCCATTGCTTTGCTGATTGGGACTCCGTTGTTTATTTACTTTGGATGGTTATCTGATAAAATTGGCCGGAAGATGATCATGATGTTGGGAATGCTCCTGGCGGTATTTTTATATCGACCGATTTATAAACAGATGTACGCATTAGCAGATGTTTCAAACCAAAAGGAATTCGTTGAACAGAGGCGTATTGAAAAAAGCAGGGTTATAACATCCGAAGGTGATTCTATTATCACGCAACAAGAAGTGAAATTTTATGCTGCAGGGAATAGTGTTACAGAGACGACAACTCAAAAAATCAGCAAGGACAATTCAATCCATGCCGATCCTACAAAAAAAACAATTGTTCTACTCAGTGATAATGCATATTGGTTGATGATCCTCATGGTGCTGATTCAATTTGTTTTAGTAACGATGGTGTACGGGCCGATTGCAGCTTTTCTTGTTGAACTTTTCCCCACGAAAATACGATATACTTCAATGTCATTGCCCTATCACATTGGCAATGGAATTTTTGGAGGACTAACTCCCTTCATTGCCACCGCGCTCACGAGTAGAACCGGCGGCGATCCATTCGCAGGTCTTTGGTATCCCATCATTGTCGCTGGAGCTTGTTTTG
>CAZAHL010000283.1:0-9787 GCA_964484845.1 uncultured Chryseolinea sp. | reverse complement strand
CCTTATTCGTAAGCTGCTTTAACTCCTCTTTTATTTTATCAACTTCGTTTCCACCTTTCCCAATAACCACTCCTGGACGAGCCGTGTGAATAGTCAGGGTAATGCGCTTCAGTGTTCTTTCAATAACCACCTTAGCAATACCACCCTTCGGAATACGAGCATCTACATATTTTCTGATTTTTTGGTCTTCAACCAATTTTTCAGAGAAGGCCTTACCGCCGAACCAGCTGGAATCCCAACCCCGTACGATTCCTAATCTAAAGCCTATAGGATTAATTTTTTGTCCCATTATTCCTTCGTTTCTTTTTCAGTAATAGCAATTTCGGAACTGGCTGTAGTATTCTTCAAACTTGCCACTACCAGTGTAACATGATTAGAGCGCTTTCTAATTCTGTGCGCCCGTCCCTGCGGTGCTGGTCTGAGTCTTTTAAGTACTCGGCCTCCATCGACAAATATATCTTTCACATAAAGATCAGCATCTTCCAGCTTTACATCTTGATGTTTTGCTTCCCAGCCAGAAATAGCTGATAGAAGTAATTTTTCTAATTTAGGAGCTCCAACCTTAGGCTCATATTTAAGAATGTTAAGCGCTTTGTTTACACGCTCGCCTCTTATCAAATCCGCGATCAATCTCATCTTGCGAGGAGATGTAGGAACGTTTTTCAATTTAGCGACTGAAGGACCTACCTTCGCAGCTTCCTTTTTTGAATCACGCTTTTCGCGCTTCAATACAGATCTTTTTGTCTTTTTCGCTACAGTTTCAGCTTCCATGTTTACCTAGCGTTATCTTTCTTACTACCTGAGTGTCCACGGAACGTCCGTGTAGGTGCAAATTCACCTAACTTATGACCTACCATATTCTCTGTCACATAAACAGGAATAAACTTATTACCATTATGAACAGCAAAGGTATGCCCGATCATGTCGGGTATTACCGTTGATCTTCTAGACCAAGTCTTAATGACTGACTTCTTGCCAGATTTCTCTGCGGCTTCTACTTTTTTAAGAACTCGGAAGTCACAATACGGTCCTTTCTTTATCGAGCGTCCCATTATTTTTTCCTCTTAGCTATGATTAGGCGATCTGAATATTTTTTTGGATGACGTGTCTTTTTACCTTTTGAGTAAAGACCGTTTCTTGACCTCGGATGACCTCCTGAAGCACGACCTTCACCACCACCCATCGGGTGATCCACGGGATTCATGGCTACTGCACGTGTGCGCGGCCTTACGCCTCTCCACCTGCTGCGGCCTGCTTTTCCAACGCTCTCATTCATATGATCTGCGTTCGATGTTGTTCCAACGGTAGCCATACACCGATCAAGCACATTACGCATTTCACCAGAAGGCATCTTTAAAGTAGCCATTCCGTTCTCACGCGCTAATAATTGAACAAAAGTACCAGCACTTCTTGCGATAGCGCCTCCTTTTCCGGGTTTCATTTCAACATTATGAACAATTGTACCCAGGGGAATCTTCGCTAAAGGAAGCGCGTTTCCAACTTCCGGTGCAACGTCAGCACCTGAAATAACTTGTTGATTTACTTTTAAACCTTCAGGAGCGAGGATATATGTTTTGGATCCATCAACGTAGAACAAAAGTGCCACGCGGGACGAACGGGTCGGATCGTATTCAATTGTCTTAACAATAGCAGGAACTCCTACTTTGTCACGCTTAAAATCGATTTCCCTTATTTTTTGCTTATGACCACCACCAATGTAACGCATGGTAGTACGTCCGCTGTTATTTCTACCACCCGATTTTTTCCGCGTAGTTAACAAAGACTTTTCTGGCGTTGACGATGTAATGTCATCAAACGAAGGTGCCAGTCTATGTCGCGTGCCAGCTGTTATTGGTCTTAATTTCTTTAACCCCATGGCTCAATATTATACGTTGCTATAAAAATCAATTACTTCACCGGCAGCAAGTGTTACAATTGCTTTCTTATAGCTAGGCTTGCGGCCTGCTAAAACTCCAGCTTTCGTGTAGCGGGTTTTCTTTTTGCCCATCACTACCATTGTATTCACACTCTCTACATTAACGCCATATTGTTTTTCAACGGCCTTCTTAATTTCCACTTTGTTAGCCTCGGTATCTACAATAAAACCGTATTTACCTTTTTCATTCAGGGCAGAAACTTTCTCCGTTACTAATGGCTTTCTCAGGATACTCATTACTCTTTATTTAATAAGTTTTCAATCTTGCTCATGGAGCTTTCTACAAAAATCACATTGTCTGCATTCATCACATCGTATGTGTTGATCTGATCAGCGGTTGTAATTTTTGAATTTTGAACATTCCTTCCAGACATAACTATGTTCTTGTTTGTTTCGGGAAGTACGAGAAGCGTTTTTTTGTCACCCAATGAAAGGGCTTTCAAAAGTGCTATGAATTGCGTTGTCTTTGGAGAATCAAAATTGAAGTCTTCCAATATGGCAATCGAGTTACCTTTTGCCTTGTAAGTCAGGGCTGATTTACGAGCCAGATCCTTTACTTTCTTATTTAGCTTAAAAGAATAATCGCGGGGCTGTGGACCAAAAACTCTTCCACCACCTTTAAACTGAGGATTCTTAATATTACCCGCACGAGCTCCACCCGTACCTTTTTGTTTCTTTATTTTTTTGCTAGATCCGGAGATTTCATTCCGTTGCTTGGATTTATGAGTTCCTTGGCGATGATTCGCCAGATAACTCTTTACGTCCAGATAGATTGCATGATCATTAGGCTCTATACCAAAAATCGTATCCGAAAGATTTACTTTCTTAGAGGTCGATTCACCACTTGATTTTATGACTGCTACTTCCATTATTTCTGAAGGATTACAGTTGAATTCTTGGCTCCCGGGAGAGAACCACTAATTATAATTACATTTTGTTCAGGCATGATCTTAACAACTTGAAGGTTGGAAAGCTTTACGCGATCTCCACCCATACGACCGGCTAGGCGTTTGCCTTTTGGAACCCGGGATGCAAAAGAAGCATTACCCATGGAACCGGGAGCACGAAGTCTGTTGTGCTGTCCGTGAGTTTGTCCACCCACCCCAGCAAAATTATGGCGTTTTACAACACCTTGAAATCCTTTACCTTTTGAAGTACCAACAACATCCAAAAAATCACCTTCAACAAAAACATCTTGAACACGGATTTCTTTTCCAAGTTCTATAAGTCCATCATATTCCTTCCGGAAATCACGAAACTCAATGATATTTCTCTTTGGTGTAGTGTTGGCTTTCTTGAAGTGGCCTAAGGCTGCCTTGGTTGTATTCTTTTCTTTTTTCTCACCAAAAGAAAGTTGTACAGCACGGTATCCATCTGTTTCTTCATTTTTCACTTGCGTTACAACGCAAGGACCTGCTTCGATGACCGTACAGGCGATGTTCACACCGTCTGGTCCGAATACACTAGTCATTCCTATTTTCTTTCCTATAATTCCAGGCATGGGTCAACCTATTTACGCTGTTTTTCAGGACAAATTTCTTTCTTCCTTTAAAAAGGACTGCAAAGATAGGAACTAATGTATAGTTACCAAGTTTGGATTTCAAAATTTTTAGTAATTGCATTTGACAGCAATAGCAGATTACCTATTTCCTTTCAAAATCCTGTATCATTGCCCTCAGCTAAACTGGTTATGCAATTGACAAATCAAGCGCGCTGGAGTGTTCTTTTAGGTTTATTGCTATTGCTTTTTGTTGCCAACCTTTCTTTAGGAAGCGTTCACATTCCATTGATGGACATCGTAAAAATTCTGGCGGGAAAAGATGTATCCAACATAATCTGGTCAGAAATAGTGTGGAATTTTAGGGTAACAAAGGCTTTAACCTGCATTTTAGCGGGAAGCGCATTATCCATTGGAGGTCTGCAAATGCAGACTCTTTTTCGAAATGCGTTGGCCGGCCCGGACGTACTGGGGCTTAGTTCGGGAGCAAGTTTAGCGGTGTCCTTAATAGTTATGAGCCAGGCGGCGGGGTTTCAGCTTTTTTCAAATCCGAGTCCTTGGACTATCGTAATCGGTGCGAGTTTGGGATCAGCGAGCGTTTTTTTAATTGTATTAATTATCGCACAAAGATTAGGTGACAATACCTCTTTGTTAATAATAGGGCTAATGATCGGTGCGGCTACGGCATCTTTTGCTAGCGTTTTACAATTCTTAAGTAAGGCAGAAGATCAACAAGCTTACCTTTTATGGACTTTTGGCAGTTTAGGAAGTCTTAGCTGGGTGGAGATCCAAGTACTCTCTTTGATTTTAATCGCCGGCAGTCTTTTGGGGATTCTGTCTGTAAAATCGTTAAATGCCTGGTTGCTGGGGGATAATTATGCCCGGAGCATTGGAATAAATCTCAATAAATCGCGCCTTCTGATCATCCTTTCTACTTCCATTTTAACAGGAAGCGTTACTGCTTTCTGTGGGCCAATTGCATTCGTAGGACTTGCAGTACCTCATCTCACCAAGCTGATCATTAAAACACATAACCATCGTATTCTTTTTCCGGCGGTTATGATAAGCGGGGCAGGCCTTATGCTTTTCTGCGATATAATTTCCCAACTTCCGGGAAGTACGTATGTGCTTCCGATCAACGCAATTACAGCCATGATCGGGGCACCTGTTGTCATTTGGATTGTTCTAAAAGCAAAACGAGTCTCTATATAATGATAGAAACTTCCGAAATAATGACTTCCATTCGGACTAATGATTTAACCGTCGGCTATTCACATCGTGAGATAAAGAATTCCCTGTTAGAAAATCTCAATCTTGAATTAAGCTTAGGTGAACTTGTCTGCTTTATGGGGCCAAACGGGGTCGGAAAATCGACGCTCATAAGAACTCTGGCTGGGCTACAAAAACCGTTGTCAGGCCTGGTGACATATAACGGAAAACCATTTGCGGCCCAATCTCATCGCGATCTCCCGCGGCATATTGCTGTTGTATTAACCGACCGGATATCCGCAGTGAACCTGACCGTCTACGAGGTTGTGTCTTTCGGCAGGTACCCTTACATGAATTGGGAAGCAAAGCTTAAAAAATCAGATAGCGAAATAATAGATCAGTGCTTAGACCAGGTTCGAATCAACCATCTAAAGAAAAAAAAACTTTATGAGTTAAGCGATGGACAATTACAAATGGTCATGATTGCAAGGGCCGTTATTCAGGACACTCCTGTTATAATATTAGACGAGCCGACAGCACATCTTGATCTCAATAACCGATTGGAGATAATGAATTTGCTGCGAAAACTTGCACATCAAATGGGCAAAGCAGTCCTCGTGGCTACCCATGAACTGGATTTAGCGTTGCAAACTGCAGACTTAATCTGGTTGGCAGGAAATGATAAAAATGTTATTACGGGAATTCCTGAAGATCTTGTACTGGACGGATCGTTTGATTCTATTTTTAGATTTAAAGGATTTGATCTAAAGACCGGCAAAGTTCAACATGAACCCTATAGAGGAATAAGAATTAAACTTTCCGTGACAGGTCACCAATACTTGTGGGCAAAAAATGCCTTAGAGCGTAACGGTTTTCTGGTTAGCGATCATGAAGCATCCCACGCCATCACCACGCAACAAGATGAAGTCAATCAACAATGGATATTGGATAACGAACTCCACTTTAATTCGCTGCAAAAGCTTATAAAGTCTCTTGTCTGAAAATTAATTGTTGCTAGAAATTTTTTTCTTTCATTATCAAACGATTGCACCCTGAGTTGTGTAAGATTCAGCTTAAGTTGTTATAATTCTATTGCTTCTCTTTTACTACGTTTGGGTCTTACATGCATGACTATGATTAACTTGAATGAACTTTTTCCATACAAATTCAATAAGAAATATGCGAAGTCTATAGCTTACTTCTCCATGGAGTTTGCCGTTGATCAGCCCTTAAAAATTTATAGCGGTGGATTGGGCTTTCTGGCAGGTTCACACTTGCGCAGCGCTTATGAGCTAAAGCAAAATCTGATTGGTATTGGCATTCTCTGGAAGAAGGGATACTACGATCAGGAGCGCAATCAGGATCAAACTCTTAGAGTTAGCTTTCGAGACAAGGATTACTCATTTCTGACGGATACACATATTGTTTTTCCCATTACGATACATGGAGCCAAGGTTTTTGTAAAAGCATATTTACTGAAACCGGAAGTATTTCAATCTGCCCCGCTGTTTTTATTAAGTACGGATATACCCGAGAACGATTACCTCGCACAAACTATTAGCCATCGGTTGTATGATCCAAATGAAACTACTCGAATAGCACAATCTATCCTCCTTGGTATTGGTGGGGCAAAATTGCTGGATGTGCTAAAGCGCGAAACTGAAATTTATCACATGAATGAAGGCCACGCACTACCTATGTGTTTTTACCTTTTAGATAAATATAAGAACATTGACGAAGTCAAAAAACGTGTGGTCTTTACAACTCATACGCCAGAGAAAGCCGGGAATGAAGAACACAGTGTTCCCTTGCTGAACAGCATGAGTTTTTTTAATGGAGTAACACCCGCCCAGGTTAATGAATACGTTCACCCCGAGAACGGCATATTAAACTATACGCTCACTGCGTTGCGACTTGCCAAAAAAGCCAATGGCGTTTCTCAGCTTCATGGAGATGTAGCACGTAAAATGTGGAGTGGCTACAAAAATATATGTGAAATCATGGCCATTACCAATGCGCAGAATAAAACGTATTGGCAGGATACCTCATTGGAAAATGCTTTGAAAAATGGCGACGATGACGCACTAGTCAAGCGAAAGAAAGAAATGAAGCGAAAACTTTTTCGTGTAGTGGCGAACCAAACGGGAAAACTATTTCACGAGGACGTTCTTACGATTGTATGGGCACGCAGATTCGCTGCCTACAAACGTGCAAATCTTCTCCTGGCTAACTTCGATCGATTTTTAAAAATTGCTCAAAATAAGAATTACCCTATCCAAATAATTTGGGCAGGTAAACCTTATCCCGAAGATTTTGGGGCAATCAATATCTTTAATGAGATATATTGGAAAACAAAGGATTTGCCTAACTGTACCGTTGTTACTGGCTATGAATTATGGTTATCAGATCATTTAAAAAAAGGGTCCGACGTGTGGCTCAATAATCCTCGCCTATACCACGAAGCTTCTGGTACTTCAGGAATGACAGCTGCTATGAATGGTTCCGTAAATCTGTCTATCCCAGATGGATGGGTTCCCGAATTTTCCAAGCATGGAAAAAATTCCTTTATCATCGACACAGCAGACGATTCATTGACTCAGGAATCAAAAGATAAACTTGAAGCTCAAAAACTGCTGGATATCTTAGAGAAAGAAATAATCCCCACGTATTATGACCATCCTGAAAAATGGCAGGACATTGTAAAGTCAAGCATGCAGGATGTTGTTCCGTTCTTTGATTCAGGAAGAATGGTTGAGGAATATTACGAGCAGTTATATAATAGTTAATGTATTCCCAGAGGTTTATCGATTGATAAGATTATCCTCATTATTCTAGAGGCTTTTCGTTCCGACCGTTTAAGTTAGACTATATTATAACTTTAAAAAAAGGGCCATTCTGCTGATGATCCTTTCCACTTTCCTTTATTGTATTTTGAGACTCCCAGTTCAATTGCAGGATGTCAATTTATCTTTTTGTTTTTTGACATAAAATGCAATACGCAAGACTGCAGGGTTTAATGTTATTCAAAACAAACCAAATCTTCTTGGTAACTTGTTTCGTCATTCATATGACAACAGCTTTGATGTAAGGTGCTGATCTTTAAAGTATGAAACATATTGTTATCATAGGCAACGGTATTTCAGGAGTAACAGCAGCCCGCCACATTAGAAAGGGCAGCAATCATCGTATCACGATCATTTCCTCGGAGACTCAACATTTTTACTCTCGTACGGCGCTGATGTATATCTATATGGGCCACCTGAAATATGAGCACACAAAACCATATGAAGATTTTTTTTGGAAGAAGAATAAAATTGATCTCCTTTTTGATCATGTAGAGAAAGTTGAAACCCCCTCAAAAGCACTTACATTAAAATCAGGCAATCGGATCACCTACGATGTTTTAATAATTGCTTCGGGGTCAAAGTCAAATAAATTCGGATGGCGAGGACAAGACTTGAAAGGTGTGCAGGCGCTTTATGGTTACCCTGACCTAGCCTTGATGGAGCAAAATTCTAAAGGTATAAAGCAAGCCGTAATAGTGGGCGGAGGACTTATTGGAATTGAAATGGCCGAAATGCTGCTGTCCAGAAAAATCAAGGTGACTTTCTTAGTACGAGAACCAGAATTTTGGAGCGTTGTTCTTCCCATGCAAGAGGCAAATCTTATCAGTCGCCACATTCGATCCCATCACGTTGACCTAAAACTTAATACTGAGCTTAAAGAAATCCATGCCGATAATAGCCACCGGGTTAAAGCTATAGTAGCTACCAATGAGGAAATTATTGAATGTCAGTTTGTAGGACTTGCCGTCGGCGTCGCACCCAATATTGATTTCCTGCAAGGATCTGGCATTGAAACTAACCGCGGAGTTTTGGTTAATCAATTTTTACAAACCAACGTTCCAGATGTTTATGCCATTGGTGACTGTGTTGAACGTAAATACGATTTACCGGGACGAAAAAATATTGAACAGGTATGGTATACGGGTAGGATGATGGGCGAAGTATTGGCGCAGACCGTCTGTGGATATCCTACAAGGTATGAACCGGGTCCCTGGTTTAACTCTGCTAAATTTTTTGACATTGAATACCAAACGTACGGCACTATTTCAAATACACTACCTGTAAACGAAGAGGATTTTTATTGGGAACATTCATCCGGAAAAAAAGCAGTGCATTTTGTATGGAATAAGAATTCAAAAATTTTTCAGGGTATAAACGCTTTTGGAATCCGGCTACGGCATAAATGTTTTGACGGGTGGTTGCGGGAAAGAAAAAACATTCAATTTGTTATGGAGCATTTACAGGAAGCTAACTTTGATCCTGAATTTTTTGATAAGCATGAACCAGAAATTATGAAAGCCTTTAACCAAAAATTCCCATCACTTCAATCTACCGAAACTCTTAAAGCTTCGTAAAATGAAAATCCTTAAACTGATAGGTCTGGTGATTTTCATTGCGGGTTTTTTTATTTTCAATGCATCCTTTTTTTGGGCGAGTTATAAACTCACACCAGAGATTGTTAAAGAAAAAATTACCGATGAACGGAAACAAAAACTGTTTTTATCGGGAGCCTCTTCTCTCCTGAATCGTGAGGTGGGTTCAAACACCGATTTTATTAATCATCTGTCAGAAATTTTTACCAAGATAAATCAACAGCAGCAAAATAAATTTAATATATCGGAAGCTGAACTAAAGAATCTGGTCGAAAGGTCCGGAGAAACCTTTTCAATTTCTAATGTAGATTCTGTTTTTCGTACATCTAACGAAACTTCAGCGTTTAAAAATAAAGCGTTTCGAGATCAGGGCAATTGGCTTGAGGGTCAAAAATTTGAAACGAAAGAAAAATTAAATCGAGAGTTAAAAACTATATCTGATAAAATCCGCGCTTATACCATTGTTAGTGAATTCGGTTTTGATCGCTATGCCCAAAAGGATCTCAAATATTCCTTCGCGAAGGCTGCAGCCATAAGCCCTGTAAAAAGGAAACCTGGTTCATGCCTTTTTCTCACCTTTGGGCTATGCATCTTAGGAGCACTCCTCTACATATTGCCCAAGATGAAGCAGGCAGAAGGAATCAAGAACAACGGCATCTTCTTTAACGCCATGAAAAATGTTGGATGGCTTGGAATTCTGACAGGG
>CAZAHL010000282.1:0-9990 GCA_964484845.1 uncultured Chryseolinea sp. | reverse complement strand
GTTTCTGTTCGATCATTTTTTCACTGAAACATTTTCTTCCATCAAATGATAATCGAAATACCTGATGCTTCTTTCCTCGTTGTTTCTCCTTTTTTTCAACACCCATTCTGATTTGCCCAAGAATGGTTTCTTTTCCTTCTTTCTTCAAGGCATTGACAATATCATAAGCCATGAATCTTTTGCCTTCGCCAACTAATTTATTTAGGGATGTTCCTGAATGCGTTGGGAATAGCATCGCATGAAAGTGATTGGGCATGATAACATATACTACCACAAGACAACCATCGTTTTTTAAATACTTAAACCATCGATAAACAGACTCGTAGGCTTTGATTCTTCAAATAATGGAAGCCACTTGTAGCAGCTGACAGTACAAAAATAAACTTCCGAATTTTCGGTCCGTGCAGTGTGTAGCGACAGCGGGTAATTTTTTCTAAGTTAATCTATTCCGGTTTTATTGCAACGGTTTATATGTTGGAATTCGGAAATTGGGTACCCCGAAAAGGTGAAAAATGGCAACCGAGGAAAGTAACTGATTCAGGTAGAGCGCTACTTGTGAAATCTGGCAGGCTTCGAAAAAGCATTCGTCTCACTAGAGTCACTCAAGATAGTGTCACAATCGGATCAAATGTTTCTTATGCCCCATACCACAATTTCGGTTCTGGACGATTACCACAACGACAATTTGTTGGAGGTTCGACAATCTTGAATCGAAGGCTTCAAAGGATGATCAGAAGAAAGATCATTGATGCGTTGAGCAAATAACTTAACAGGCACTCCTAAGTATCTCGTGTATAAACGTTATCTTTTAAAACTCTTAATGGAGTGGAAAATAAGATATGCAAACAACGACAAATATTAATGCCAGCCAGTTCTTGAGTTTGTTACTAAAATCAACCCCAAAAGTAGATTCCTATAGAGTAACTCAAGACGTTCCAAACAGTCGAAGTGATTCGAGTGGTTTTAAGATATTTCATATCAAGAATTGTAAGTTTCAAAACTTCGATTTCGGTGCGCATAATTTTGAAAGTTTAACCCTAGAGGGATGTGAACTGTCAAGCCTAAGTCTTAATTTAAGTTACCCCGCCCGGAAAATTATTTTAATCGGTTGCACAATTGGTAAGTTAAGAATTTGGTCAGAGCCTTCCCAGACAATTGAAAAGTTGGAAATATTAAATAACAAGATAGACCAAGTCAACATAATTGCCTATTCTGATGAAATACGCTTCAACGAAGGAACGTATGGCTCATGTAGCCTTACCTCAGTAAACTCGCCTGTGTACATTAATTTGTACCAAATAAAGGTCACTACTAATTTTCAAATTAAAGGCATAGGAACTAATATGGATATTTTAGAATCGACTATTCCCGATTTGGATTTTATGGAATACAAGGGTGTCGATATAAATATTGAAAAGTGTAAGGATTCCGAGATTTATTTTACACTGACGAATACCGATAGATTGACTTTTGATGATTGCAACAATTGCAAAGTGTACTTCGGTGGAATAGTATCAAAGGCCGTTCATTTTCCTCGGGGAAACTATTCACTGGTAAAATTTAGAGGTAATGGCAATTTTAGTATAACTCCATTCAAGGCACCGGAATACGAGGGTGGAATTACAAGAATTGATAATTTGGAATTCGAAGATTTTATTTTGCATAAAGATCATTCTATAAATTTCAATAAGGTTGATTTTCACACAGTAATATTTAATGACTCTGACAACAACGGGCTTATTCAAATCAGAAATAGCACAATAACAAAAACATTTGGTTTAATTGCTAGTAACCTTAAAAAGACAAAATTCAATAACGTCACCATCGGTAAGGATTGCAAGGTTGACATTATGGATACAGATATTTCAGAAGTGATCTTTGATAATTTTCGCTGGAATAATAATTATAAATTAAATGAGGACTATGATTCAAAGTTATATGACAAAAAAGAGAATTTTTTAATTGGGTTGCGAGAATCATACAGGCAATTAAAATCCCTGTTTATTAAAAACGGAAATAAAATTGAAGCCCTTGAATTTCAAAAACATGAACTACGAACACATTTAAAAATTCTTGCCGCAAAGAAGACGAACAGTCGTAGAGATTTTGGAAACTACTTAATTGTATATACGCATAAAGTATTCAGTGATTTTGGTCAGAGCATTTCGCGACCTCTGATTCTTTTATTCACTTGCCATTTTTTGTTTTTTAATTCTATGCTATTGAGTAACGATGAAGTAGGAACAAGACTGGCTTTCGAATGTGTTTGGGATAAGCAGGCTGTTGAACATGGCATTCGTTTATACTTTCAAACGTTGCTGCCGACACATTTTGCAACTGTACAAAGCATAAATAATGTCGATGTTTTCATTGGAGGATTTTGGGATTTTATAATGAGAATCTCAGCAGGTTACTTTATATATTATTTTATTTCTGCGTCCAGAAAATACCATCAATAAGATCGTCCTTAAAAACATTATTATTAGAGTAATATGAGTCTGGACATAACCCCGATGTTGGACGCATTATTAATGTAGACTATTCTTCAAATTCTAACTCTTCAGATTCATACAATTTAGAATCCTCAGGAGTTTTTACATCATAGTACGTGTATTCATCGTCATACTTAGACCAACGATAATTGACCCTTTTAAATCGAAACATTTTCAATTGATTATAAAGGGCTTCTTGCGTATACTGTATGTTCTTATTGGCCGAAAAATGTATGCCGATAAATTCCAACGTTGCGTTTTTATTCCCTCCACATCGAACGTCTATATCATTTTTCCAATAAATACTTTTTGCAATTTTTGAATACTCCCTTCTGAGAAATGGAAATTTCTTTACCTGATATTGAACAACCTTATTGCTAAGTGTCTTTCCTAGTACCTGAATTTCCTTTGCCGGGTGTCCCTTTGCTTTGTCAAGCAACATCTTCCATGCACCAAAGGTTATTAACTCAATTTGCAAAGATTTAAGATCGCCATTGTACGTTTTAGCATTACCCGTTTTCCAAGTGTCGCCTTCTATTTCACGAACTAATTGATTTTTTAATTGATCGAATTCCTTCTTAGACTTAACACGCTCTCGATCTTCTTCTTCTTTAACGCTTTGCTCAATAAATTTTTGAATATTCTTTTTCTTAATAGCGATTCTTACCGTATCGGATTCGCTCAACACTTCACGTGTAGAATCTTCTACTTTTTGAGACGAACTAGAAATAGAATGGGAAACATTTTTCTTTTGAACAATACTGATGCTTCCAAATAAAAACATCCCTGCTATCCATATCCCGAAAACCTTCCACCTTGACGGATTCACAAACCAAGTAGCACTCGAAGGCTTTATGAGACCTACAATGAACCAAATGCTTAAGATGAAGAAAAGTCCAGACAATAGCCCATCCATAAATTAATTAGACATGCTGATCATTTGCTAGTTCAATGTTAATTCGTTTTCTCTACTACTTTTAAATTATCCCCCTCAAAGTACTCTGAATAATTCTTTATATTTCTCAAATCCTCAGAATTGTTCCGAATAGCATTACCAAGTCTTTCGTTTAGTTGAGATGTTAAATACAAAAAATAATAAAATATGCCTTCGATAGTAAGGAAGAAAAAAAATAGCATTACAAACCTTAGACTGAAAATTGATTCGATAATTTCACCAATGCTAAAAGTAAGTTTTGGAATTTCATTTACAACAACTGGCATAAAATGCAATGGATAAATTACTGTAAGAAGAAATGAACCCATAAGCGCTATTATAACTATCCTTAGCGGTTTGATTGTGTCTCCAAATGAACTAAGGTCTTGCAAGTTTTGATTAAAGTGTTGAATTAATGCTTTTGATTCAATATCCAATTTATTTATAGCATCCTTTTCATTTGCCAAACTTTTCCACAGCCCATCAGGTACAACAGTACCAAACACGTTCCTCAATGTTAAAGGAACACCACTAGACTTTTTTGCCTCTTGCATTCTGAGATCATTCTTTTTTACTAATTCATTAAAAGTAGCAATCACAGTTCCATCAACTTTATATAAACTATTATCGGCATCGTAAATCTTTTTTAATATTTCATCTTGACTCAGTTTTTGAAATTCACCCCGTTCAATTGCCTTTTCAATATCATCGTCATACCAAATTTTTGTTTTTGTATACCATTCAAAACGTCTTGTTGAAATACTGGCTTTTAAACGACTATACTCTATTGTTAAATTGCTAAAATGGCTTATTGTCGAATTGATTTTCTCGGTCAGACCAAGGAGCCTTGAAATAATAAATGCTCCAATAATACCAATGAGTGCGGCTGCACTTTGAGCGAATGAACTAAAAAACCAATTCCAATCTATAATCATAACCAAATATGCAAAATACAATATACTGAAAGTCAATGGATTAAAACCTGTTGCACCCCTCATCCTTAGCCAACGTGAACTGACTCAATGGTAATATTATTTCTTCAAATATTTTGAGTGCTTCCGCAAAGGCTGACGGCAAGAAGAAAAATGTCAATTAGGAACAATTTCCAATTCACTTGCTTGGAAAGGATTACTTTTTGGCAACTTGTGTGTTCCAATTGGTTCAATATCACAAAGAGGATTATAAACAGTTACACCCTTCAGAGGTGTGCCTTCATGTATTTGTACATCAGGCAAGTTTTCGTCATTCGGGTTGGAATAGACACGGTTAACCCGGTAGTTAGGTCTTGGCTCTTGGTCTTCTGTGATCATAACGACATTGCCAATTTCAGGTATTAATATAGAACTCATAAAAACGTTGTTTAAGTGTTCAATTAAAAATACTCCTAAATAGTAATACGTTTTAAAAAATTTAGAAAATAAACGGATTCTTTGTTTAAAAGAAAAGGTTTGTCGCTTTCACCATATTTCTGGATATCCGCTCTTTTTTGGTGAATATTAAACGCAACAAAGATTTAATTTTGCACTCTTACGAAAATCGAAAAACTATGAAGATTCAAGTAGAATTTTGTGATGTGACTCAGGTAAAAGGTCATTACCAATTGTTTGTTATAAACATTGAAAAGATCACGGTTATCATGCTTCCACTAAATTAAGAATGACCTCTTGAGACTATTGATTAAGTGATACAAAAGTGATACAATAGAGTGATACATCGGCAAACGCCCTAACGAAAAATCCCTCGTAACTATCTATTAAATTGATAGTTACGAGGGACAAATATTTGTACTTGTCAATGTACTAGGCGGACCGGACGGGACTCGCATTTTCTTACACTGCTTTTACATATCTTTACGGTAAAGGTAAAGGTTTTATAGGTAAAACTGGTTAATTAGCATGTAAATGCGTTGAAACTGTAAAGAATTCACCGCAACCAAGACAGCAACTGAATCACTATTACCTACGCAACCAGCTACGCAACCAATTCCAACGCAAAGAATATGCAATTCTCCATCCAGTTAAAGAGCGGCACTACGAAGAAAGCCTTGGCCATCGTAGTAGCCTACAATAAACAGTTTGAGACTAACAGGTTCGTTTACTCAACAGGCAAGAAACCCACGCGTAAAGGCTTTAATGCAGCCAAACCGGGCGAGGAGTTAAAAGCCATCCTGGAGAACGTAGAGAAAGCATATAAGTCAATCATAAAGGAAGGCTCTCCACTAAATACCGATAGCCTGAAAGCCCGGATTAAGCTATTGATCGACCGTACCCAATGGCAGGGTAATGAGCTACATGTCTATAATGGTAGTTCTATTGAACGGTATGTTCTGAATGATGGAATAGACAAACCGCACCTTGAAAAGCTTATCAATACTGAACTACTCAAAGCACACCCCAACACAAAGAAGGTTATTGATAATGTCCTTACTCATGGTTCAAGTCAGTTATTCGGGTTCTGGCAATCCATCATTGACGGCGAAACTAAACCACGGGCGGGAAAGACTCTTAAACCGTCATCGGTATCGGTTAAACGGCAAGCACTCCGAACAGTGAAGGAATTCAATTCAAATGCTTCGTTCGAAAAGATGGATATGCAGTTTTATAACGGGCTTACATCATGGATGGCAAAGCAAACAGTGAGGAAAGAAAAACCAGACGGTACCGTTGAAGTGTTAAAGCGCTTTGATGTCAACACCGTTGGCAAAGTTGTCAAAGAATTAAAATCCGTTCTGCATTTAGCTTACCGGAATGAGTTATTAAATAATGATCGTTTCCGTTATTGGCCAGTTACTAAGCAAAGCAATCATGTTGTCGCATTATCGAAGGAAGAAATTCTAAAGATCAATAGCCTGGAGCTTGTCGGGACCAAACAGGACGTTCGGGATATCTTTGTTTTGGCTTGCTTCCTTGGACCCCGTATAAGCGATTTTAAGAGCTTCAAAAAACAGAACACATTCATAGAAGGCGGAATAACTTTCTTTGAATACAGACAAGAGAAAACGGGTGCATTGGTCCGCGTTCCTGTCCATCAGATCGCTATGCAGATCCTTGAGAAAAGGCAAGGTGAATTTCCAAAGATGATAGCGGAACAAAACTTTAGGTCCTACCTAAAGGAGATTTGCCAACAAGCTGAATTAAATGATCAGGTCTATTTCAAAGCTGGTAAGGGCCGTATAGAAAAGCACAAAGCAATTTCCCCCCATAGTGCCCGCCGGACTTTTGCAAGCGCATTATTTTACGGTTGGTTTGGTAAGGCTATGCCTGCCAGTTTATGCATGCGATATACCGGCCACAAAACCGAGAAAAGTTTTCAGCAATATATCGGAGCAAGCGAAAAAGAATTGCAAGCTAAGGCACTAGAATACTTTGATGTTCAACCTCAAATGAAAGTGTCATGAGCAAGGCAAAAAAGGCCGATATAGAAGCGCTAAAAAAGGCTCATGATGAGTATGAGAAAAAAAGGAAGGAAGCAGAGCAATTCAATAAAAAGCTGTTCCCTAATGGCGTATTAGAAAAAGATCCAACTGCACCAGCCATACCCTTTACAAACCCACTTGCAGTTATGCAAGCACGGAACGACTTAAGGGATTTAGTTGAATCCAGCCTTGCAGAAAAACTCCAAGCGGTGGAAGAAAAAGAAAAAGAAAGACAAGCGGCATCACATAAGACAAAATTTGAAAATGGACTCAATAAGTTCTTGAAATACTGTACCGAGAACGGAATTGTCCTCAAAGAAGATATAAAAGCATCACAAATTGAAAAGATTTGTGATGGCAAGAAGATCGCCAGGCCAAACGATACTAAGATAATCCGTGGGTACTTAAAGCACTTATTCAAAAATAAAAAAGGGAGTTAGTACAGACTCCCTTTCATCACCCCTACACTTTCCGCAAAATTTGTGTCATAAGAAACACAAACTTTTATGCACTCCGAAAGTGAAAAAATCATCTTAGAAAAACTCAATTCTATTCAGCAAGAAATTGAGAATCTTAAAGGACGTCCAGCGCCTACCCGAATCGCTTTAAAAGATTTCTGTCAAGAGCGAGGGATTAGCCGACCAACCGCCTACAGTTGGGATCAAAAAGGATTAATCCAAATGGAAAAAATCGGCGGTAGGCAGTTCGTTGCGCTAAATTCTATCAGCGTAACATCCAGATACGAGCGAAAAGCCCAACAATGAAAAAAGCCCGTGCAACCGGGCTATTTAATAAGCAATACATGAATGACACTCCAAAGATAATGATTTCACCTGACTTTGACTTTACCGGGATCACACCAGAAGAAATAAGAGGGGAAGTTTTATCAATAGTTAAAAAT
Source organism: uncultured Chryseolinea sp. (assembly GCA_964484845.1). GTDB lineage: Bacteria > Bacteroidota > Bacteroidia > Cytophagales > Cyclobacteriaceae > Chryseolinea. The sequence continues at coordinate 2,248 of CAZAHL010000282.1, read as the reverse complement.
GACTTTGAAATAACGGGCGAATCCCTACTAAACAGAAAAGTTACTGAAATACTTTTTATAGTGGACGGCCTTTTACAACGGTCCGGGTTAGGATGTTTGGCGGGACCGTCAGACGTTGGCAAATCAATGCTACTTCGTCTGCTCTGCATTGCAATAGTTACTAAACAGAAATCATTTTTAGACTTTCCGTTATTGTGTCGATACTTCAGTGCAGTTTATGTAAGCAGCGAAGATCAGGAAACGGAAACAGCGTTCCTTTTATTGAAGCAAAGCAAAGGTTATTCAGCAGCGGACTTTAAACGATTACGTTTTGTATTTGATACTACTGATCTACTTCGAAAGCTTGATAAGATGCTTACAGCCGCCCCCGCTGATCTGGTGGTTATTGACTGTTTCGCTGACTCATTTGGAGCCGACTTAAAGGACACGCAAAAGATAAGAACCTTCTTACATCCATTCCAGGAGCTGGCCGCAAAGCATGATACACTTATTCTTTTTTTGCATCATACGGGCAAGCGCACGGAAAATTTTGAACCTTCAAAAAACAACCTATTAGCCGGGCAAGGATTCGAAGCAAAAATGCGGATAGTAATTGAGTTGCGTACGGACTTAGTTAATTCTAATCATAGGCATTTATGCGTAGTCAAAGGAAATTATTTACCCGCAAAAATGAAGAAGGAAAGTTTTGTACTTGAATTTCTGGAAGACTGCTTCCACTTTAAGAATACAGGGGAGCGCATGCCTTACGAGCTATTGAGCAGGCCCACGGAGGACAACGGCAAGGCAAAATATGAGCAAGCCAAATCACTTAAAGAGACAGGATTAAGCTATGATCAAATAGCGATGGCCCTGGGGTATGGTTCAAAAGGAACAGTTTCGAAACTCTTTGAAAAAGCAAAAAAGAATGGCTGGGATAATGCAAATGCATGAGCGTTTCCAAAACGTTTCCTGGAAACGAAATGGAAACGGAGGTCAAAAAACAGGAGCGTTTCCAAGTTTCCACTCTCTAAGCGCACGGAAACGGAAACGCTAAAAAAACCGCTTAAACATGCTAAAAACGAGATTTTAAAAAAGGCTAAAAATTGACTGGAAACGCTATGAAAACGCAAGATTTACCTCCACTCAAATTCGACCGGAAACGCTCCAGGGTAAAAACCTGTCCATGCGGAAGATCAAACCGCGATGGAAAGTTTGTTCCGTATGTTGGTCATGATGATAAGGGGTTTTGTCATGCGTGTGATAAAACGTTTCTGCCGGAAGTGGAACAGGAAATTAAAACCTATGTCCCGAAACCAGAACCACCGGCGAGCTACTTTCAATCTGAAGTATTTAAGGCATCATTAACCAGGTACGATACGAACGTATTTGTTCTGTTCATGCATGAACGGTTTGGAACAGAACGTACAAACCAGGTAATCAGTAAGTATTTTATAGGCTCCACGAAAAAAGGCGCAACGGTATTTTGGCAAATTGATACTTCGGGCCTGATCCGGTCAGGGAAGGTCATACAATACGATTCTACAGGCCACAGGTTGAAAGATGTTAACCCGGTTTGGGCTCACTCCGAATTGCGCCTAAAGGACTACAATCTCAAACAATGCTTATTTGGCACTCACTTACTAAGAGGCAATAGTAAACCCGTTGTCGTTGTCGAAAGTGAAAAAACGGCGTGTATCAGTTCGTTGTATTTTCCTGAATATCTATGGCTAGCGTGTGGTGGCATTGACGGACTGAAAACCGATAAAATGACAGCCTTAAAAGATCATTCGGTTATTCTGTTCCCGGATCTTCAAGGTTTTGATTTATGGACCTCTAGGGCAAAGGAACTTGAACCAATACTAGACATCAAAGTCAGCGATCTCCTTGAACGCAAGGCCAACCGGCAAGAACGAGCGGGTAAACTAGATATAGCTGACTATTTACTACGATTCAAGATAGAGGACTTTTTAAAACCAACCGAACCGGAACAGTCTAAGCAATTAATTACCCCATCTCAAAGGACCCCCGACACGTGTGACCCCTTGCCACAATTCGAAACCTTCTTAGGTCAGCAAATAGAAATGCATTGTGCAGGTTATCCGGCGAGCTGGGACATAAAAATGCCAACACCATTGGATATCCTGGGGAGAATGGCAAGTAAGAATTCAAATATTGACAAACTGATTTATCGGCTCGGTTGTGAAGTTCATAAAGAAAAATTTAACCCTATACCCTGGGATCAATTGCAAGGGCAACCGCTATGCATGCC
>CAZAHL010000281.1:0-9994 GCA_964484845.1 uncultured Chryseolinea sp. | reverse complement strand
GGGGTTTGCGTTTTCGTCAAAAGAGGAACACACATTTCCGAAAGGAAAGATGGAGACGAATGGTGCGTAATGGCCTTCATGATGCCTGATAACTTCCTTAAACAAATCATTCTTGAGCATGCCAACAGGTTGCCAATGGCAAACTTGCCGGAAGCGGATGTGGCGCATGTATTGCCGCTCAATGTAAACGAGATCAATAAGTCCTTCTTCTATTCGATGCTGCCCTACTTCGATCAGGTGCCTCCGGTACCAGAGCATCTGCTGGAGCTTAAATTCAAAGAACTGATCCTTTCGCTGCTTAACAACAAAGAGAATATCCGCTTTCTGTCGTACCTCTATAATTTATCACGTGACAAACGTCCATCTCTTGAAGATGTGATGCAAACCAACTTTACCTGCAATCTCACGCTAGTGGATTACGCGAACCTTAGTTGCAAGAGCGTTGGCACTTTCAAACGTGAGTTCAAAAAGGCCTTCAATGACACGCCAGCACGTTGGGTGATGAAGAAACGTTTGGCCCTCGCTGTAGAATTTTTGCAAAACACCCGACATAGTATCGGTGAGATCACGTTTGAATGCGGATTTGAAAATCAGACGCACTTCAGCCGGATCTTTAAAGAAAAAATGGGGTTGTCGCCTTTACAATACAGGATGAATCATCAGGGCGTGAACTCGGCCCAGTAAACACGAACCGCAATGTGAATTCAACGACCCGTAATATCTGCAGCGGACAAGAATGACACAAACAGAAACCTTTTTGAGCCAATCAGAAAACTTCAGTCAGAGTTTTGAAAATACCTTTGTCCGTGTAAAAGGCTTAAATAACATTTGTATGAAATCCGACATGATCACCACAGTTTCTCGCACGAAAGATTTTCGTGCGCTATCTTCCAGTGTCAAAGAGATAGGTCCTATGCTGGAGACCTTTGTAGAAGCCGATGAAATGCAAAGAAGGCTTTCTCAACCTGTCATTACATCGCTTCGAGAAGCAGGGTTTTATCGTTTGTTTATGCCAGAATCTCTGGGAGGTTTGGAGCTCGACCCGCTGACGACGGCCAAACTGGTAGAAGAGATCGCGGGTTACAATACGGCCGCAGCGTGGTCAATAATGGTTGCCAACACAGCAACATGGTGGTGCAGCAGGTTGTCAGACGAAGGTATCGACGAGATCTATGCCGACGGCCCCGATACGTTTGTCGCCGGGGCCTTTCACCCACCTATGAAAGCCACACCGGAAGGTGAAGGCTATCGCATCAATGGCCGCAGTCCTTTAACAAGCAACATACACGAAGCGCAATGGATTTTCGTCACTGCTTTTGTCATGGATGGAGATAAAATGAAGATGAACAACGGCATCCCGGAAATACTGGGTGTTTTTATGCATGCGTCCGAGTGTAAGATCATAGACACCTGGTATACATTAGGTATGCGCGCGACTGACAGTAATGACGTGAACGCGGATGGTGTGTATGTACCTTATCGAAGGACATATTTCCTCACACCGGAGTTGAAACCAAACAAACACTATAAAGGTGCACTCTACCGCTATGCCGCGATCGGCGCAAGTATAGCAAGCCTCATTGCACCCATAGCCCTAGCGGTAGGTGACAATGCTATTAAAGAACTCAAATTGCTTGCTACGCGTAAGGTACCTTTTGGTTCGATGGTGGCAATCCGTGAAAAAGGATCAGTTCAGCGTAAGCTGGGAATGGCGGAAGCATTTGTCCAATCAAGCCGTGCCTATCTGCATCATGAGATCGCGGATACGTGGAATAAAACAGAGGCTGGAGTCATGCTTTCCATGGAGAACAGAGCCGCATTGTTGCTGGCAATCACACATACGAATCAAACCTGCTTGCAGGCAGTTGAATTAATGTACTCAGCAGGTGGAAGCAGTTCAATCTATACGAGCAATAAGCTATCACATCATTTTCTTAACGCCCAGGTTATACGCCAGCATGGATTTTCCAATGAAAGCCGGTATGAAACGGCGGCCCAGATATACTTCGGCCTTCAACCTGACCTTCCGGTCGTCGTGTTTTGAGAAATCATCCTCGACGGTCTTTTTGGATGGCATGGGACGAAAAGTTTCAACGTAACCGATATCCCGACCATGGTGAGTTACAGGATATTATAAGTATTCATACACTATGTGCTGGAGCTTTATTTTTAATTAATTAATTTTTCTTTATTAATAAGAATACAAGATTAACGATTAACCACCTGCAAGAATCATGACTGTTGAATGCAACTTATCAACATTTCCCACATCCTAAATTGACATTAGTTTGTGGCAAAAGTTGAGGCAACTCCAAGAAAAACATAGTTCATTTGAGGCAAAATTTGGTGGAAAATTCAGGAAAAAGTGGCAACAAAAAACCATTGCTAGAACTTGAAAATAGGAAATGAATGCGAAATAGCCGAGAACACGGATTTTATCCCGACGAATTGGAAGGCGCGCCCGCCGAAGCTGTCTCAGCAAAGGAGGGCGCCGTCATGTGCCGGAACACCAGCGATAGTTTATGCAATTCCTTCACGATGGAAGGGGCGATGTTCTCATTGCTTATTTCAACCGCGTCGGGTGTATAATTTCTGCCTATTATAAAATCAAAATGTATCCACTGATCGGCTTTCGTAAATTCCCATAGGGCTTCTTCTGTCTGAAAGGTGTCTGTGTTTTTTCGCTCGCATGCCACCTCAATCCAATAGCCAGGCCCTAACCCGTTCAGTAGGTTAAACATCTGTTTCCGGTATTCAACATCGTTCATGCTGCTCTTGAAATATTCACGATCGACTTTGCCTTTTCGGGGATTGCCTGCTACCAAGTAAATACCCATATCCTTTTGACTGAGCATGATTTGCACATGCGTCAGGTCAGCAAGTGTTGTGGCTTCATCATACTTTTTCAACTCGGTTTTGCTGCGGCCATAGGCCAACCACACGCTGCGCAGTAGGCTATCGGTATGATGGACCGGATCGACGCTGCTTACAATGGAATCCGGATCTGAGGCAGCCTGAAGTCCCAATTTCCGCAGATCATCCTTTATCAACTCATGAAGGGCTATAAATTTGTTTTGCACGCTCACGCGCCCGGCATGAAGTTCGGGTGTAGTGAAGTGAGCTTTGCTGCTGCTGAGGGCGAGATAATCTTCTTTTTTGAAGTACTGTTGTTTGAACTTGATGTGATCCCAACTAAAACCAGCAGTAGTGAGCGTAAGGAATTGCTTCTTTTCCAGCCGTGATGCATGGTCTTGTTTCTTCATCACGGGATAAAGCCATTCATATTCTGAAATGAGTGCTTCCGTGAGCGGCTGAGCGAATTCATAGTAGCCGATGAACCATGATTTAAGGTTTTCAATTTCTTTAGCATCAGTGATCTTGTAAAAGAGTTCTTCGCTGTCTTTAATCCCCTCAATCGTGAAGTGGCCGGAGCCTACAAACGCAACGGACTTCCGGTACGGCAAATCGAAAATGTACACGTTGGCGTGAAAGTCGTTGCGCGTGTAAATGTTCAGCGTGATGCGTCCCTGGTAGTTGCGCCAGATTCTTTGTAGTACAGCGGGCGAAGTGGGCATCTCCAGTCCTGTGATGATTTCCATTTTGGTTTTCGTTGGAATACGAGTTCGGATGAAGTCGAATCCGGCTTCGGAGATGGCCGCAGTGGCGATGTAACAATGTTCTACTTGTTGGAGCAGCTTTTCGTTAATGAGTGGTACAGCGAGTTTCTTAATGATCATGAAAAAGCGATGCTAATGGCGTTCGCGTGCAAATTACAAATAGGGGATGATCGTATGGTGATAAAAAATATTAAATTGAAAATAACAGAAGTTGCCAGCATTAAGAGGATATCCCGTCAGATCATACCTTGCGATATGATTATTGAAATGACCTGTTAACAGCGTCTCCCCAAAATAGCATGAGCGTGACGCGCCAAGCAATGGCTAGTGGACTAGTGGACTAGTGGATCACTTCCCTTTTTATTCAATCGAGACTAAGAAAGTGTTATCCCTTTTTCAATAAACTATCTGCAAATTTTGGAGCTAACCGGTTTAGTATCCTAAGAAATTTAATCTTACCAATATTGCTTTCGAATTTATCTTTCTGAAAATCCGATAAAAATTTATCAACCAATTGTTTTGGCGTGATTTTGCTTTTGCTACTCCCTTTAGATAAAGGTGTATCGACAAGAGGAGGGATAATTTCAAATACTTTCACCGCAGTATCTTCCAGTTGATATCTCAAAGCTTTAGAGATATTATGTATAGCCGCTTTAGTTCCACCATACACCGGGGCAGACGCTTTGGGTGAAAAGGCAAGTCCTGACGATATGTTGATTATTGCTGCGTTGTTGTTTTTTAACAGTAGAGGCAGGAGCCCAAAAATCAAAAATAGAGGACTGATCAGGTTGATCGCAATCTCGTTTTCAATCTTGTCAAACCCCTCTTTCTCTGACAAGAAAGAATAGTTGTTTTGAATAGCGGCATTGTTAATAAGAATATTCACCTCATGAAAGTCATTTAAGCAATTGTCAATAAGTTGCTTCACTGAATCGATCTTTCCAAGGTCACAGATTATTCCTATTATATCCGGGTATTCAAGCTTTACCTTTTCAAGGTTTGAAGGATTACCTGACACCACAATTATCTTGTTATTGTCATATAGTTGTCTAAGTAGCTCAAATCCGATTCCGGAAGTGCCGCCTGTAAGGAGTATGGTATTGTTCTTAATATTCATCGACTTGTTCACAGTTAATATTCTATAGTAATTTTTTGTTCAACGTCTCCGTTGACAGTGAATTTTGCATTCTTAAATTTTGGCGGACCTAAAACTCCTTCCGCATTGTTCGAAGCCGCTGTGCCCTCCGATGGTATTCCAATAAAATTAGTATCCATTTTACCGTTATTGTTTTCATCGTGAAAACAGCTTACGGCATAGACACCCTCCGGAATATTTTCAAATAGCACAATACATTTATCTTCAACGATATCAAAAGACAATCGTTTATAAGCTTTATTTGATTCCTTTGGAAAACCGATCTCAGAATTATAAATGGCTGCTACCACTTTGCCATTACTATTATGTAAGCCGGAAACCGCAATCACAGTGCTGTGATTTTGTCCATTGGCATGCATTAAAAAAAGGAGTGTCAATACGATAAAAAAGATGACTTTCATAGTTCAGCTAGTATTTAGCCGTAATCTATGTAAGGCAAAAGGTCAAAAATTGTAAGATTTCGTCAGCCTTTCAGCGAGGGCAGGCTGAAGTTTACGGATAATGGTAAACTTTTCTTTAATGAATTGGCGAGGATTATAGCCTGTAAGGCTTTTAAACTCCTTGTTAAAGTGTGATTGGTCATAATAGCCGCTATCATAAGCCACTTGCGTTAAAGACTTTGCTTTGTGAGAATACATTAATGACAATGCTTTATTGAAACGTATAATCTTACTTACTTCCGAGGGGGTCAAACCCATTACATTTATAAACCTTCGTTCGAGTGTCTTGTAACTTGTATTAAATTCGGAAATCAGTTTATGCAAATTCACAAAGCCGCCTCCTGTCATCCCCTTATAAAAGTTTTCGACAAATGAATATTCTCCGAGATTGTGATTAAGCTTTTTCACTAAACAGCTTTCTACCAAACAAACACGTTGTTGCATGTTGTCTGCTTCAAACAATTGTTCTTCCAACTCGTTGAACTCATTGCCAAATAAATCCGGCAGTCCATAAAACCCATTTGCAAAAGTATGAACAGGGATCTTGAAGAATGGATAGAAGCCACCAGCCTTGAATCTAACGGAAAACAAATCCAGTTTATCCGCATGTGAAAAGTACAAAGATTGTTTACGGACACCGATAACAAATGAACCATTAAAAGTTTTCTTCACACTATTTTGTATCTGCGTATGACAATCCCCAAAATTAAAAATCAGCTCAATCGTTCCATCTGGATTAAGGTTCTCTTGAGGTAGAAACAATGACTTTTCGGAATAGGCAGACCAGTAGCGGTCAATATATCTCGCGAGATATCCAACGGGTTTATATTCCTGATATTTTATCATACCGTTTTTGAAGAACGAACTTAAACTCCTTTACTTAACCTTCTTAAGTAGTCACTTGTCAAGATTATTTTTGTGGTTCCAAACATTTTCAACTCCAGCAGGTCCTTGTCACCGGTTATCAAATAGTTAGCTCGAGAATTTTTTGCTAATGCAAGTAGAAAATTGTCGCGGCACCGATTGACTTTACTTTTAACCTCGAATAGACCCACCAAACCAATACCACCCGCTTTTGAAATTATCTTAGCACTATTGGTGTAAGCTCCTGGTGCTGCTCTTACTGCATCCCATGCAGCACCAAACCCTGACTCAATAATTCCAATACCGAGTCCTATTGCATTATTGTTGTCATAAATAAAATAACAGACTTATTCAATGGCTTATCATACAAAAGGTACTTCCATTGGTCCTTATAATACACTTTAACGCATTATCTACCCGCAAAACAAGAAAATCATGTTCCCAGCGAACCCTGACCTTAACCGACTCAGTAAGTCCTTCCTTCATTAACAAATGGCCAGCTTGAATTTCACGAAATCTCGGTTTTATCAAAGCAGCTTATCTTTGTCTTTGATTTTCTTCTTCATCGGGAATTCAAATCCAAACCTAACATTCAGTACATCTGCATACGGGCTTTTATGATCGCGATTGAATAGTCTACCCATAACCATTGCAGTTCCTTTAATATTTTTAAAGATCTTGTATTCTCTTTTCATTCCCACAAAAATGCCCCAAACCCATTCACGTTTCATCGGATCGGCTGGTGTAAGCAAGAAGGGTGGAATGCTTGTATTCATTGCTTCAAGTTCAATACGAGGTGAAAATCCTTTCTGTAGTTTAAATTCTCCAAATGCTCTGGGACCAAAGACCTTGGTATCAGAATTAAAAAAATGTTTATCGGTAGCATAGACCACACGTTGGTTCCAGCCTGCTCCAGCCATCAATCGACCAGTGAAACGATAGCCTGCGTAAGTATTAAAATCAACCATCAGGTCTTCAGCTTTCTTCTGAATCTGTAGAGCAATTCCAGGAACGACTCTTTCGATAAAAGGCTTACCCTTCATTTCGTTGGGCGGCCGTCTTTTAATATCTGCCAGACTGTTCAGGCTCGAATATTTCTTCTTGTATTTGGAAACGGTTTCCATTGCTGCTTTAAGCTGCTGTTCTTTTCCTTCAAAGTGGTCCACTGCAACTTGTTTAAATTCTTGAATGGCAAGTTCTTTCAGCGAATCCGGACTTTGCATTTTTCCAGCCATGTCTTTATATTCATCCAACGCTTGCGTCTGATCTTTTACTTCATTCAATCCCGATAGCTCTTCCGCTTTTGCTTCTGCTGTTTTTGGTAATTCTTTGACTTTTCTAAAATCTCCTTTTGATATTTGTTGAACGTCTTTGCTATAACTGCCTACTTTATCAGTTACATCCGAAATCCCTCCTCCGGTCAAATTTTCCAGCCCATCGACATTTCCGATATTCTGAATGGGCGATTGAGCTGAAAGGTTACCAAATTTTCCCATCGCGTCATTATTGCCAAGATTAAGAGACGTAATATTTAAATCAGAAGCTGGAATTTTAAAACCTTCAATATCGGAGGTCACTTGTGATGCTTTATCATTTAACTGCGGCGGAAGATTTAACTCGTTCAACTTTCCTATTGATTTATCTTTTAAGGATTGTATTTTTTGATTTAAGTTTGCCAGTGTGCTGTCCCTAAGATCGTTTATACTATCCAGGGAATGAGTAATTCTGACATTTGGAAGCTGTCGAGACGTTAAACTCGCTATTTTGCTTTTAATTCCGGACTGCAAAGAATCTATTTTATTTCCCGAAAAAATATTTTTTGATGACGGCTGGAGTGATATCAAACTATCCAACGTATTTGTTAATGTAGATTGAGCCGAATCCAGCTTGCTGAATTTACCTTTATAGGCCAGCTTCAAACTATCGGATTTGTGATAAAAAGAGGATTGAATCGAATCAACTTTATCAGTGGACTGGCTGATAACATTTGCCTGTTTTATGGGAAACCCAAGGCTGTCCAGGTCCCTATCTTGTCCGAAAATAAACGTCGTCCAAACCGAGAACAACGTAGTAATAATACACAACTTCATATAAGCTAAATGTAAAAAATTCCCGGCTTTTGGGCCAGATTTTTAGCGGATTTAATTATGCAGTTAAACATCCCGTACATTGCGGATAATCTATAGGCAACGAGTAAATCGCCTTCGAAGTCGCCTGCTTTTTTAGTCCATGAACAGCCTAGTGCGGGCAATTAAATCCTTTTTCTTCATGCGTTAACGTTAGTAATTATCCAAAACAGCTTACCAAGTTCCGCCATAATTCTGTTGAAATAGATTTTGGTATTTGTCTAATTGATTCGAACCCTGCTACATCGCTCCTGGGTTAAAGGCTTCATTTTAGCACTATTGGTGCAAGCTCTGGTGCTGCTCTTACTTCATCCCATGCAGTACCAAACCCTGGCTCAACAATTCCAATACCGAGTCCTATTGCATTATTGTTGTCATAAATAAAATCCGATCCTGAACCCTGGTACGTTTCCGTTATTCACTTGACCGACCCATCTTTATTTCTAGTACCTCGCTAGAGAGATAATCATAAGAAACAGTGATGACATCATCAGTATAAATATTAGAACTCCCATTAAAAGTGGAAATTTCACAGGTGTCAGATTTCTGTTATTCTTAACATAGATTGTGTTAAACAGAAAATATACTCCAATACCTGCAAGCATTCCAGTGATGGCAAGACCTATTGAGGAAAGATTTATACCTACAATAAAAAGCAAAACATTTATCAATGCTAGAACAGAAGACCCTAGAATTTGGATCAGGAATATAATCGCTGCATATCTTCCATTTTCTACCTTTTGGAAAGGCCCAAAGCATATTTTAAAAAGAATATCTAGTATTATCATTTTTTCCAATAATCTATTACATTTTTACCCCAATTATTTGTCGCATTATCTATTCTGGCATCGCCGCCAGTAACTGTCCATATTCCATAACCAACTCCTACCACAGCCCCCGTTATTGCCCATGCAGGTGCAGTCAAAACCAATCCGACTCCAGTTAATACCACTCCTGTCGTAGCAATACCGACATCAAGAAAAGTATGAGTGTTATATGTGCCATTGTTTAATTCTTCATTAACTACATATGCAGTTAACCCAACATTAAGTGCTACTAAACCAGCACCTACCCCCTTTGCAATATTCGTAGCCCCCTTGGTATATGCCGCAGGATTCGACCTAACAGCATCCCAAGCTGTTCCAAACCCTGGTTCAACAATAGAAATACCTAAACCAATAGTAGCTTCATTGTCATATAAGAAATTTCCACCTGGTACGTTTCCTTCATTTGCATTGAACTCACGTACCGTCATGTCCCCAATTTGTACCCATCCACCAGAACCTGCTTGCACCACTTGGCTCGTCGCAGCTGAGGTTGGTATGCCATTAGTTGTGTGGTAAGTACCACCATAAGTTTTACCTCCAAACCCATAAGTAAATGTTCCAGCATCGTAGCTGACCGCACTTGCTGCCATCATCGCTGCAGTAACTCCATCAAGCCCGCCGCCAAAATTAGCTCCCAAATTACTTCCCATCCAAGCCTGACCCGCTGCGGTGTTAAAGTCAATCCCATAAGAGCCCTGGAATGTCCTTGATGACATCAAAGCAAAATTCCCAGCCACGCTTCTAAGTGGGTCACTCCAATGATTACCAGACCCTGGTCCATTATAATATTGTCCATATTGATTATTACCTTGACCGCCCCAGTTATCCGAATAATCATAAGTTTGATAATCTCCTCCGCCGCCCCCTGATATTTCAAGGTCTCGCATTACCTCAGGAGGGCGAGCCCCACTTGGATCACTATAATAGATGGGATTATTATAACCATAATTGTAAGGAGTATGGG
>CAZAHL010000280.1:0-10069 GCA_964484845.1 uncultured Chryseolinea sp. | reverse complement strand
ATTTCATATTTTTCTTCAGCCGTCAGCATGTTAATCTTATGGTTGTTGTCTCACGTTACCTATCAATATCGGCCAGCACATAATCCATGGCTCCTAGAATACTTAATAAATCAGCGACGGTGTAGCCACGGCTGATATATGGTATCATCTGCATATGGGCAAACGATGGTGTTCGAATTCTTACTCTGTAAGGCGAAGTATTACCATCACTGATGGCATAGTATCCGTTCGCCCCTTTGGGAGCTTCGATACAACTCAGTGCTTCTCCGGGGGGAATGACAGGCCCCCAACTCACACCGAGAAAATGGGTGATAAGGGTTTCAATATCTTGCATGGTGTTTTTTTTAATGGGTGGTGTTGTGAGTGGATGATCTGCCTTGTATGAACCTTCCGGCATATTTTTCCAGCACTGTTCGATTATGCGCAGGCTTTGTCTCATTTCTTCCACCCGTACAACGGCACGGTCAAAGCAATCTCCGTTGTTCCCGATTGGAATTTCAAAGTCAAACATTTCGTATCCTGAGTAGGGACGTTTTTTGCGGAAGTCCCAGTCAAAACCACATGCACGCAGGTTAGCACCGGTCGCTCCCCATTCTATGGCCTCTTCTGTTGTAAAAATTCCTATGCCCTCTGTCCTTGCCTTGAACAGACTGTTTTTTATTACAAGCTTGTCATATTCGCGAAGGCGGGCTGGGAAGTAGTCAATAAATTTTTTCACCAGCACATCCCAACCTTTTGGCAAATCCTGGGCAACACCTCCGATACGAAACCAATTCGGATGCATACGCCCGCCACAGACAGCCTCGACTATATCAAATACCCTTTCACGATCAGTAAACATGTAGAACACCGGAGAGAGTTGTCCTACATCTTGGGCAAATGTACCGTACCAAACCAGGTGACTGGCAATCCGGAAAAGTTCGCACATCATGACTCGGATCACCTTCGCACGTTCAGGCACATCGATGCCAGCAAGTTTTTCAACCGATAATAAGTATGCGAGATTATTATTGACTCCTCCCAGGTAGTCGATTCGATCCGTGTAGGGTATATACGTATGCCATGATTGTCGCTCTGCCATTTTTTCGGCGCCACGGTGGTGAAAGCCAATATCGGGTACAGCCTGGACAATGTCTTCACCGTCTAACTGCAATACTATACGCAGAACACCGTGGGTGCCGGGATGTTGCGGGCCAATATTCAGGAACATGAAATCGGAATCTTCGCTCTGAAGTTCCATGCCCCATTCTTCCGGGCGGAATTGCAAGGCGGATTGCTCACGATCTTGTTTTTCATCCCACAACCTGAAGGGACCCATCTCTGTAGCACGCGCCGGATGTTCTTTCCTTAGCGGGTGACCATCCCAGGTTAGGGGCATTAAAATTCGGGTCAGATGTGGATGGCCTTCGAAGCGGATACCGAACATATCGTATACTTCTCGTTCGTACCAGCTTGCATTGGCCCATAGCTTGGTGATACTTGGTGCAGCGGGATAGTCCTCCATAAGCGCTACTTTAATACGCAGGAAGGTGTTGCGATCAAAAGAGAATAAGTGATACACAAGAGTGAATTGGGAAGGAGGGTAATCGATCTCTTTCTTACGGCTTCTTTCATCGATGGCTGTCAGATCAAACAAGAATGGGAATGGATGGGAGATTTCAGTCTTGAGGTATTTCAGCACTTCAACAATGCGATCCAACGGTAGCCAGAGGGTGAGGATATCATCCTTTGTTGCTTGTTTGATGAATGTGCGTTCACCAAACTTTAAATTCAACTGTTCTGTTGGATCATTGTTCTCCATAAATCATGCGTGACAGTCAGCTGTCCACGGTTAGTATATCAATTCTTCAATGCATATATTCTTTTTACAGGATTATGAGCCACTCCTTTCATAGGCCCTATTAAAAACTTTAAGTTCTCCAAACTCCGTGCACTTCCATGGTCTATCGACTATTGACTTTTTCAAACCTCATCTGGAGAGCGGAACGTTACCATTTCTTTCCGCTTCTCGTATCTTCTGTCTTTCACTGCGATCTTTTCAGGTCTGATGACCCCTTGTTCTCCGATCACCCAGCTGAGCGGGCGTTGTTCTTTCCCAACGGATTCAGCCAGCAGCATCAAGCCTTCCATAAATGCATCTGGCCTGGGCGGACAACCTGGTACATAAACATCTACAGGAAGAAATTTATCCACACCCTGAACCACACTATAAATGTCATACATACCCCCTGAGTTGGCACACGATCCCATAGAGATTACCCACCTGGGCTCCATCATTTGTTCATGGAGTCGTTTTATTATCGGGGCCATTTTAATAAAGACGGTTCCAGCGATGATCATCACATCAGCTTCGCGCGGTGTTCCCCGTATAACCTCAGCTCCAAATCTCGCAACATCGTACTTCGGAGTCATGCTTGTAGCCATTTCAACAAAGCAGCATGATAATCCGAAGTGAAAAGGCCACATGGAATTCTTACGTCCCCATCCCAATAATCTTTGTACGGATGTAAGCATAATACTTTGATGCGCGGATTCTTCAAACGAACTTGTTCCATTTAATACACTAACCGGGGCATCTGCCTTACTTAACCACCATTTCATGATTTGATATTTTTGCTCTTTAATTTTTTATAGGCTTTTAAAATCTTCTTTCCGTCCGGACCAAAGTCAAGCGCACCATTCCTCCATTCATAGATAAGTACAACAAAGAGAAGGATGACAAACACAGATACACCAATGAAGCCGAACCAGCCTAACTCTTTGAAAGCAATGGCCCAGGAAAAGATGAAAATAGTCTCTACGTCAAAAATGACGAAGAGCATCGCAATAAGATAAAACTGAGAAGAAAAGCGAAGACGTGCCGAACCTGTACTGAGGATACCACCTTCATAAGGTTCATTGGTAGCATGCTCTTTATGACGCTGCCCCAATACAAAGGAAAGACCTAGCATTACAATTACTAGGCCTATCACAATGGCCCCGTAAACCAAAAGAGGCCATAAAGGAATAGTATTTTCACTCGAAACTTCCAAAGCGATTTGCCTCCCGCAAATATTCTTTATGTTCGAACTTCCAAATACCAATCAAAGTTGCACTATAACGTCTGCCTTTCTTGTGTTTACAGACTTACTGAGCAACAATGAAAATATTGCTTCCAATCAGATTTGCCTGATTAGTTTTAGGATTTTAAGATACCTATCGTGCGATGAATTGAAGATATAAGTTTTAACAAAAAAAACAAAGGCAAACGTTTGTTATATGGTAATTGGCTAAAAAATATTTTCATGGGTAACCTGCGATCTATACTAAGCTTCAACAAATTTATTCAGGAGTTTCTGGCAGTAACACCCCACGTTAATGGCGATTAAGCCTGATATGGTCAGAATATTACTATCGATACGACGAAGTAAGTGAACAAACAATAGGACCAGTTATTCACTCAAATAGTATTGCAGTTCCAGATTATAAATTCGGTGTTCGATGGATTGACTTATCAGTTCATAGATATTCATTGCTAAAGCATTCAAATCGTTACCGCTAACATCCATCAACACGCCTCAATAAACAACTTGTGTTTTTACTTTCAACATTATAGTGAGCTTTGGCCAATAGATGTAGCGTTGTATATATTACGAGGCCAACCTTTCATGTACTTTGTGAATCAAAAAGCATACGACCAAAGTACACGGAATTCTAGCGGATGAGTATGGAGGGGTAAAATCGTCCCTAATTTTAGCAGGGAGAAAGGAAATTCGCCTTTTCGACCTGTTCAGCGGAAAATTTAATACCGAATAACACCTACAATGCATTCATAACGCCGGTGAAAACACCCCTAAACTACCATATAAGTAATCAATTGATCTTTGTTCTGGCTTTTAACTAAATTAGTAGAATCATGCCTTTGAGCTCTTAAAAATAATCGCGATGAAAATAATAAGCCTGGCTGCTGTTTCGATCTTACTAAGCTCAGTAATCTGGCAAGCGTGCTCTGACAGAAATGCCACGGAAAAGGGTGGTGTAGCTTTAAATAAAGGAAGAATTGATTTTAACTACCATGTAAAACCAATTCTTTCAGATAAATGCTTTGCCTGCCATGGACCGGATGTGAAAAAAAGGCAGGCTGAATTTCGATTGGATACAGAAGAAGGTGCCTTTAAAGCACTGAAATCTGATTCGCTTCATTTTGCCATCGTGAAGGGAAACGCTGACGAAAGCTTCCTGGTTAAAAGAATATTTTCTGAGGACCCATTGTTCCGGATGCCACCCGCCGAATCTAACCTGGTGCTCACAGACGAGGAAAAAAACATTCTCAAGAAGTGGATCGAACAGGGAGCGGAATATAAAAAGCATTGGGCATTTATACCTCCTGCAAAACCTGAGGTGCCTGAAGTAGCATCCGACTGGGGCGTTAATGAGATCGATCATTTTATATTGGCTAAGCTTCAGGAAATGGACCTTAAGCCTAGTTTAGAAGCAGATAAGGAGCGGTTGATCCGTCGTGTAAGCTTTGATCTGACAGGATTGCCACCTACGTTGGAACAAGTTGATACTTTTCTGAAGGATGATTCTCCGAACGCTTATGAAAAACTAGTTGATGAATTGCTTGCCTCGACTGCCTATGGAGAACGATGGGCCAATTACTGGCTGGATGTGAGTCGTTATGGGGATTCTCACGGTTATCAAGATGACTTGCCCCGGGTTATGTGGCCCTGGCGGGATTGGGTGATTCATGCCTTTAATAAAAATCTACCCTATGACCAGTTTGTTACCTGGCAACTAGCCGGTGATCTTTTACCCGAAGCGACCCGTGAACAAATTCTTGCCACGGGATTTAATCGCAATCATAAAATAACACAGGAAGGCGGCGCAATTCCGGAAGAATATCGTACAGAATATGTCGTCGATCGCACCAACACTTTTGGAAAAGCTTTTCTGGGTATTAGTGTAGAATGCAGCCGTTGTCATGATCATAAATATGATCCGATTGCCCAAAAGGACTTTTATTCTATTTATTCATTTTTTAATCAAGCGAATGAAAAAGGGCTGATTAACTATGGGGAACTCCCAAAACCCAATATTGCTATTACAAAAACTGATCTGACCGATATTTTACAGTTTATAAATAAAAAAACGATCGGCGCGAAAGATACTGTGAAAGTCATGGTGATGAGCGATGACCAACCACGCAAAACTTTTGTTCTGGAGCGGGGAGTTTACGACGCGCCAACTAAAGTAGAAGTGTCGTCCAGTGCCCCGAATGCTATCATGCCTTACGACTCAAACAAATACGGATCAAGCCGCCTTGGCCTGACAAAATGGTTGTTTGCTCCGGAGAATCCGCTAACGGCAAGGGTAATGGTAAACAGGCTGTGGCAGGAAATTTTTGGCCGAGGCATAGTGGCCACGTCGGATGATTTTGGTAACCAGGGAACGTTGCCCTCTCATCCTGAACTATTGGATCACCTTTCAATAGAGTTCAGGGAAAAAGGATGGGATATCAAATCCTTATTAAAATTAATGGTGATGTCCTCCACCTACAGGCAGTCATCTGCTTCCAATGATAAACTCAGAGAAAAAGACCCTGATAATATTTACCTGGCCCGCAGCTCCCGGTACCGTCTTAATTCAGAAATGATACGGGATAATATTTTATTTTCCAGCGGTTTATTATACTCTGAATTAGGTGGCCCCAGTGTAAAGCCGTATCAACCGGAAGGGCTATGGGAATCTATATCTGTCGGTATTAAAGGCAGAGGTGAACCCGTGTACATTGCTGATCAGGGTGAAAAATTATACAGGAGGAGTTTATACACGTACTGGCGAAAAACTATTCCGCCACCCTCCATGCTGATTTTTGATTCGCCCATGAAAGAATTTTGCGAAGTGCGAAGGGTTCGCACCAGCACACCACTCCAGGCTCTCAATCTGTTAAATGACCCGCAGCTATTAGAAGCAGCCAGGGTACTGGGATCAAAGCTGGTAGAAAACCAGGCGCTTCCTGTGGAGGAAAAGATTGCGTTGGCATTCCGGAAAATCATCAGCAGACAACCAGAAGATAATGAAATAGAAATTTTATTAAAGGGTTATCAGCAAGAATTCGGGCGGTATAGTGCCAATCCCGCAGAGGCTAAGAAATATTTGCAGGTGGGTGCCTATCCGCAAAACGATACATTAGATCCGTTAGAATGTGCTGCAATGATGCATGTCGTAAGTATCATTTACAACTTAGATGAGGCTATCAGTAAATCTTAAAAGGAACATTTATGTCGAACGAATTCTTACGATATTCTTTAAATATGAACCGGCGCACTTTCCTTTCCAGTGCAAGTGTAGGAATAGGCAGTCTGGCCTTAGGCTCTTTATTAGTACCAGATTTATTCAAGGGTAAAAGTGATGATGAAGAAGCGTTACCTTTTGGAGTAACACACTTTGCTCCAAAAGCAAAGAGAGTAATTTATTTATTTCAAAGCGGAGCGCCTTCCCAATTAGAACTCTTTGATTATAAGCCATTGCTGCATAAAATGCAGGGACAGGAACTTCCTCCTTCCGTGCGCAATGGCCAGCGGCTCACTGGAATGACTGCTTCGCAGAAATCATTTCCGCTAATACCTTCCTTCACGAATTTCCATCAACATGGTCAAAATGGAACATGGCTTGGCGAGCTTCTGCCATTTACTTCCAAAATTGTAGATGATATCTGCATCATCAGGAGTATGCATACAGACGCCATCAATCATGATCCGGCAGTATCATTTTTTCAAACCGGCAATCAGCAACCTGGCAGACCTAGCATGGGGTCGTGGTTGAGCTACGGTTTGGGAAGCGAGAATAAAAATTTGCCGGCATTTTGCGTATTGCTGTCCCGTGGTAAGGGCGATATTCAGCCGCTCGCTTCACGAAATTGGGGAAATGGTTTTCTGGACTCTATTCATCAGGGCGTACATTTACAATCAGGTCACGATCCCGTATTATATCTTAAAAATCCCCCAGGCACAGATAAAGAAAGCCGGGGTAAAATGCTGGAACATATTGCTTCCCTGAATCACTTGCAGGAAGCAGAGTTTGGTGATCCTGAAATTACCGCGCGAATAGCGCAGTACGAGATGGCCTACAGAATGCAAACTTCCGTGCCCGATGTCATAGATTTTTCTGATGAACCGGAAAGTTCTTTTAAATTATATGGTGCCGACTCCCTTCAACCCGGCACATTCGCGGCCAATTGCCTGCTGGCCAGACGCCTTTCGGAGCGCGGTGTTCGCTTTATTCAACTGTATCACATGGGTTGGGATGCTCATTCGGATCTGCCCGAAAGAACCCGTCATTTTACAAAAAATGTTGATCAGGCTTCAGCCGCATTGATACAGGATCTGAAAAACCGCGGCATGCTGGATGAAACGTTGGTTATCTGGGGCGGTGAATTTGGCCGCACCAACTATTGCCAGGGAACGTTTAAGCCAGATAATTATGGACGTGATCATCATCCGCGATGCTTTAGTATCTGGATGGCCGGAGGAGGTGTAAAACCTGGAATCGTATACGGGGAAACGGACGAATTGGGATATAATATTACCAAGGATCCGGTTCATGTACACGATTTTCAAGCTACTGTCCTGAACCTGTTTGGCTATGATCATGAAAAACTTATTTATAAACACCAGGGGAGACGTTACCGGCTTACCGACGTAAGCGGTCATGTTATAAAGGGAATTCTTACCTAGTGTCGATGTCACGTATAAATTGTTTGTTACAAATGAGGTTGACCGTTGACAATCTCGACGCAACTAAACACCAACATTTTATCGTTGACAAGACACTCATGAAAAGCGTTCGATTAATTATTATTTAATGTGAAATTCCCGGATGTTTCAATTCAGACAGATTGCCCTAAACCTCGTTTATTTTTTAAATGTCCTTTTAATTTTTCTGTTACTAGTTGAGGATAAAGTTCAGTTACCCATTTTTTTGCAGGTTACGGGAAGGATGCACCCTCTTGTACTCCACTTTCCGCTTGTTTTACTCTTTGTAGGAATTTTTCTGGAGTGCCTGATTACCCGAAAAGACTTTCAGCATCCGGCTACGGAAAAAATTACTTCATATGTCTTTTATCTATTTGCGTTGAGTGCGTCGTTCACCGCTTTATTTGGTTTTTTCCTTTACAAAGAAGGATCTTATCTGGGAGAGGAAGTAATCCTGCATAAGTGGACAGGCACTGCAGTTTCAGTGTTGGCAATATTGATACTTTGGCTCAAGAAAAGGCCTACGTTATATTATTATGGAACGTTGGGAATAAGCACCATATGCATTATTCTGGCTGGTCATCTGGGAGCAGAAGTTACGCACGGGCAAGGATTTTTGACTGAGCCCATTCAAAAGCAGGAGAAAATTATCGAAATAGAAAATGCGGATAGCGCCATCGTGTTTAGAGATGTAATCCAGCCGATCCTGAATGAAAAATGTCTGAATTGCCATAACCCAAACAGGGCCAAGAATGATCTGATCCTCACCGATTATCAAAGTATAATGAAAGGAGGGGAAACCCGTGATGCAATAGTTGCAGGCAGGGCAGAACAAAGTTTATTGTATAAGCATCTTTTGCTTCCAATGAATGATTCGCTACATATGCCACCCAAGGAAAAATTGCAGTTGGATCGGGAGGAGATCAAACTCATTGGGTGGTGGATCAATACCGGGGCCAATCCACATCAAAAATATGTGAACCTTCCCAAAGTAGATAGTATACAAACGATCATGCTTTCGAAATTCCATCCAAAAACAGGATTGGATCTCTTGGAAATTTCTTTCGCGGATCAGGAGGAAATAAAACAGTTAAATAATCCGTACCGAACCGTACAACAAATCTCGGCGACCAAACCCTACATAGCGGTATTCCTGGGAAGTAAAAAAGATTTCTCCGCGAAAGATCTAACGGAACTAAAAGATATCGGAAATCAGATTGTATCGATAGACATGGGAAATTCGATAGTGAAAGACGATGATCTTAAGAATTTAAAGCAATTCACCCACGTTCAAAAATTGCACCTGCAAAATATTGCCATTGGAGATGAAGGTGTAAAGCATCTAAAAGATCTCCGCTTTCTGGACGTTTTAAATCTTTCCGGAACAAAAGTGAGTGCAAAGGCACTCGATGAGGTTTCCGGTTGGAAAAACTTGAAGAAATTATATTTATACAATACGGTGGTCTCCGACGAAGCTGTTTCATCCTTAAAAAAATCTCATCCGGGACTTGAAGTTTATAGCACACAATTTGATTTAACGGATACCGTCTACAACGCCCAACTCACAACCCCCGTAGTGAAAATTGACAGCTCATTTTTTCGCAAACGTGCATCTGTAGAAGTTAAGTTATCACGGGGAAAGGTAAAATATTATTACACGTTAGACGGCACTGAACCTACCTCTAAAGCAATACTGTACACTGAACCTTTTCATGTAAACCAATCAAGTGAATTCAAAATCAAGGCTACTATGGAGGGATGGATGGATAGCAAAGTGGCTACTTTTCCGTTGATGAAGCTGGGGATAAAACCCGACCGCGTACTACTTGAAACTAAGCCTCATCCAAAATATTCAGGTAAATTGGATAGTACATTAGTGGATGGTAAATCTGGCAGCCTCGATCGCGAGGATAAACAATATCTCGGCTTTGTCAATCGAGATCACCAGGTGCTTTTTCAACTGGATAATCCTAAAAAATTATCTCAACTAACGCTAAGCTTTTTGGAAGATGTGGAAAAAGGTGTTTTGGCACCTGAATCTATAGAAGTTTGGGGCGGGGAAGATAAAAGTAACTTAACAAAATTAGGAAGGATTGTGAGTGTTCTCCCTCAGGATGAAAGACCTGCAGCCAAGGGCATAATAAGGATAAATTTTCCCCCGCAGTCTGTTCGGTTTGTGCGCTTAACGGCAAAAAATATAATGACATTGCCCGCCTGGCACCCACTTCAGAAAACCACTAAAGCTTCCATTTTTATTGATGAAGTATCTTTAGAATAACTAGTTAGTGTTGGATTAGCTTTTAGTTTTGCAATTACCTGCGTAATAAAAATAT
>CAZAHL010000279.1:0-10135 GCA_964484845.1 uncultured Chryseolinea sp. | reverse complement strand
ATCCAAAATTCAGTTCTCTACACGTATGCGCTTTCATTTTCGTTTTTGATGGTCGCTGCCATACTCCCCTTTCTATCTGGGGTTGCCGATTACACCGGAAGGAAAAAATCTTTTATGCAATTTTTTGTCTGGCTGGGAGGACTATCCTGCATTGGGCTATTTTTTTTCGATGATGTGGATATGTTATGGTGGGGAATTTTGTGCTCTATTTTAGCCAGCATTGGTTATTCTGGAAGTCTTGTGTTTTACGATGCCTTTCTTCCTGAAATCGTAACCGAAGACCGATATGATGCTACCAGTGCCAGAGGATATTCTATGGGCTATTATGGAAGCGTTATTCTGATGATCATTTGTCTCATGCTCATTTTAAACTACGAGTCTTTCGCGTTTTCGAGCGACGGCGCAGCCACACGTTTTTCGTTTTTGCTTGTCGGAGCCTGGTGGATCGGCTTTGCTATGATTCCATTATCCATTCTACCGGAAAATGTGTATACTAAAAAAGACTATACAAATAGTTGGTCCAAAGGATATCATGGAATAGTAAAAGTATGGAGAAGTCTAAAACAGTTTCCGGACTTGAAGCGGTACCTCTTGGCATTCTTTTTTTATAATTCAGGTGTACAAACGATCATGTACTTAGCTACTCTTTTTGGAACCGATGTACTCAACCTGGAGAGTTCCAAACTCATCATGACTATTTTAATAATACAGATAGTAGGATCACTAGGGGCATGGTTGTTCGCCAGGTTGTCATTTAACCGAGGTAATAGGTATTCGTTAATAACCATGCTTATCATTTGGTGCGGTGTCTGCGTTGGAGCCTACTTTATTACTACGGAGTATGAATTTTATGGATTGGCAGCCGTCGTAGGAATGATCATGGGTGGAATTCAATCTCTTTCCAGGGCAACTTATTCAAAGCTGATGCCTGATAATACAAAAGATAATGCATCGTATTTTAGTTTTTACGATGTCACTTATAACCTGTCGATTGTCATGGGCACATTTTCGTACGGGTTTATTAACCACATTTCAGGAAGCATGCGAAACAGTGCTTTATTCTTGGTGCTTTATTTCATGTTGGGGATTGCATTACTACTAACGGTACGATCCTCCGATATTCGTAAAATTGTTTGAGGTTCGAGGTTTAAGGTTCGAAGTTGCTACATGCTCCAAACGAGCAGGCCTGGGAAGGGCGCGAAACCTCAAACCTGAAACTAAAAATTTGTTTGAGGTTCAAAGTTTCTAAATGATCCAAACGAGCAGGCCTGGGAAGTGAGCGAAACCTCGAACTTTAAACCTCGAACTTCAAACTATTTTTGGTTCGAAGTTGCTACATGCTCCAAACGGGCAAAACTGGGAAGTAAGCGAAACCTCAAACCTCAAACCTCAAACTTAATACCTTAAATGCTTTACAGTAATCCCATTATTGATTAATTGTTTTAAAGAATCAATTCCTATTTTAAGATGGACTTCAACATAATTCCGGGTTACTGTACTGTCACTCAATTCAGTTTTGACACCTTCGGGCACCATAGGCTGATCGGAGATGAGCAGTAAGGCCCCCGTTGGAATTTTATTTGAAAAAGCCGTTGAAAAGATGGTCGCTGTTTCCATATCAATGGCAAGTGCACGGATTTTTCTTAAATAACCTTTAAAGTCTTCATCCCATTCCCAAACACGACGGTTGGTTGTATATACGGTACCGGTCCAATAATCTTGACGGTGATCGCGAATCGTAGTAGATATTGCTTTCTGTAAAGCGAATGCGGGTAACGCAGGGACTTCAGGGGGAAAGTAATCATTCGACGTACCCTCGCCGCGAATGGCTGCAATAGGTAAGATGAGGTTCCCTATTTCATTCTTTTTTAGTCCGCCACACTTGCCTAAAAAAACGGTTGCTTTAGGTTGGATTGCACTGAGGCAATCCATGATGGTAGCCGCATTTGGACTACCCATACCGAAATTGATAATGGTGATACCTTCAGCGGTGGCACTGCGCATGGCACGATCCATACCATTTACCGGAACGTTGTGCCAACTTGCGAACAAGGAAACGTAGTTGTCAAAGTTCGTGAGCAATATGTATTCGCCAAATTTATCAAGAGGCTGACCTGTATAGCGAGGAAGCCAGTTTGCTACAATCTCCTGTTTTGTCTTCATAAGTATAAAGTTATCATAAAAAAATTCGTTCTAAAATCGTTGCTTTCTCCGATCTTCATGCGTGATAATAGAATGAAACTTGACCTTTTCGATTTCATATATGGTTAATCTTAATCTGCCGACATTTCCTTTTGAACTTAAGCATGATCACGATAAAATTTTGATTTTTGATTTTTTAAGAAAACGCTATGTAGTACTAACACCGGAAGAATGGGTACGTCAACATTTTACAAACTACATAATCAGCCACCTGAACTATCCGAGGTCCTTGGTAAAAGTGGAAGGTGGTTTACGATTCAACAAGCTTCAAAAACGATCTGATATCGTAGTATTTGATCGCGAAGGAAATCCTTGGATGGTGATTGAATGCAAAGCTCCTGATTTAAAATTAAGCGATCGCACTGTTCATCAAGCTTCCATCTATAATCATTCGTTAAAAGCTAAATACTTAGTAATCACAAATGGATTGACACACATCTGTTGTGAAATAGATTGGACAAATTCGAAGACTACGGTATTAGGAACCATGCCACAATATCTTTAATGATCGTCCCCGTACAAGTCAGTTATAAAAAATTTTTTACATCGCTATAAGGGAGATTAAAAGCATCTGCAACTCCCTTATAAACAATTTCGCCTTGCATCACATTGAGGCCATTCCGCAATTCTGTGCTTTCCTGACACGCTTTTTTCCAGCCTTGACTTGCAAGGCGAATTGCATAGGGTAAAGTAGCATTCGTCAAGGCCAATGTGGAAGTATAAGGTACTGCCCCCGGCATATTTGCCACGCAATAATGAACGACATCGTCAATTATATAAGTAGGGTCTTCATGCGTAGTAGGGCGGCAAGTTTCGATACACCCACCTTGATCAACCGCTACATCGACCAGCACAGTACCAGGTCTCATATCTTTTAACATATCACGCGTAATTAGTTTTGGTGCTTTTGCCCCTGGAACTAACACTCCACCAATGATCAAATCCGAATCTCGAATCATTTCTCGGATAGTATATTCATTTGAAACAATCGTATGCACGTTCTTAGGCATAACATCGTCCAGATAACGTAGCCTGTTAATGTTTAAATCCATGATGGTAACGTCTGCTCCCATACCCGCCGCTATCTTGGCTGCATTCGTACCCACTACACCTCCTCCCAGGATAAGTACTTTTGCCGGTTTTACGCCAGGGACACCGCCCAAAAGAATACCCCGGCCTTTTAGTGGTTTTTCCAAATACTTAGCGCCCTCTTGAATGGCCATTCTGCCGGCCACTTCAGACATAGGAATTAACAAAGGTAAACTCCCATCGAGGCGTTCAACCGTTTCATATGCTAGGCAAATGGCACCGCTTGAGATCATTGCTCTCGTAAGGGGTTCATAAGAGGCAAAATGAAAATAGGTGAAAACAAGTTGGTCTTTGCGGATAAGTTTATATTCCTGCTCTACCGGTTCTTTAACTTTAATTATCATCTCTGCAAGACGGTAAATTTCAGCAGGATCGTGTATCATTTGTCCGCCTGCTTTTACGTAAGCATCGTCATTAAATCCGCTGCCCGTACCGGCCGAAGATTGAATAAATACAGCATGCCCCCGTTTTACTAATTCTTGCGTCCCGGCAGGCGTCAATGCAACCCTATTCTCGTTATTTTTAATTTCTTTTGGGATTCCTATCGTCATGATAATTCATTTGTAGCAAATATAGCAAGTAGGGCATGAATGCTAGGAAGCAGTCATAGTTTTTTAGATTCATTAAAACGCGTAGATACTTATCCGGATCTACGAGCCTCAAGCTACGAGCTGCAAGTAGGTTGTGCTAAACAACTGCACGATAGGTGCTGTACACAGAGAATAGGTGTTGTAAACAGGAAATAAATTGGGTCTCTTCAATAATCACTGAAACAACTTGCGGCTTGCAGCTTGAGACTCGCTCTGTGAGCTACGAGCCTCAAATAGGACGTGCTAAACAACTACACGATCCGTGCTGTATACAGAAAATAATTGAGTCTCTTAAATAAAATCACTGAAACAGCTTGAGGCTTTAATCACGCACTCGTGACGCCATAGCACAGCTAGGTTCTAAGTACGTCAAAACAAGTGTTGACACGACACCAGGGATTGAATCAATTTTGGATCCGCCACCGGCTTTTGAAAGTAACGGGTAATGTCTATTTTTGATCGGTTATCACTCTCACCCTTTAAACCCATTTCGATTTGAGCGCAATTAAAGAAGTGAAGGCGAAATTTTCGCAGACAAAGGTTAAGGAAATTCTTTCTGATTACCGCCTTGCTGTCGAAAGTAGGGAAGCAAGCTTGATCGGTCGACGTGAAGTATTTATGGGCAAAGCCAAGTTTGGCATTTTTGGTGATGGAAAGGAGATCGCTCAAATCGCTATGGCGAAAGTTTTCCGCAACGGTGATTTTCGCGCTGGCTATTATCGGGATCAAACTTTTATGTTCGCTGTTGGTGAATTAACAGTACAGCAATATTTTGCCCAGTTGTATGCACATACCAGCCTGGAAGCAGACCCTGCCTCTGCTGGAAGATTAATGAATGGCCACTATGCCACACGTTTTCTCGACCCCGCAGGGAAACATATAAATTTTACAGAAAACAAAAATAGCAGTGCGGATATCTCGCCCACCGCAGGTCAGATGCCACGCTTGGTAGGGCTCGCCTATGCTTCAAAATTGTTCAGGGAAAATGCTGCTTTAAAAGATTATACGGACCTTTCTCATCACGGTAATGAGATTGCCTTTGGAACTATTGGCAACGCCTCCACATCAGAAGGAATGTTTTTCGAAGCCGTTAACGCAGCGGGCGTTTTGCAGGTCCCGATGCTCATTTCCGTTTGGGATGATGACTATGGTATTTCGGTTCCTCAAGAATATCACACAACTAAAAAAAGTATATCCAAGGCGTTGGCTGGGTTACAACGGACCGAGAACGATAAAGGATTTGAAATAATCACAGTAAAGGGATGGGATTATTTGGCTCTTATTGAAGAGTATCAACGGGCAGAAAAAATTTGCCGCGAAGAACATGTTCCCGTGCTCTTTCATGTGCAAGAAATGACACAACCTCAGGGGCATTCTACGTCTGGATCTCATGAACGTTATAAATCGAAAGAAAGATTAGCGTGGGAAGCGGAGCATGATTGTATTCGACGAATGCGCGATTGGATTATCGGCGACGTCCACATATTACAAGAAGAGGTGGATGCCATCGAAAAAGAAGCAAAAGCATCGGCCCGTCAAGCCAAAGAACGTGCATGGAAAGCATTTACTAGCGATGTACGAAAAGATCAACTTCGGGTAACGGAGATCCTTGAAAAGGCAGTAAAACAAGGTGAACGCGGGGCCGAAATTTTGGATCTCAAAAATGATTTACTCAGGTCTATTAACCCTACACGGTTAGAAACCATGAAGGCTGCCAGGAGAACTATTCGTCTATTGATACGGGATGACATAGAGGCTAAGCAAGAACTGTTAGAATGGCTACGGAATGCAGAGGCAGATAATTTTGATCGTTACAGTTCTCATTTATACAGTGCATCGGATGAATCGGCACTAAAGGTCGAAAAAATTGATGCCGCGTATTCCGACACCTCACCGCTGGTGGACGGCCGGGAAGTATTACAGGCTTGTTTTGATGCGGCATTATCACGCGATCCGAGAGTCTTGGCTTTTGGTGAGGATGTCGGTAAAATCGGAGATGTTAACCAAGGCTTTGCAGGATTGCAGGCGAAGCATGGCGAACTCCGTGTCACAGACACGGGTATTCGGGAATGTACGATCGTTGGCCAGGGAATTGGTGTTGCGCTGCGCGGATTGAAACCCATTGTAGAGATACAGTATCTCGACTATTTTATTTATGCTCTTGCTACTCTGTCTGATGATCTGGCTTGTTTGTATTACAGAACGAAAGGAGGGCAAAAGGCGCCGGTTATTGTACGGACCCGCGGGCATAGGTTGGAAGGTGTCTGGCATGCTGGTTCACAAGTGGGGATGTTGCTCAGTTCACTGCGGGGCATGTATATCATTTCTCCCCGTAATATGACTCAGGCCGCCGGCTTCTATAATACGATGCTCAAGTCGGATGATCCTTCTGTAATTATTGAATGCTTAAATGGCTACCGGTTGAAGGAAAGAATGCCCGATAACATAGGAGAATTTACGATACCCTTGGGGGTTCCTGAAATTTTGAGAAATGGCAAAGATGTCACAATCGTGACGTATGGTTCGATGTGTCGTATCGTGATGGAGGCGGCAGAAGACCTTGAACGATTGGGCATCTCAAGCGAAGTTATAGATGTTCAGACATTGCTACCTTTCGATATCCATCACACCATTCTTGAATCGGTTAAAAAAACAAGCCGCATTGTCTTCGCGGATGAAGATGTTCCTGGGGGTGCCACTGCATTTATGATGCAAAAAGTTATGGAGGAGCAAGGGGCTTATCACCACATGGATTCCAAACCTGTAACGATAACCGGAAAGGAGCACCGACCCGCTTACGCATCGGATGGAGACTATTTTTCAAAACCCAGCACAGAAGATGTTTTTGAAAAAGTTTATGCGCTGATGAACGAAGTAAATCCTACTAAATTCCCCGCTCTCTATTAATAGATAATTTGTTTTCAATAGAATCGCTTTGAAAGATCAAAGGAACGCACGAGGAGATATAAAATATTCGGGTATGGGGTAATTACTAAAACTTTTAAAGTTCGTCGAGCCTAAAATCCTCGGTATCAATAGTATTGCTCGAATGTAATGCCCGGTCAAATATGGTAATTCTCAATTTTAGGGTTTTAGACCCAAATGTTGTTTGTAGCCCAGCGCTGCTAATTGAATAACTAAGAGTACCCTCTAGCGGTCTGTCCTTTTCCGCGAGCCTTAAAAAACGGCCATCAAATGTTGTGCATTTTTCTTTTATCCAATCGTATTCCGTATACGTGTCGTCCGTATTTTTAATGAAGAATTGTACATGGTAATTGTAAAATCCTGGATTTGTATTAAGATAAAAATAGTTAAGAACAGCATAATAATATTCATTTGGATTTTCTTTTCTTACCAAAGTGTCTACGATTGTTGATTTGTCCTTAATAAGATAGCCGAAATCTCTAAAAACATAAATGGTATCCGGGCCGAGATTTTCGTTTAAGTAAGATTCATCATTAGCGGTACAATCATAAGGTTCTTCAAACGGGGGTATTGAAAAACCATCGTCTCGGCTGGACAATGTAATTAGCTCATCAACCTTTTTATTTTCAGGGGGTTCTATATAGTAAGACGGCCTTTTAGGCGTTTTCTTGCTTTTCTTAAAACTATAAAGTGAAAAGTCGGAGACAAGCTCAGCTGGGATAGCAAATAATTGTCCATTGTCATTGGCAAAAAAATTAAGGCGATGGTAGGGAGGGTTAATAGAATCTGACGCAAGCCCTAAGTCACCATCTCCATCTTTGAAGTTTATCCGAACGACCAGTGAATCCTTTTTCACACTCGGACTGATTTTAAAAAATGAAATACTTTCGAAAGTAATTTGAGGTGAGTTATCAAATTCGGGGGGATTAAGACAGCCGCCCAAACCGATTAAGCTTATTCCAAATATTAATATACTCCTTATCGCTTTCATTCCTAAATTTGAATTCGTCAAGTTAACTAACCCTTGGAAACTTTTAAAAGTTTTGGTTCGAAATTATATACAGTAAACGACTCCTCCTTTACGAATATTGCGCTAGAGGTATTTCGATTTCAGGCATTCCACAATCCGGTATACCGGGACTTTATAAAACACCTTTCAATCTCCGTCGACGACATAACAACATTAGAGCAAATACCCTTTTTGCCTATATCTTTTTTTAAAACTCATATTATTAAAAGCGGTAAGTGGACGCCTGAAATCATCTTTACAAGCAGTGGAACGACCAATCATCAGGCGGTAAGTCAGCATAGCGTCTCCAGTCTTCAATTTTATTTGCATAACGCACAAAAATCTTTTGAATATTTTTTCGGACCGGTAACGAATTATCATTTTCTGGCCTTGCTGCCTTCTTACCTCGAGCGCCAGGGTTCCTCCCTTGTAACGATGATGGATTACTTTATCAGTCATAGCAACTCGAAGCACTCATCCTTCTATTTGCATGACTATGAGAAATTGGTAGTGAAGTTAGAGGAACTAAAAAAGGATGCCAAAGAGACTATTTTATGGGGCGTTTCGTTTGCTTTAATAGATTTGGCAGAACGATATCAACTGGATCTTAGCCATTGCAGGGTGTTTGAAACAGGAGGGATGAAAGGGAGGCGAAAAGAAATCACCCGTTTTGAGCTGCATTCGATGTTGGAGGAAAAATTAAACATAAAGTTTTTGTTTTCGGAGTATGGTATGACGGAATTGCTCTCCCAGGCCTATTCGAAAGGGAATTCGCAACTCGAGTGCCCGCCCTGGATGAAAATAATCTGCCGGGAATTGACAGATCCCTTTGAAAAGGGGTTACTATATGAAACCGGAGGGATTAACGTTATCGACTTGGCAAATTGGCAGACAGTTTCATTTATTGAGACTGAAGACTTAGGAAAAGCTTATCCCAATGGCTCTTTTGAGGTTTTGGGCCGATTAGATAACAGCGACGTGAGGGGTTGCAATTTGATGATCCTGTAATCCGACGTCAAAGTAAGGTATCCCGGGTTTTCCGGATTTGTTTTAATGAGAAAGAAGTATATTTTTGTTATAACCAAAGTTATTAGAATGAAAAAGATTGTTGCTTTTGTTGCTTTAGCGGCTTTTATTTCGGCATGTAGCCAGTATACATGTCCTACTTACGCTAAAAAGGCTCCCAAAAAGGTTTCTGAGCAAAGAATCTAAATTTTTTGGCCGACTTTGTTTTTTTTGATGTACCCGCCCCAAAGGGCTTCTAGAAACTAGCTAGAGAGATTCCTATTGTCAGGGTGCTAAAGTCCTTTTTTACCAAGGTCTGAGAAGTGCCTTCTCCAACTCGCTCGTTAACCCCCTTGCCTTCTTCAAAAAGCGGTGTCAGGTTATAATATCCAAAGATGCTAACATTTCCTACGCCGATTCTCGCTGTAAGTCCGTAGCGAAACTTTGTTAAGTTAAAATCCTCCTTGTTTTTAATTTTTTTTGACTCTCCGTCCTCTTTGTATTTTGCTTTGGAAAAGGAATCATACATAAAACCAACCCTGCCTCCTATTGAAATTTTGAAACTTCTCGCGGGGTCTTCTGGATTGGTACTGAATCTTAGTTCCAATGGCACCTCAATGTAGTTTGTAATGAGTTGAGACTTTTTTATTCCTGGAAGGGTATCGCTCGGAGAAATCATCATAATACCCTGTGAAGTTGCGTTGCCTGCATAGTCAATAAGATAATCATTCTTAAACTTGTAACGTTCGAGGCTCAGCCCTATGCCAGGCACGAAGCTAAAATTTGACTTTAATATTCGAAATTCGTATTGGTAGTAAAGGTTCGCGGTTCTCGACCCAATAAAACCTAAACTGAAATCGCTTGGTGCGCTTAAATCTCGATTGAATCCAAGTTCAAGAACAAAAGTACCCGGTATATCGGGCCGAGCCGTAGGCTTTTTGGGCACTTCTGTTTGAGAAAAAACATTCAGGGAAAGTCCGGTCAGAATTACGAAAGCTGCAAATTTAAGCATCATGTGAAAGGTTAATCATTTTTAGAGGTTCAAAATTAGCTTTTTTGCTGGCAGGGCCAAATCCTTTTGTTTTGCTGAGTTAATTAATTCTTTACATTTGCAGTCCAAAAAAATAAGAATATAACCAGGGCCTGTAGCTTAACTGAATAAAGCATCTGACTACGGATCAGAAGACTCGGGGTTTGAATCCCTGCAGGCTCACCTCCGGGGACAAATAGAGAATTAACTCTGTTGGTCCCTTTTTTATTGTGTGATGATTAGGGAGTTACAAAAGTTCTATTGGGGTTTGAACTCAATAAAATT
>CAZAHL010000278.1:0-10149 GCA_964484845.1 uncultured Chryseolinea sp. | reverse complement strand
CGCACTCGCATAGTACGCTGCTTCGCCTTGGAATAATGCTTTTCTGGAAGTTGTTACTCTGTATATCCTGTCCTTCTTCTCGTGAAAGTCATCAAACGAATTGAGTTCCGAAAGAAGTACGATCATCAATATTCCCACGGACATACTTACCCCCAATCCAACTACGTTGATACCCGAGAACAGTGCATTGTGCTTAATGCTTCGGACGGAAGTTTTAAAATAATTTTTGAAGATGCCGTATTGATTTAACTGGCGAGTTCCTTCTGGGTTTTTTACCAGTCTCGGCCGCAGAACACTTAGCACATCGCGGAGATATAACAGGTTTGCCTTGCCTTTCCCAAGCAAGGCCACTCGCTTTTGGTGAACCTCATGAAGATCTCCTTGAATGTTTTCGAGAACCTCTTCTTTGCAAAACCATGATAATATTCTATCGGCCCATCGGGGTGGGAGTGATTGTTTAGTTTTCATGATCGGGAACTGTTTAGTTTGAGACCAGGTATTTTTGAAGAAAAAACCATTCTTAACTCATGCGCTGCTTCCAACGCTTTTTTTCCGGATGCAGATAGTTGATAAAACTTTTTCCTTCTGCCACCTCGTTCTGTTGTAGCTCCACCTTCGGTAGACCTAAGGTATCCCTTGTCCTCCAGGCGATATAGTGCAGAATGAAGTGCCCCGATGCTTGGTGTATTACCGGTTTGCTCTTCCAATGCCTCTTTGATGGAAACACCATAAGCGTTGTCCGCGAGTGATCCTACAACGAGCAGTACCAATTCTTCAAAAGCACCCAGGTTTGTTTCTTTCATGTTATTATATTCCTATTTGCAGAATAAATATGAGAAATATATTTCCTATTTGCAAATGAAATGCGTAACCACCTATCCAGGTATTACCAAATGGCAAGTTCATGTTGATTGAAATTGCGATATGACAAACAGTGCCAGTGCTGAATCATACTCTCAATATCATAATTCCGGTCAAATGCTTTTAGAAAAAGAAAATGGAACGTGGTAAGGAACTGAGATGGATAAATAAAAAATTACTCCCGATACAAAATGCGCCCTCTTTTGATTGTCAATATGTTTAGCTGTTCGAGTAGTAATGGAGGTCGTCAATAAAATCCAATTTGAATCGACACGTTTATTATACTACACGATTCTTTTAGCGACACTAAATCGCTGCGCGACATTATCCCAATTGATGATAGGAAATAGGTTGTCAACGAACTCTGCTCTGCGATTTCGATACTTCAAGTAGTAGGAGTGCTCCCAAACATCAATAACTAAGATCGGAATCACACCCCATTGCGTAAGCTTTTCATGATTTTCACATTGAAGTACTGTCAGTTTTTGGGTGTAGGGCTGGTATCCAAGTATTCCCCAACCATTACCATCAACGCCTTTTGATGTTTTGCTGATAAGTACTTTTAACTTATCATACGAACCGAAATCTTTTTCAATTTGTTTGAGGAGTTCACCGCTCGGGTCGCTCTTCTTATTAGTAAGGTTGGTCCAGAAAATTGTGTGAAGGATATGTGATGATAGGTGAAAGGATAATTTCTTTGTCCAATAGTCGACTGTATCAAGCGTATTTGCGTCAATTGCTTTCTTAATTTCTACAAGATCTTTATTTGCTGCTTTAACAGCATCACCGTGATGAAAGGTATAGTGCAAGTGGAGTGTTTCCTGATCCATGGATGGTTCAAGAAATGTTTCTGGGTATGGTAAAGGTTGAAGCGCGAAGTTTCCATCAGCGTCCGTCAACTTATCCATTCCTGATTCTTTCAGGCTTTGAGAAAATACATTACTTGAAGGAAGAAGTGTTGCGCCTCCAAGAATTAGACTGCTCTTAAGAAAATCATCCCGTTTCATAGCGTGTTTGGTTATTGTTTTTCTAACGTATCTAAAAGTTCGTTGATTTTCTTGACAATCGCATTTCTTCGATTTTCGTAATCGGTGTCAAGGTTGGGTAAGTTCGACCAGTTTTCTGTTTTGATGTTAGTTTTAAGGTCGGGTGGGAGCGTAGTAAATAGAATAATTCGTTTCACATTAGCCGTATCGCGGCTTGAAAGTCTCTGAGGTTTGGTGTTCGGATTAAACACATTGTCCTTTGCGAGTCCATCATTGGCGCTTTTGGAAACTACGGAATCGGGATCTGTCCCCCTGCATTCTGCCGTATAGTCCAGGTTTCGTTCCTTAGCTAGTTTATTGAAGTATGATGCAGCGATCACACTTTTTGCAGCTCCGTGTTCACACACAAAGATTATTTTCTTGTCCTGTGCCATAGTTATCTGGGGTAGTAAAGTAGCGAACGCAAATAGTAGTATTGTTTTCATATTGTTAAGGAATTATGAGTTTAATAAGTATACCGATTGCAGCAGCAGCAATGATGATGAACGGTTCTTGTATTTTTTTAAATCTGAACAGTATGGCAGTCGTTGAAAGAGCAATCAGTATTGTTGGGATATCGGTAAGTGTACGTTTCCCAAGAACCAGAACAGCCCCGGCGATCGCACCAATAGCCGCAGCGGTTACGCCATCGACAAACGCTTTGATCGCAGGATGCTTTCCGTATTTCTTGAAATAAGGTGCCGGTATTACCGTGAACAAATAACAGGGAATGAAGGTGGCCAATGCTGCAACGACAGCTCCCCAAAATCCTGCGACAAGATATCCGATAAAACCAACAGTAATTACAACGGGACCAGGTGTGATCATGGCAACCGCGACAGCGTCAACAAATTGTTGTTCATTCAGCCATTGATATTCTTTCACCACACCACCATAAAGGAAAGGAACAATTGCAAGTCCGCTTCCAAATACGAACGCGCCAGCTTTAGTAAAAAACCAAGCTATCTCTACGAGTTTCGATTGGGTAGCGAGAGGTTGCAGTTGAAGAAGTATTGTTGGAAGCATTCCGTTTGCAGAAGAGCTCAGCCATTTCGGTGGAGCTTTTGTAAACCATACAGCAAATCCGCCAAGAAGAATAAGCCACAGTATTTCCTGTTCAGTGATAAAAGTTGTTATCGCGAGAACGATGAATATCGCCCACATTAATTTGTCCTTACCGATACTTTTGGTTGTGAGCTTGTAACTTCCAATAGCAATTATCCCAATGACAGCGGCTCCGACACCATAGAATATGGCCTGCATCCAAGGCAGACCTCCGTACGCAACATACGCGTATCCAATTCCCAGCACCATTAAAAACGAGGGTAATACAAATGCGAATCCAACGAGTGTTGCTCCGAGAATCCTGTAATGAACATAACCGATATAAATTGAAAGCTGCGCAGCAAGGGGACCAGGCGCTAGCTGAGATAAAGCGAGTCCTTCTTTGTAGTCTTCCTCACTGATCCATTTTTTATCATCCACCAGATCGCGGTGCATATATCCTACAAGAGCTACCGGTCCCCCAAATCCCCAAGTACCAAGCTTGAGAAAATATATGATCAGGTCTTTCAATGAATATTTCGGTACAATTTCCATTTCGGTGCCCAGGTGTGTTTTTCGTCTCGAACATATTTTGTCCAGCTGTAAATCGCTTGTGTGGCTACGGAGAACTGAACGAATAAGAAAGATAAAATCCGAAGATACATGATAGCGCTCTTAGACATAAATAAATTTTATGCAATGCTATCAAACCTCCAACTCCCAGTATAGAACAGAATTTACGATTGGTATGCAAATGACTTTTTTCACGATTTTTTAATAAAAACCCGCATGTTTCCGCAAGTTTCGGGGTCGATTTTCAGGCTATTCAATTTTGGAAGTTGTATCTGTTTCCAAGCCCATTAGCCACCGCCCGTTCATAAACGATCGAAGCGGCAGCGACGTCCTGAAGCGCAGTTCCGGTGCTGTCGAATATAATAATTTCATCTTCATTCTCTCGCCCGATTTTCTGGCTTGCAATGATTTGCCCGAGCTCTGCGTACACATGTGATTTAGTGGCAAATCCTTGCTCGATGGCTTGATGGAGATCAGCAAATGCTGCGCTTTGTTCAGTGAAATCAGATACGATCTTGCTTGCAGAAATTAAACGAGGATGAATTTCACTTTTGTCTTCACTATCACATCCCACAGCTGCGATAAATGTTCCTCGTTTGACATCCTCAAGATCGACTATGGGTGTTCTTGATGTAGTACAAGTAACAACTATATCGCTTCCTTTGATAGCTGATTTTACATCATCAACAATAGTCACCTTCATATCCTTATAGGAACTATTTAAATGCTTGGATAATTTTTCAGCCTGAGACCGATTTGTGTCGTAGAGGTATGCAATCTTTAAATCGCGACTTGCTGCAATGGCCTGCAGCGAAATGAGACCTTGATTGCCACATCTGTAAATGGTGATTATTTCTGAGTCTTTTTTAGAAAGGTACTTTGATGCAATTCCTGTAGCTGCTCCGGTTCGTACAATAGTGATCTCTATGGAATCCATCAACGCAAGGAGGACTCCATTGTCTGCATTGAAAACAGCTATTGCTCCCTGGATCGTTGGCAGATTAAGTTTGCTGGGATTGCCAGGAAAATTGGAGTTCATCTTAGCTACGATGTAATTGCTGTTTAGATTCATCACACCAGCTTCAATGTGTAGGCCACCAGTTGATGTGTGAATGCCAAGAACTTTTGGAGGGCTTGCTTTTCCTTCAGCAAACATCTTGAAGGCGGCTTCGACTGATTCCATGCACTCTTCAATCGTGAGTAGATTCGCTACGTCTCTACGGGATAAAATTACTGTATCGTTCATTGCCTTGATTGTTTATTGAAACAATCTCGGAATTCCCGATGTGCTGGTATAGGATGGAAATGACCATTAGAATGCTTTTTACTTTTTAGTGATACTTTTCCTGTAAATCGAAGGGCTTTTACCTTTGTGCATTTTAAATATTCTGTTAAAATGACTCTGATCTGAGAACCCAGTCAGGTATGCAATTTCCGCCAATGAATATTTTGGGTCTTCCAAAAGAGCGATAGATTTCTCTATCCTTAATTTTCGGATATAGTCTCCAAACGATAGGTCATCAAAATACTTTGAAAATTCCCGCGACAGATAGGAGGGGTGAACATTAAGACTTTCTGAAATTTCCTTTAGACTAAGCGTTAGATTGGTATCGATTTGATCCTGTATAATCTCTTTCAATTCTTTTGCCCATTCGGGGATATGCTTCTTTTGCTTTTTCTCCTTTAGGAATTTGTTGTATACATCGAGAAGCATATTCTCAAATGGATTCTGAGTATGCTTTTCGTTTTGGAGATGTTTTGCCCAGGTATAAAGGGAATCATAGATCATCATACCTTTTTGTAAAAGCTCTTGATCATCTTTTATGTCATACGCAAGACCAGCGGAGATTGCCCAAAGTCCGGAGGACTGACTTGCAATGTCATGTCTGTCGGTATCGGCACCCCTTACAATTGCTGACAAAGTCTTAATTGCATCATCCTTTATTTTGTGTTTTTTAACGATGTAGTCGAAAGTACACTCATCCCCATAGTGTGTATACTCTACGTTCGGAATATCGAATGGAGTGGCGTCTAGCTCTTTGGCCTTGGCAAGAACCTTGTCGAACGGCACATAAATGAATTCGGCATCCCTATCGACAAATCTTTTAATCAGCCAGGGACATGCTATGCGATCAATCTTTGGGCGTTCTCTTGTTATCCATTTCATAGTTGAAACAAATCAGTTACTTTTCAGCATCGAATGATTGTTTCATGAAAATATCTATTCTTGATCAGATATTCTAGGCAGACAGAGTTTTAAAGGATACGACACTCTATGTTATGTTTTTTTATGGCCATTGCCTGAAATGCTCTTCTTTGAACGAACCAACGCGAGTCCGCCTAAGGCAATACCGATCAGTCCTAATAGAAGTGCTACGATAGCTCCGAGCTTTCCGGATCCTGTGCCAATGCTACTACTATTTGTGCGGGCCAAGTGCATTACGCTCAGTACTATGCTGATCACGCCTATTGACACAGTTGCGATGGCACCAAGTCGCGCATATGCTATGCCACCCCTTGCACGAGCCAGAATCACCCAGCCAACAATCACACTGACCAATCCCAAAGCAGCAGGCAAAAGTGCAGCTGCTCGTCCAGAGGTGATACCGGACACCTGTAAAAGCATGTCGGCTTGAATTAAACAATGCATCTTCATTAAATATGGATTTTAAATATTTCCAGAACTGCCCTTACATTATAAAATACGAATGACGGCAACTCTCTTCTTTTTTGGCAAAACTAAAGCTGGTGAAACATTCTGGATTGGAAGATTACGACATAGCCAATTATTCTTGCAATAACGGTTAAGAACGGCCTCTTGTTAGAGATAAGCATAGAAGGTAGGTGACATTAATGCAACGTGCAAATAAGGCAGGCCGAAACCTCAAACTTAAACTTTAAACATCGAACACAACCCGTCATAACCCGATTTTTCCTTGCCCAAAGGTGTCCTACTTGCCATAACTGAAAAGGGTCTAAACAAAGGCAAACTTCACAAAGGCAAACTTCGTGATGTTGGTCTGCCTACAGATCGCCATTCGTCTCGATTGTCATCCTTTCATTGTCGACACGCAGACGATCTTTGATGTATTGCGTAGGAGATAGCCCCATGAATCGTTTGAACTCGTTGATAAAGTGCGACTGATCATAATAGTTAAATTCATAGGCAAGATCAGCCATCGAATATGTTTTGGACGGAAGGCTCTCCATAAGGGACCTGAACCTGGTCAGCTTCGAAAAAAGCCTTGGACTGAAACCAGAAAGTGATTTAAAGTCCCTTTCTATTTGGCGTACCGATATATTGCATGCATTGGCCATCTCGCTAACAGATTGCATGGTGCCAGTAGCAATTGCCTGCCGGATCGTTGCACTGAGATAAGCGGATTGTTTTCGTGGTTGTGATAACCTTTTCCTTAAGAAATCGGAGATGAGTTCAATGCGCAAGTGCTGGGATGTGGCGCACATTACTTTATCTTCTAAGATACTGCCTTCCTTCCCAAAGAGCGTAGTGGTGTCAAGATTATACTCGCTTAGGGTGCTTGCGGGTATGTCAAATAACAACGGCAACGCTTGCGGATAAAGGTAAACACCCAGCATTCCGAATGCGTTATCAATTTCAAACTTTCTGAAAGCCTGCGACTGCGCATATAATCCTGAATCAAATGTCTTTTCCGAGTTTGATTCGGATCTGAATAAGTTTACTTCTCCCTTATAGTAAAAAATTAATTCTGGGCAGCACTCCGCAGTTGCGCGATGGACGAAAGGAAAGCTTGTCGGTTCGTTGCTTTCCAATACCCAAAAACATCTGACGTATTCAGTGAGATTTGCCGGTGCTGGATAAGTATGAAAAATCATAAAGGGTTTAAAACAAAGTTAAGCGCATTGCTCAAACCGGCAATTTGTAGTTCATCATCGGATTGGCGCAACTTGCTGAATTCGAGTCTGTTCATATTGCTTTCGAATGCGATCGTTCACATATACGATTTTCACGTAGGTAAGATGTCGCAATCTTACAAGATTTTGAATTTTGATGATTTTAATTTTGATTTAAACGACTCGGCACAGCAACATTAGAGGGTATGGTTTTCACACCATCCTAAAAAAAAATGCTAATTTTTGCTGTGTCATTTTGCAGAATAATTATTCACAGACGTTCAAACTTTAATGACAATGAAAAGTTCTATTGCAAACCCAACGACAGTAAGTGTCCGCTATATTGTTGATGATGTTGATTCATGCGTCACGTTTTATACTCAGATACTGGGATTTGATGTAGTCATGCATACTCCGGCGGCTTTTGCCATGCTCTCAAAAGGCAACCTTCATCTCTTATTGAACAAGCCTGGTGCCGGGGGAGCTGGCCAAGCTATGCCGGATGGTGCAAAACCTACTCCGGGCGGATGGAACCGATTCCATCTGGAAGTGCAGGATCTCGAGTCGTTAATCGATGAGCTAAAAAGCAAGAATGTAAAATTCCGAAACGAAGTGGTGACAGCCCCCGCAGGTAAACAAATACTACTCATTGACCCATCAGGTAATCTAGTTGAGTTGTTTGAGCGTAAACTTCAGAAGAATTAGTGCTTGTAACCTTGCCTCGCAGTATGACGTGCTTCTGAATGGTTCGAATAAAATAATATACGCTCACGTATTTAAGAGCGATCGTAGATTTTGCAAGTGGGTAGTCCTATTATTTGCCTTAGGTTCAACTTTGGGTTATTTCGGTATTCAGCCCCGGATGGAAACATTTGCCTATCGTACCGGGATCGACTAAGCGTATGTCCGAAGAAAACAATTGAATTGTTTTGGATGCTTGAACAGGCAATCAGCTATTCCGCTTTCTTATATTGAGTTCCAACAACTCCATTGCTAAATGAAATGGACTTTACAAATTGGAAATTTGTTCTTTTATTAAATATTTTCAATCCAATCCCAATCGCGGTTGGAACGATAAATAGATTCAATTCATCGATCAGGTTGCGATTGATCAGTTCATTAACAAAGTTTGCACCACCATATACAATAATATCCTTACCCTTTTGGCTTTTGACTTTGTTTGTTGATTCGGTCAGATCTCCGTTTTCTACCAGAACGTTTTTTCCCTCAATGCGTTTAATCGTTTTGCTAAAGACAATTTTTGGCGTGTTGACAAAAGTCTCTGCATATTTTTTTTCAGGACTGTCATGCTGTGTCTTGGCGACTTTTTCCCAATGAGGAATAGATTCCTCTGCCATTTTCCTGCCCAAAATAATCGTATCCATACTATCTGTTAGCTCCTGTAAAAGCTGTACTTGTTTGTCGTCAATTTCTGGTGACATCCAGTCTAATTGACCTTCGGGACCTGCAACAAAACCATCCAGGGTCATCTGTATTTGTAATTTTAACTTTCTCATTTTATTATGAGGTAGCAATATTCGAGGTTTAGTTATGAATTATTTACCGATACAAAATGTGCCATGTGTTATAGCCAGTGCGTTGTTAAGTTCTTTTGACGTTTGTGCATAAGCAGTGTCGGGAATTCAAAGCGCGTCACTATCCCACGAATCCAAACGTAATTTGAAAACTAAACTACAAATTTACACTGAACCCAGCCATTGATTGTGCATTTTGGTGTAGGTGGCCTGCCTTTCTTAAAATGAATTAATCACTCCTACGATTGATTCGTTAATGCAGCTAGAGAGTCGGGTCGACAATTCTTCGTACTTGTCGTTGTCTCTCTTGTTTTCAAAACTATTGTCATTCCACGACCCCATTCCTCCAAACACCCAAGCAGAAGCTGCGGAAAATAAAACTTGCTTTGCTCTTATTGAATATTTGTCAAGTCTGATTAAGTCCTTATGATAATAATTTTGTTCAGGTTGTTCGCTGTCCAGTGTCTTTCTTGCACTGTCGAAGGTTTTTCCAAACGATTCTAAATTCTGCTTGAATGCAAAGTCAGCAATTTCTTGGAGGGTCATCTCCAAGTTTTGTCTTAATGAATCAAGATCTTTTTGAATTGCTCTTGGTCTTTCATTTTTTTTAGTCAGTCCGTAACTCACAGTCCAAATTTTACTGTCAGTCGAATCAGGTTTAGTCACGTCCCATCGACTTGTCCAATAGTCCGATACCTTGTCTTTAACCGCTTCAATGTACCATTTCCCACCACCTCCAACAAATCCTGCGAGCTTGTGGTCAGAAACTGTTGAGTCTTCCGCGTTCTGGTAATAAAGTCTAAGTCGCGAATAGTTTTGCTTTTTCAAAAAATGAAACCATTTTATTGGACTTTCAGCGATTACAATTTCTTTTGGTTTTGTAAATGGAAACGTCTTTCTGAAGTTTCTAAAGTCCACTCTATTACAAAATTGAAAGGTTGAATTCTCTTTTTCGTAGTCGGAATTTAAGTCCCCCGTTGTCAAGAAGTGATTACCATGAGAGGTTATTGAAATGAGTTGGGCTAAGATTGCTGTCATTAAATTTAATTCTTTTAATTGTTAGTCCAAGCTGTCCAGGTGGGCTTGCCTACAACAAAAGGGCAACAGAAATTACCAAAGCATCGCTGAACATCGCTAAAAAATATTCCTAAAGATTGGCTAATCAAGGACCTTAATTTTGATGAGCTACGTAATAATAATTAACTTTTTTGGATGTTACTAGAAGTTCTTCACTGCGT
>CAZAHL010000277.1:0-10258 GCA_964484845.1 uncultured Chryseolinea sp. | reverse complement strand
GGCACGAACTCAATAGTGAATGCGATTTTTAAATGACAACGACTCGGTCGCCGGTCTTGAACAGCGGACAGGAAAATGTACAACTCATTACCAGTGTAAAGGTAAAAAACCAAAATTGACAAAGTAGGACTAGTAAAGAATTAGTCTAAACGATTTCTTTTTTTTGCCCGTCGAACAAATCTTCGGAAGATCAGAATATCAATTACTATAAATCCAATCATTATAAAACCAATCCATACAAAGTCATCCGATTCAAGGTATTGAAATCGCTGACCGGTCAACTCGACGTAAAGCATCAGTAAAGCAAGGATAACAAAGGCCGAAAAAGCGAAGGAGAAAATTAAGGCTATATCTTTCAATTTACCGGTACTTAATTTTCTCATGGTATGTAAGATCATTTACGGTTTTACATGTGATGGCCACAATTAATTCAATATGTTGGAAGGCATAGTAGTGACATCTGAAAGGCTTCTGCATAGTGTGCGCACGTATTGCAAGAAAAAATTCACATCCGAATGTTTAACGCTAAAATTTCCGATTTTAAACATCGAAATCTAAAGAACCGATCAGAAGGTCAGGCGTTGATCACGATTGTAATAACCTTTTCTTGCCCACCTCCGCTGTCCTAAATAAAAAAACTTTAAGTCTATTGACTTTAT
The DNA here is from genome assembly GCA_964484845.1 of uncultured Chryseolinea sp. GTDB lineage: Bacteria > Bacteroidota > Bacteroidia > Cytophagales > Cyclobacteriaceae > Chryseolinea. The sequence continues at coordinate 9,599 of CAZAHL010000277.1, read as the reverse complement.
AGGGATATCCTCTACCTTCGTAGTCTACTAATCTAATAGACTATTAATTTGCATGAAGCACGGCACCTTCTATTTAACCCTTCACAAGGCTTATTTGCGGCTAATCAACGTGTTTTCGGATAAAAGTCTGATAGTTATTCCAAGGGATTTTACTAAAAATCTCCGTGACCAGGACACCCGACGATCCCCTGACTGGGTAACCGTGACTGGTAGCTTTCGGATGAGGTACGCGACTGTAACCAAATGGCAGCTAATAAAAGCAGAAGCTGTTCGAGCTTTTCCTTTTCGGAAAGATCTTGCAGCCCCATCGCCAGTGGAAATTCCCGACATCACAAGTTTCAATGTCCTCGCAAGTTGCGGCTTAGCCCCAAATGACAACAAGTAGATAGATATGCAGGTAGATACGTCAGGCATATCTTTTAGCAATCCAATCCCAGCCCAACAGTTTGAAAATGGTGTTTCTTATGGCCTATACGGGATGGACGGAATCAACGGTATGGCTAATTATTTTTTATTTAATCCCAGATTTTAATTGCCCTTATAATGAATAATGTCAAAGAAGAAGTAGAAAAGGTGACAACGGAAGAACCAACTGTTAAAACTCTTTATTATAAGAGACCAGTAACCTTAATTGTTGTATCCGCCGCAGCACTTTTGGTGATAATGACCTTCTTATACTACTTCGAGGTTATTCGCGATCAAAGTTATACCTGGTTTGATGGCCTAGGGCCCGAGTTCTTCATTTTTGTGTTGGGCGGATTTATTGCACAGATGATCGATGGCTCCCTGGGGATGGCCTATGGTGTAAGTGCTTCTACTTTTTTGCTTTCATTTGGTGTTCCTCCAGCTGCTGCCTCCGCAAGTATTCATACGGCAGAAATTTTCACAAGCGGCATTTCAGGACTTAGTCACCTTAAATTTCAGAATGTAAATAAAAAATTGTTTCGATCTCTCCTCATCCCAGGTATTGCAGGGGCAATTGGAGGTGCATATATCTTATCTTCCTTTGAGGAGTATAATTATATCGTAAGGCCTATTGTAGCTACGTATACACTTGCATTGGGAATTATCATCATCACGAAGGCAATTGCCGTTCGCAAGGCGAAAAAAAAGACTAAAAATATTCCAGCCCTGGCAGGATTTGGTGGCTTCATGGATTCAATCGGCGGTGGTGGATGGGGTCCTATCGTTGCTTCTACCCTTATAGCCAAAGGAAGAAGTCCAAGGTATACCATCGGCTCTGTAAACCTGGCTGAGTTCTTTGTGTCGCTGGCAAGTTCGTTAACTTTTTTCCTTACAATCGGTATCAGTTACCTTCAAATCATTGCAGGCCTCGTACTGGGTGGGGCGATCGCTGCGCCCATTGCTGCTCATTTAACCCGAAAGCTGCCGATTAAAAAGATGATGATTGTTGTAGGAGTAGTTGTCATTATTGTAAGCATCCGCTTGATCGTTAAATCATTCACAGGTTAATCAATTGAAAGGCCGGCGAACCACTTTTATTTTTCCAACTTCTTAAACAAGTCTATCAAGAGGCTGTTACAAAAGTGTGTACGAATGAAGATAGAGATTCTCATAGCTTTTATCGATGTATAAATTCTTATATCTTGCGCCCCGTTTTAAAGGGCTGGCCAAGTAGGCTAGTACATACAATGGATTATCTTAACACTTAGATGGCACTACTGAGCAAACAACTTTTTATCAAAAAATCTACGATCCCCAATGCTGGCCAGGGTCTCTTTACAAAGAAAGCAATTCCAAAAGGAACCCGCATCATTGAGTATACCGGGAAGAGGAGCACCTGGAAGGAAGTAAAAGATGAGGATGGAAAGAACGGCTACATCTTTTACATTAATCGAAATAATGTGATCAATGGCAAGCCAAATAAAAAAGCATTTGCACGATATGCGAACGATGCGCGAGGATTAACCCGTATAAAGGGTTTATTAAACAACGCAGACTATGTTGTGGATGGCTTAAACGCTTATATCGAATCGAAGAAGGATATACCTGCTGGAGGGGAAATTCTTGTTGACTATGGTAAGGACTACTGGAAAATTATCCGTGAAAACATAAAATTGTGGGATAAGGAAAAGAAGGACACGCAAAAGAAAAATGGTACAGCTGTGAACCATAAAAGAAACGGTACTACGCGTAAAGTTCAAACGACAGCCAAACGCATGGAGCACGCGCATTAACGAATTGCACGTTCAATATCATCAAGTCGCTGCGAAGCACTCGTAACATAGTCATCAAATCCCAGACGCGAAGCTTCTGCTATGTAGGCCTTTAACAGCCGGATAGAATTACCATTGATTTGAATCGCCTCTGCCAGAATCGAATAGGGTTTCATCCGATCTTTGTTTTTTCGCCGATAAAAGTTGGCCGATGCAATAATGCCTTCCTCAAAATAGGGATTATAGGAACCTAATATTTTAAAATTCTTCTCAGCTGCCGTGGAGTCTCCACTCGACTCAGCAATTAGCGATGTATATAACATTTTGGCCATGGAACGGGAATCATCAAAGGTGATGTCTTTGTTGATTTGATTAGCCAACAAACGTAACTCTCCCCGGTAGGCTAACATCAGCAGCTCCGTATGCCTGACTTCATCGTACAGTTTTTTATCAGTAAGTTCCAGACCGGCAATCCGATTGTAATATTGGATCGCTGGAACCAATAGGTCCGCCTCATAATATTTTTTACTTAAGTCCAGGAGTGCTTGAGCTTTGTAGTCGGCACTTTCAAATGTATTGATGACCCGGTTGAAAAGAAGAGAGTCTTTTATTCCAATTCTGTAGCGGCAAAACTGATATTTTTCGACATCATTCAGAGATAGTGCATCCGTTGCTTTAAGCGTTAGGGTCTTTTTCATCTGAGCGGCAATTGTACTTTTTACGGCATCCGGGTCCCTTGCTACGGTATCCCAGCCAATCAATGCTTCTTCCCATTTGCCGGCTTCGGAAAGCGCAATCGCATTATAAAATTTTGCTTCCTTGTACGTATAAGTATCGGCGAAATTAAAATAGGTTGATGCTAATTCCGGATTACCCTGTTCCAATGCCCAAAGTCCCATGATATAATTGAATTTTCCTTGGTATTGTTGACTGATATAGGCTAGTTCTGCCAAAACTTCAAGTGCTTTTAAGACGTTTCCACGATGGTAAAAAGCAAAAGCGATCGATGATTTTAATGCTTCGCTATAGTCAGCATTTAATGAATCGTCGGCAATCCGGTAAGCCTCGTGAATAAAAGTGGTGTCTAACGTAGTGGCGCTTTTTATAATGTGATTATTTAATAAGGTTGCAGTATATAGATCGAGGTATTTTGCTTTAAGGGGATCGACTGGCATTGTAAATTTCTCCTCTTGAATCGTAGACAAGGCAATTGCATTGCTGATAATGGCAGGATGCGAATCAAAATATTCTAAAATCGAATCGGTTTTTATGGGAAGGTAATCGAGTGCAGCAAGCGCAAGAAAGTTTGCCTCAGCAGTTGCTTTCGAAATCGAATAGCTTCTGGCGTCATTCAAGAATATCAGTGCAGAATCGACATCGTGAATTTTAGTAAAGCCGAACCCCAGATTATTTTTGATCGGACCCGAGCGAGGTAACTTTTGATAAGCTTCCTCGTAGCTTCGGATCGCTTGAAAATTATCGTTCTCCCATAAATAAACGTTACCCGCATTTATCAGAGAATATGGTGTCGGATTTTTTGTGTTAGCGTATTCATAATTATCGTGTGCGTCCTCAAAATTGTATCGTGATGCTTTCAGCGTAGCTAAGGCATAATTGGAACGATGGTTTTGGAGTGCCTGACTTCGCGCTTGTTCATAGAAGGATTCAGCATATGCTTTGTTATTCAACAAGGTATGCAAATCGCCTGCAGTGTTATAAAATCCCGCAGCGCCGTGAAAAACATAGGTCCGCCAATTAGAATAAAATGCAAAGCCCAACATGGCAATCATTCCTGCGAGTCTGTAGGTAAAGTATGGCATGCGTGTTGGGTTATAAAGGACCTTGTACACGGGTAAATTACGCGCCAACATTAAGACGAAGTTTGAGAAGATATACGTGAGAAAAATAATTCCGTAGCCGGTATGACTAAAAATGATAGCATCGCGAATTATTTTCAATGCAGGATCATTGGCATTTCCCAAAAGTTGCGCAATAGTTGCAAAACAGATCGTACCGAGTGCAAGAAAAAGACAGGCTCCGTAAGGCGCAAAAGGAAAAATAGTTTGATACATCGACTCTCGTTGCCGAAACCCCCAAATGCCGACTATGCCTGAAACGGTTAGTAAAAGATAGGGGTTCAGATAAATAAAGTTCCAATGTATTACGCCCAGTTCGTGCATGCAGGTAATGATCACGTTGGTCATGTAGATCACGCTGATCAGGGAAAGATGACGCAAGCTTTTCGATGCGCCCTGGCTGGCAACATATACGAACGAAGCAAGTATTTCATGCGCAACCATGATGATGAACAAGACGCTGATGATAAGTCCCGTTGTATAGGATGTTAAGGTAAGGTGGTAAAAAGGGTAATCAACACCGGCAAAAAAATAGATTGATAACACGATCGCTAACGTAATCAGGACAAACACTAAAATTCGGTAGCCGATCGAGACAGTTGTACCGAATTGATTGAAATAAAAACTCGGGATGACATACACTATCAAACAAACTACAATGGGTATGCGATTCGTAAATCCTGCAACGCTTAGAACCTCTAATCGTAAGCTTACAAGGAAGAGTATGAACAACCCCATTCCCATGAAATACCAGAATCGGGGCATGGTGGTCACAACAGAAAGGATCAGCACCGCACAAAAAACGATAGCTGCTAAAAACAGGTAGGACGCCGTCGTATTCGGTGCGATATGGCTGCCGTTGAAGTATTCGAGGATCACATAGCTTTCGCCGGGAACGGTTAAATTGAAAGGACCCAGTCTAAATTCATGAACGGTGGTCTCTACAATTTTTTGCTCCTGAAATTTTTCCCAATGGATTACGCCATCGGCTCCTTGAAAATAACCGAACCATAAAAACAAGATAGCCAAAAGAAAAACGCTGCCAACGGCATACCCCATCCACCGATAGTCATTCGGCCAGCGTTTCCAAAAAAAGAGTGATTGCATAACAGAGCAGTAATTACAACGCAAGCTAATCTAACGAACGGGTTATTTGAAAATTTCCAAAAGAGTCTTAAGTGGATTGGGTTTGTTTTTGTTTAGAGATAAGATAGTATGGATTTCTTTTCATTTAAAGAGTTGTATGCCTGATATAGACAAGATCCTAAAACCCATTGACCGGTACATTCATGCCGAAAGTACGGGAGGCATCCTATTGCTTCTGAGTGCTTTTATCGCGATCGTTTGGGCAAATTCTCCCTGGAGTGATACCTACGTACATTTATGGGAGTATCAGCTGTCGATCACGATTGGGGAGTGGAGTGTTAGGAATGACCTGCATCATTGGATTAATGATGGCTTAATGTCTATGTTCTTCTTCGTAATAGGATTAGAGCTGAAGCGTGAAATCATGGCAGGCGAATTGTCGGATATTAAAAAAGCCATGCTTCCCTTGATTGCAGCCATTGGTGGGATGATCTTTCCGGCATTGATCTATATTATTTTCAATCCCGATGGCGTTGAAAATAACGGTTGGGGCATACCCATGGCCACTGACATTGCCTTTGCCTTGGGCATTATTTCTCTATTGGGAAAACAGGTTCCGGTTTCTCTTAAAGTATTTTTAACGGCGCTTGCGATAACGGATGATTTGGGAGCAGTGCTTGTTATAGCCTTGTTTTATACTTCGGAAATTTCACTGAGTAGTCTTGGAAGCGGGGCAGTATTTCTTTTGATTCTTTGGGGAGCCAATTACATAGGTATTAGAAAAACCCTCTTCTTTGGAATTATAGGTATCGGTGGCGTATGGTTAGCCTTTTTACTGTCAGGTGTTCACGCCACAATAGCGGGAGTATTGGCTGCATTAGCTATCCCAGCCCGAGCGAAAATTGACGAAAAAAAATTTGTTTCAATTTTGGAAAAACAGATGCAAGAGTTCCATGCTATACCGCCAAACGATGTCGCCTTGTTGGAGCCTGCGCAATATCGCGTCATAGAAAATATTCATAAGCTCACGGATGAGGCTGGAACACCCTTGCAGAAATTGGAACATCAGCTACATCCCTGGGTGGCGTATTTAATTATGCCACTTTTTGCCCTTGCCAATGCCGGGATTGTGCTTGACGCCTCTTTGTTTAACAGTACTTTTTTTCAAGGTATTTCGCTAGGAGTCTTAACGGGATTAGTGATTGGTAAATTTATTGGCGTCGTAGGACTGAGTTGGCTCATGGTGAAATTGAAACTTGCCAGTTTACCAGTAGGCATGGGTTGGCGACATCTGTGCGGGCTCGGTCTGTTAGCAGGAGTTGGATTTACGATGTCCTTGTTTATCTCGACCCTTGCCTTTCCTGACCCGTTGTTTGTAACGAAAGCGAAGATAGGAATTTTTATAGCCTCGATTATATCGGGAACGGCCGGCTTTTTCGTATTAAGATCAGCGTTGAATTATTCTAATACCTTTGGCACTCTGAAATAATCGGAATCTTTTTTAGGTGCGTTTTTCAACGCTCGTTCATGACTTAAATGTTCTTTTACTTCATCCTCACGCAACACATTTATTTCATGGCTCATGGTAGTGAGAGGTTCTACATTTTCGGTATCTACTTCCTTTAGTTTTTCAACCCAGTCGACGATAGAGGTCATGTCCTTCATCATCTTTTCAGCATCTTTTTCATCGAACTCCAGCCGGGAGAGGTGAGCAATTTTATCCAACAAAGGGCGATCGATTTTCATGGGTAAGTGATATAATTATTTAGAATTTCCGGGTTCAGATTTTTTTTCAATTCACTATCAATAATATGATGAACTTTCTCTTTTAAAGTATCCAGGTCCTTTAGCGTGAGCCTGGAGGTTTCAATTGGCTCATGAAAAATTACTTTCAATGGATGCCAGCGCAAAAGAAATTCATCGGGGGGTAAAATTATCCAATTAAAAGGAATGGTGACAGGCACAATGGAAATTTGTTTCTCAATCGCCACCCGAAAAGGACCATCTTTAAACTTGGAAATTACCGGCTCTTTTTCAGTCATGATACCTCCTTCGGGAAAAATCACCAGACTTTTACCCTCATCAATCGCGTGAAGTGATTTTTCCAGGGAGGCATACCGGCTTTTTAACTTTTTACGGTCGACGGTGATATGAAGCTTACGAAACATAAACCCAAACAAAGGCACTTTTGCCATTTCTTCTTTCCCCACGAAGATTGCGTTGTGTGAACTCAGACCCAAGGTGGGAATATCCAGGTAGGAGAAATGGTTAGGACAAAAAATGTATTGTTTCTTTGGATCCAGTTTGGAACGATTTTCAACATAAAAGGGAATGAAAATAAAGGCATACATTAACCTTGCCCACCAACGGTTGATGATCCCGATCAGTTTGAATTGCTTTGGAAATAGTATCGGGATGCACAAAAACGGTAATAAAATAAAAAACAGCGTTGCAAACACGACAACCCCGTAGGCCGTGTGTATTGCGCGTAGAATTTTCATGACTAAAAATAAGAAAGATATGGCTTCGAGTGATAAAAATTAATTTTGAAGAAAACGCATAAAAAGCCTTATCCCTTTCTAGTAAAGGTCATATACCAGTTGAATTCCCAAGTCTTGCCAAGGTCTGCAGAAAATGCTTGTCTCCAGATAGGCTTCTCAGGGTCGGTTTTATCCCATTCAAACATGACAAGTATATCCCTTCCGTTAAAAACATCCTTGCAGTAAAAATTGCCCAGGTTGCTCTTAAAGGAACCCACTACAGGTATATCGAGTGAAGCCGTATTCGTATCTGCCCAGTAGATACTCCATAACTTGGTTTTTGGATTAAAAATCCGGAGTGACATTCCTTCGAAGGGAACTCCGTCAAACTCAGTCAGAAAATTATCGACATTTCCCAGGCCACGCAATATCATTTGCTGCGTTCCGGACGCTTGAAATTCAGTCCAGTCCTGGCAATTGTCTAACCTCGTCTTTAGCCTTCTATTGTAGATGATCCAGTGCCCGACAAGAAAATCAAAATCATTCTGAGAGGAGGTGGCTGAAGGGATTACCAGTAATTCTCCGTGCGAACCGAAAGAAAATGACCCCATTTTAGTTGGTGTTTATAATTTGTTGTTACGTAATCACAACCCTTGTTCAACCGTAAACATAACTATTATTAAGCATGCAAGATAGCGGAGATATCGAAGCTCAAAAAATCCGAAGAGCGTTGAGTTCAGCTTGACGATTTTATAGAATGCATATGCTATTTTTCCCACCAGGGGTAAAAGGGGAGAGCTTCATTTAGGATGAGTGGCTCACCTATGATAGGAGTAGTTACTTTTACGTTGAGAGCATCTGCATGTTTAACGGCACGTCGGATCGGCTCCTTCCAGGGATGAAGAGCGAGTGTAAATTTTGCCCAGTGTACCGGTAAAAAAATCTTCGCGCCCAGGTCGATACTGGCCTGCACCGTTTCTTCCGGCATCATGTGGATATCGGGCCATTGTTTATCATATTGGCCGCATTCAAGCATAGCAATATCAAATGGTCCGAACTTTTCTCCAATGGTTTTAAAAGAACTATCGTACCCCGAATCACCTCCAATAAAGATGCTGTATCCATGAAGTTTCAGAACAAACGAAGTCCACAATGTTTTGTTTCGCTGGAATCCCCGACCTGAAAAATGCCTTGCCGGAGTTGCTGTCAACTCAATACCCGGTATTACGACATCCCCTTCCCACCAATCAAACTCGCGCATTTGAGATGCTTCCAGACCCCACCGAGACAAATGCTCACCGACACCAAGCGGTACACAGAATAACTTTGTTTTGCTTTTTAGTTTTGCAATTGTGTTGTAGTCCAGATGATCGTAGTGATCGTGGGAAATGATCACCAGGTCAAGGTCAGGAAAATCCTCCGGACTGTAGACCATGGTGCCCGGATAACTTTTTGATCCCGCATATTGAAACGGGGACGCCCGCAGACTAAAGACTGGGTCGACAAGTATCTTTTTGCCCCCGATAGAAATCAGATACGAGGAATGCCCAAACCAGATTAGGGTGGGTTTCTCTTCGGGTATGGATTTGAGGTCGGTTTTTATAACCGGAAGGGCCATTACAGGTTCTCTCAATGAATCAGTACCAAAGAATTTTGTGATCATGTTGAAGTACGACGCATCATCGGCAATAAGCTTGGTTTCTTCCAGGTTTTGGAAAGAACCATTTTTAAAATTGGGAGAATTTTCAATTCGTTTGAGACGTTCGCCGGAAGGTAATTTACCAAAGGTAGGTTGTAGCATAATTACATAGACAAGGATTGCAAGGGAAGCAATCGCGATAAGCAATATTTTTAAAAGCCTCCTTACTATTCTCATGTCCTAAGGTTGTCGCAATTCAATACCCTTTATTGCACAATCTTTCAATTTTCTAATCTTCCAATCTTCAATTCTCCAATCTCACCACACACCGCTCACATTTCAAAATCTCCAAGGCCGCATC
>CAZAHL010000276.1:0-10292 GCA_964484845.1 uncultured Chryseolinea sp. | reverse complement strand
CGCAATAACTTACTAATTGCTTTACGATGTAGTTGCCAATTCCAGGAATAAAATGAAGAGCTAATAAGGAAAGGCGGCTTTGATCCATATACAACGGTGAAATAAATTAGAACACAACGGGAAGGAAATATAATATCCAACAACTAAAATATCTTGGGAAAACGGAAAAGATTAATGCAGCTTTTCGCGCAGCTCTGTTAAAAACTTACGCACTTGTTTCAAAGAATCAATACATTCCATCTTATCATGTACAGCAAGGGTATCGTTGCGAAGCATTTCTTTAGCTCCTTGCAGTGTAAATCCTTTTTCTTTTACGAGGTGATAGATGGTGCGGACATTGTCGATGTCTTCCTTTGTAAACTGCCGATTTCCTTTACGGTTTTTTTTCGGTTTGATAAGTTCGAACTCCGATTCCCAAAAACGAATGAGCGAGGGAGCTACACTAAATATTTCAGCTACTTCTCCTATCGAGTAGTAAAGCTTTTCAATTTCTTTTTCTTTGTAAGCCATGTTAATGAGCAAGGTAAGTAATTAAACCATTCTCGTCAATGCCAATTTGAGATTCAGGAAAATCTTTTTTTGTGAGTTCTTGAATTTTCTTAATTACTTGATTTTGAGGATCTATTCTAACTCCCGTCTCATAGGTTTGATAGGTAGGAATGATCTTTCCCTGAAAAAATTTACCCGTTTTATCCGTATATACCTTAATAATGGGAGCAAGGCCGTTCACTCCATTCACACTAATGCCTCGATAGGTGCAAAAATTTCCCAAGCTATAAGCGATAAAGCGCTCTTTATAAACTTCAATGGCTCTTGTCACATGAGGACCATGACCAAAGATAATATCTGCTCCGGCATCAATCAATGTATGAGAAAATTTATATACATCTCCTCTGTTCTCTCCGTAAAATATTTCATTGATGCGAGGTACATTTTGAAATTGAGCACCTTCTGCACCGCCGTGAAAAGAGACGATAACAATATCACAGATGGAAGCTAATTTCTTCACGATAGCAACAGCACCTTCCATATCGTTTATATCAACACAATTGCTGTTAGGAGCAAACGCAGCCAAACCATAGCGGACGCTATCTTTTTCAAAAATGACAGTAGGATGTGTGATCTGACCGGCATGTAAAATTTTCGCCGAATCCAATGCGGCGATGCTGCTCGTTCTTCCAGGATCTCCCATATCCCCTGCATGATTATTGGCAAGGCTCATCAGATCAAATCCCGCATTGACCAGGTTCTTCACATATCGAACTGGGGTTCGAAATGCGTAGCAAACTTTGGGATCTTTACATTTTTTTGGAATGCCGCCAGAATCCAACAGGGTACCTTCTAAATTTCCGAAAGTTACATCGGCATCCTGTAGCACGGATTCTACTTCACGCAGTAGAAAATTTCCGTCACGCGGGGGCAATTTATCTTCCGGATAATTGGTACCCATCATAATATCTCCAACTCCAATAATCGAAAGGGTATCTTGTGTGCTAGCCAAACTGTCTTGCTGAATGAAGGATATCGTATCCTGAACCACCGTAGACAACGAATCTATTTTGTTGAGTCTGCTATTTACACTGTCCAAATTTTGCGCTTTGACTGCATTGCCAAATATGAATAGTATGAAAATCAGTAAGTAAAGCCGCATAGAGAAGGTTAATAAGCGTAAAGAAATAAAAAAATATCGGATACCTGCTTATTCTCTGTCAACTGAGGTTAATTTTGCCGTTAAGCGTACAGCTTACAGCCGACAGCGTACAGCTAGGGTGTAGTTTGCTTTTAGTTTCTGCGCAGCGCCAGCTTGTAAAGCTCAAAGCTAGCTGTAAACTGTAAGCTGTCAGCTTAAATAACTTATATAATGGATTCCGGTTCAATCAGAAGAAAGTTTTTAGATTTTTTTGCAAGTAAAGGTCACACGATTGTTTCCTCTGCTCCGCTCGTGTTAAAGAATGATCCCAGCCTGCTCTTTACAAATTCAGGCATGGTTCAGTTTAAGGATTTCTTTCTGGGGAATGCGACGTCCAAAAGTCCTCGTATAGCGGATACCCAAAAATGCCTTCGCGTAAGTGGCAAACATAATGATCTGGAGGAAGTTGGTATTGATACCTACCACCATACCATGTTCGAGATGCTTGGGAACTGGTCGTTTGGTGATTATTTTAAAAAAGAAGCGATCGAATGGGCCTGGGAATTATTAACAGAAGAATATAAACTTCCCAAAGACCGGCTATACGTAACGGTATTTGAAGGAGATAAAAAAGAGAATTTAGCGTTCGATCAGGAGGCATTTAATTATTGGAAAAAGTTTATACCGGAAGACCGCATACTGAATGGCAACAAAAAAGATAATTTTTGGGAGATGGGTGAGATGGGACCCTGTGGTCCTTGTTCTGAAATTCATGTCGACTTGCGCACCGATGAAGAAGTAAAGAAAAAGTCGGGCAAAGAGCTGGTTAACAATGACCATCCGCAGGTTGTAGAGATCTGGAATCTTGTATTCATGGAATTCAACCGGAAGGCTGATGGATCGTTGGAAAAACTTCCTGCGCAGCACGTGGATACTGGGATGGGCTTCGAACGTCTCTGTATGGCTATCCAAAAGAAAACTTCCAATTATGATACCGATGTTTTTTCTCCGCTGATTGATTTCATCGGCGATGCCTCCAACGTCAAATACAAACAACAAGAGAAAACTGATATTGCAATGCGTGTAATAGCCGACCACGTGCGCGCTGTTTCTTTTGCAATCGCAGATGGACAATTGCCATCGAACACGGGAGCGGGGTATGTGATCAGAAGGATATTAAGAAGAGCGGTTCGGTATGGATTTACGTTTTTAAACTTCAAAGAGCCTTTTATTTACAAGCTTGTTGAGGTGTTGGGAAACCAATTGAAAGATGTATTTCCTGAACTTGAAAAACAGAAAGCGTATGTGAGCAAAGTAATCTTCGAAGAAGAAGCTTCTTTTTTAAGGACATTGGAAAAAGGATTGAAGCGCATTGAAATCATTGAAGCGGAGCTTAAGAATAAAATAGTGAGCGGTGAGCAATCCTTTGAGCTCTATGATACGTTTGGTTTCCCTCTTGATCTTACGTCATTGATAGCGCGTGAGCGGGGATTTTCAGTGGATGAAGCGGGCTTCAAAGTTGAGATGGAAAAACAAAAATCCCGTTCCAAAGCAGCTGCGGTAAAAGAAACAGGCGACTGGATTTTAATAGACGATGACAAAAAACCGGAATTCATCGGCTATGATTTTCTTGAAGCTGATGTTAAGATCGTTAAGTACCGTAAGATCAAACAAAAAAACAAGGAGCTAATTCAACTAGTCTTTGATCGTACACCTTTTTATGCCGAGAGCGGTGGACAGGTAGGCGATACTGGGTTTATTGAAAGTGCCAATGAAAAAATTTTCATTATTGATACGAAGAAAGAAAATGAATTGATCGTTCATGTCGCGGAAAAGCTGCCTGAAAATTTAAGCAGTACATTTCATGCTGAGGTTAATAAGCAGAAACGTTCGCTTTCGATGGACAATCATTCTGCGACGCATTTACTCCATGCTGCTTTGCGCCAAGTTTTAGGAAAACACGTTGAGCAAAAGGGTTCGTTGGTAAATGATAAAATACTTCGGTTTGACTTTTCTCATTTCGCAGCAATGTCTACAGATGAGATTCAAAAAGTCGAAGATATTGTGAACGAAAAGATCCGGGAGAATATAAAACTGGATGAGCAGCGGAACGTGCCCATTGAAAAAGCTAAGTCCTTTGGAGCGATGGCGTTGTTTGGTGAAAAGTATGGTGACTTTGTAAGAGTCATTACTTTCGATCCAAAATTTTCAGTCGAGCTTTGCGGCGGAACGCATGTTCAGGCAACGGGCCACATCGGTTTGTTTAAAATAATTTCTGAAAGCTCAGTGGCGGCTGGCGTTAGAAGAATAGAAGCGATTACGGCAGAGGGCGCTGAGCAGTTCGTCCGTGGCGAGCTAAAGTTATTGGATGAAGTAAGGGGATTGTTGAAGAATCCAAAAGATATCGTTACATCAACAAAAAATCTTTTGGAAGAAAAGCATACGCTGGAAAAGAAGCTTGAACTTTTTCAACAGGAGCAAACCAACCAGTTGAAAGATCAATTGGCTAAAAAAGCCGTTAAAAGCAATGGCTACCATTTAATTCTTGAAAAAGTGTCTGTTGCGAATGCTGAATCTCTTAAAAATATAGCCTACGGTTTACGAAATCAGTTTGATGACTTACTCCTTATCCTTGCAGCGGATGTTGAAAGCAAGCCGCAGGTTACCGTAATGATCGGCGAGAAGCTTGCCCAAACCAACAAGTACCATGCAGGAAACCTTGTCAAAGAGCTGGCTAAGGAGATTGATGGCGGCGGTGGAGGTCAACCCTTCTTTGCTACCGCTGGCGGCAAGAACTTGAACGGCCTAAATGCTGTTCTAGAAAAAGCTCGTAAATTGCTCGCTTAAATGCCGGTTTTAATAAAAACTAGTCGCTATATGACAATGATGAACAAGCTTTCTGCTGTAAGCTGTCAGCTGAACGCTTAAAACTTACCCCATGGACAAATCAATCAGAGATAAATACACATCAGTTATAGGTTTGGAAGTTCACGCGCAGCTTCTAACCAAAAGTAAAATTTATAACACGGATTCGACGGAGTACGGAAGTCTTCCCAACACCAATGTCGGTGTAATCACGCTGGCTCATCCTGGGACATTACCTCGCTTAAATAAAAAGGTAGTAGAGTTTGCCATAAAAATGGGTATAGCCTGCCATTCTGAAATCACCCGGTTTAATATTTTCGATCGTAAAAATTATTTCTATCCCGATCTACCAAAAGGATATCAGATCACACAAGATCGTACGCCTATTTGCAAGGGAGGGTATGTTACAATTAATACGAAAGAAGGTGAGCGAAACATTGAACTTCATCGAATCCATATCGAGGAAGACGCCGGTAAATCTATGCACTTAGCTGCTGAGCTTGATACCCTCGTGGACTTTAACCGTGCAGGCGTACCGTTGATAGAAATTGTCAGTCAACCTGATATCCGTACGTCGGATGAAGCGTTTGCTTACCTTCTTGAAATCCGTAAGCTGGTTCGTTACCTGGATATCTGTGATGGAAATATGGAAGAAGGCTCTTTACGTTGTGATGCCAACATTTCTGTGATGTTAAATGGAGCGAAGGAGTTCGGCAAAAAAGTGGAGGTAAAAAACATGAACTCCATTCGAAATGTACAGCACGCTATAGACCATGAAATAGAAAGGCAGATCGAAGAAATTGAAAAGGGTAACAGAATCCCTTCTGAGACAAGAACATTTGATGCTGCCACCGGTCTGACCTACAGCATGCGTACAAAAGAAGAACTTAACGATTATCGTTATTTCCCAGATCCGGATCTTAGTCCTTTGGAAGTTTCTGATAAGTGGCTCAATGAAATAAAGTCGTCGATGCCGGCGCTTCCCCGTGAGTTGTATAACAAATACATTGTACAGCTTCATCTTTCGGAATACGATGCGCAGGTGCTCACCGATTCAAAAGATGTAGCGCTCTATTTTGAGGAGCTTTGTAAGGTGACTAAAAATTATAAAGGTGCTTCTAACTGGGTAATGGGTCCGGTGAAGTCTTATTTGAACGAACTCACACTTACTGCGGATGAATTTCCCATTCCTCCTGTCGTAATTGCCGAACTTATTTCACTGGTGGATACTGGAAAGGTTAGTTTTTCCGTGGCTTCACACCGAGTATTTCCGGAGTTACTAAAAAATCCTAATAAATCGGCGTTAGAAGTGGCGCAACAACTCAATTTAATTCAGGACAGCAACCACGACGCAATTATTCCCATCATTGATGAAGTATTAAAGGAGTTTCCACTGAAAGTTGCCGAGTATAAAAACGGCAAAAAAGGAATTGTGGGAATGTTTATGGGAGAGGTAATGAAGCGTAGCAAAGGCAAGGCCGATCCTAAAGTCGCAAATGAATTGATTACAAAAAAATTAGAAGAAGTATGAGGAAAGAAGTAGACAGCAGACAGCTTACAGCTTACAGCTTGAGATGGAAGATAGGATCATTTAGAAAGAATTTTGCTTTAGGCTTTAAGCTTTCTGCTTTAAGCTTTAAGCTTTTCACGTTGAGTTTGTTGTTTATTGCTTTCTCTTGTTCGTCGGCGAGCAAGGAGGATGCGAATTCTGGCGAAAACGTAGTTACAAATGGGGAGACTTGGGAGGTGACGGTGACTGGAAAAGTTGGATTCCCACAAAAGGGAGAGATTGTAATTCAGGAGTTGAAAAACGCCGGAGCGGGTTGGCGGGATACTGTTAAACTGAAAAGTAATTACACTTATTCCAAGAAGATCAAACTTTCTCAACCCGGATATTATAAGATCACTTTTTACGATCGACAATTTGTTGACTTCATCCTGTATAAAAGCAACATCGAAATCAATGTTGACGGAAATGATCCAAATGGATTTGCGGAAATAAAAGGTTCCCCTGAAATTGATATCATCCGTAAAACTCAATCCCTCATGCGCGATGTAGAATCATCCCCTGATATGGCGAAGATCAGTCAGGAATTTGCGGAAGCATCTCAAGCGAAAAATGAGGTTAGAATGGCAGAGTTACAAGCTGCCTATATGAAGGAAGTTAATAAGAGCCATGAAAAGGTAGCCGAGTTGTTAAAGAACGAACCGCCCTCGCTAGGCGTAATCAATCTTCTCCAAAGCAAAGCGATTGATGCCGATCAGCACTTTGATACCTATATGGCTGTGGCAAATAAGTTAAGGAAGGAATGGCCAAGTTATGATCATTCTAAATCATTTATCGACCTGGTTGACAAAATGAAAGCCATTGCGATTGGTCAACCGGCTCCTGAAATTGCACTACCTGATACAACTGGCCAGGTAGTCAAGCTTTCAAGCATGAAAGGGAAATATGTATTGGTGGATTTTTGGGCAAAGTGGTGCGGCCCATGTCGCCAGGAAAATCCGAATGTGGTACGGGTGTATCAAAAATTTAAAGACAAAGGGTTTACTGTGTTTGGAGTTTCGCTGGATAGGAGTAAAGAAGATTGGATGAGAGCTATTGGCGAAGATAAACTTACCTGGACACATGTATCTGATTTAAAATTTTGGCAGTCAGAGGCGGCAAAAACGTATAACATTACCGGTATCCCATTTTCAGTATTGCTTGATCCAAATGGAATTATCGTAGCAAAGAATTTGCGTGGTGCAGCCCTCGACAAAAAGTTGGCGGAAATATTTAACAAGTAGCATTGAGCATGAGATACTTTTTCTTCCTCGCGTTGTCTGTCGTTATTTTTTCTTGCGATACAAAAAAGGAGACCAAAGAAACGCCCGTCAGTTTTGAGCTGAAACCTTTTCGCATCGAATCAGCCGGAGGGTGTAAAGCGGATACATTACCGTGTGCATACTATCAGGTTACCTATCCTGAATTTGCAGGGTTGGATAGCACCGTAATAAAACGGATCAAGAGCCAAATCGATGCATCTGTTTCCATGGGTAATCCGGAAGCACAAGGCCAGACGATGAAACAAATCGGCGAAGGTTTTATACAAGACTACGATGATTTTAAAGGTGAAATGCCAGAAGCCTTTGGTGGATGGCATTATGTGGCAAAAGTAAATGTAGAAGTGCTTACCGATACCCTTTTGAGCCTTTCTGTAAATGATGAATACTATACTGGAGGAGCCCATGGCGGATCAGGCGTCTACTTTATAAACCTGAATCCACAAACGGGCAAAGATTTCACCTTGGATAACCTGTTGAAGCCGGGATATAAGGAGGCATTGACGAGTTTGGGAAATAAGAATTTCAGAAAAGTTCGCGAACTGCCAGACACCGCTTCGTTGAATGAAAATTATTTTGAATTTCCTGAGAATCGTTTTGAACTGAATAAAAATTACGGCTTTAAAAAAGAGGGAATCGTATTTTTTTATAATAGCTATGAAATTGCTCCTTATGCTGCAGGGCCAACTGAAGTTTTGATTCCGTATGAAGATTTAAAAGAATGGATCAAAGGTAATGACCAGGCAAAATAAGTTTCTAATTTTTTCTCTGTTATCATTCAACCCGTCTGCGGGAGGTACCCATAAAAAACGAGCTCATCTTTGTTTCTAATCTCCCTTGTTTTTCCATCGTGTAATAAGATAAGTTTTGTCGCCAGATCGACGATGTTTTTATGATCGTGATCTGTGATTATAAATCCCTTTTCTTTCGAATGTTGTTGAATTACGTTTTTTACATCTTCTTTATGAAGGGGTTCAACGCCATTAAATGGCTCATCAATTAAGATGTATCTTGAATTTGAGTGCATGACTAATTTTATTTCAATCAGCCGTCTTTCGCCACCCGATAACTCTTTCGTCTTTTTATCGAGAAATGGTTTTATGTGAGGATCCCGTTTAATAACTTCTCTTTCAGTTTTTTTGCAAAAAGCATCAATCACGCTTTTGATTTTCAAATGACTTGGTAAAAAATTGTCTTGAGGGAGATAGACAACCTTGTCTCGTCTGTCCCACATCCGGGTACTATTTTTTCCATCGATTCTTATAAATTTATTTTCGGCTTCTATCGATCCGAAAATTATTTTTAACAACGTAGATTTGCCTGAGCCGTTCCTGCCAAGCAACCCAATTATTTCCCCCGGTTTGCAGGAAATAAAAACGTCGGTTAATATAGTATGATGACCAAATGATTTTTGAATGCTATCAACGAATAACTCAAACATAGTATAAGATTGAGCTCCCAATTATGAGGTTTAGGATTAACGTAGATCCATATAAAGTGACTTTATCTAATCCCCGGTTGTAGTAAAAATAGTATTCGTTTTTATATCGTAGATCATAAATGAAATAATGTGCAAGGGGACCGGCAAATATATAGCCATAACCAATTCCCTCCGGGATCGGTGTAGACCATATCATTAAGTAGCCTGCAATTCCAATCGCAATGGCCAAAGAAAATGTTGGTAGCAATAGTTTTTGTTGGAAAAAAAAGATCAGCAAAATCATATTGATTTTTCTATCTGTAGAGTGACAATATTTCCCCTATCCACCTTGTGCTTGCTGCTTATTTTTCCGTACCGTCACTCATGTCTGTAATGTATCTTTCTTGGAAGTTTACTAGTTAAATTGGACAATTCATCCGATTCTAAATGAACGATATCAGGTTTTTCCGGAATATGAACTAACGATTTTTGTAAAGAATTCTCGAACCTTAAAGTGCTCAACGAACGGCTGGTCATAAGAACACGTCGTGGCGGATATCTCCTTTTTGGTAAAAGAAGGACTGGTCTTTTACGCCAGTCCTTCTTTATGATTTCTATTTTGTTGCCAACGCTGCTACGTGATTAATTGTCGCCTACGACGACCAGCCCATCAATAGCGCCTTCGGGAGTAGCTTTTGATTGATCAAC
This sequence comes from uncultured Chryseolinea sp., assembly GCA_964484845.1. Taxonomy (GTDB): domain Bacteria; phylum Bacteroidota; class Bacteroidia; order Cytophagales; family Cyclobacteriaceae; genus Chryseolinea. The sequence continues at coordinate 843 of CAZAHL010000276.1, read as the reverse complement.
CATTTTTCCGGCATTCAGGCTAAAGGTTATCGGCAAAATCATTTTTTGTCTCACAGCTACACCTTTATTTTTTCCCGGTATCCAGTTAGGCGAAGATTGGACAACGCTTAGGGCCTCTGCATCACAGTCAGTATCGATTCCACCATGTAAACCCGTGGCATCGATGGACCCGTCTGTATTGATAACGAATTCTATAAATACTTTACCTTCAATGCCTTTTTTTCTCGCCGCTGCAGGATACTTCATATTTTTTGCGATGTACTCGTAGAATTTAGGAAGTCCCCCCACTGGTACTGCAGTGTCGTCCACCACGGTAAAAATGTCCCCGTCAAGTTTCGAACGAATCTGAATATCATCCATGTATTCGTTGTATTCCACGATGGCAAAAGTTCTTACTGGTTCAGATGATTTTGCCGTAGGGGTGATCAAACTAATGTGTGAAATCTGATTTTGATTCAATTTTTCCATTTTTGCCTTCATCACATCAAGCTTTGGTTTCATGCTTTCATCCGTTTCCATCAATAAGTATTTTTTATCGGGATTGGCTTTTGTCAGCTCGTCATACTTCAGTTGGACCTCCGCGGGGATATCCAATACCATGGTTGAAGATTTTGCAATCGCGGTAACATCGTCCATGACTTGGTCCTGGCAGGAAATTACAAAGAAGGTCAGTGGAATTACACTCGCAATCAGCAGCATTTTCCACGGTTTTATTTTCTGTTTTATAGTTCTCATCATTTCAATTCGTTTAAGTGTTAATGAATTATTAAAGTGATTGGCGAGTTTGAAGTCGGCCGACTTTAAGGCAACCCTCGCCAGCAGGCTGCAGTATTCATTCACATC
>CAZAHL010000275.1:0-10296 GCA_964484845.1 uncultured Chryseolinea sp. | reverse complement strand
GTTACCGGATTGTTAACCCCACTGTCTCATCCGCCTGGAAGAAAGATGAGATTCTTTTTGAAAAAACTTCACTTGCAGAAATAATCAAACACCTCGAAAGTCGCTATAACGTAAGGATCAAAATCGACAGTGCTATTTCCACCCGTGAGAATTTGACCATCACAATCCGCGAAGAATCGCTGGAAGAAGTACTGGAGTTGATCAAAATATCCTCGTTGCTTCAATACACGATAAAGGGTAATGAGGTAGTGATATATGAATAAAAGCAATCAAGATCTAACTATAAATAAGAACCTATGAAACAACTTTATCTGGCTTACTGCAAAAGGGTCCGGAAAATACACGTTCATACTATGTATGGGATGGCTGTCCTTTTTATGACATGCTTACTGACAATTCCAGAAAACGGAATGGCGACGCAGACAAAAAACAAACCTGCTTTTTTTGAAATAGCTGTGGAGAATACCCCCTTGAAGGAGGTGCTTCGTGAGATAGAACGTCAGACAGGTTATACATTTGTGATCAATCATAACAGATTAACGTCACTTGACCGTAACGTTACAATATCATTAAAGGAGAAAAAAATTGAAGCCGTTCTTAACAAAGTACTTGAGGGTACTAACGTTACTTACAGTATCAGAAAAAAACAGATCACACTAATACCTGATGTTCGATCATTATCCGCAGTCCTGCCATTGGCAACTGGAGAACCCTCTGTAAGCACGGTTGACTTTTTCCCTACCGGTTTTCCTACCATAAAAAAATTGATACGTGTTTCTGGTAAAGTAACAGATGATACATCTGAACCACTTCCTGGTGTCAACATCGTTGAGAAAGGAACAACCAACGGTACGGTTACTGATTCCCAGGGCAATTATTCGGTCGATGTTGCTTCGGAAGCGTCTGTGCTGGTTTTCAGCTTTATTGGATTTACGATTCAGGAGATTGCTGTCGGCAGCCAGACGGCCATTAACATTCAAATGGTTTCAGATGCACAAACCTTAGGTGAAGTTGTCGTAGTGGGTTATGGAACGCAAGAGAAAAAGGATGTAACGGGAGCGATATCGTCTGTTAAGGGCACGGATTTACAGGATCTTCCGGTGTCAACTCCACAACAAGCATTACAAGGACGTGCTGCGGGTGTCAATATTGTTCGAAGTGGTGGTGAGCCGGGTAACAGCGGTGCGATTCGTATACGCGGTGTGGGAACTGTGAACAATGCAGATCCACTTATTGTGGTCGACGGAGTACCTTCCGATGGTCCTCTCGCGGATGTCAATCCAAACGACATTGAATCGATCGACATATTGAAAGACGCGTCCGCTTCGGCGATATATGGTACAAGAGCTGCGAACGGCGTCGTGATGGTAACGACGAAACGTGGAAAAGCAGGTCAGCTCAAACTCAGCGTCAATGGCTATACTGGAGTTTCAAACCGTGTCAAGTCCATCGATGTGCTGGATGCGCCGACACTGGCGGTGCTGAAACGCGAACGTTATGCAAATGACGGATTGGCTGTTGATCCTATCTGGCAAGACCCTACGTATCAGACGCAAAAGACGGACTGGCAGAAAGAAGTTTTGGGAACCGGAAAGATTAACAACCTTGATATTTCGATCAGCGGAGGTTCGGACAAATCAACATTCGCGATTTCAGGTGGAAAGTATGACGAGCAGGGCATGATCAGTAATTCTTACTTTAAGCGGTACAGTTTGCGTATCAACTCTGACCATAAGATTTCAGAACGATTCAAGATTGGTCAAAGTCTCCAGCTGACGAGTCAATCCGGATCAAATCCCAATACAACGTCGGCGCAAGATGGACTTGTGTGGAGCGCGATCCGCTTCCATCCAAGTCTTCCAGTGAAAAATCCAGACGGAACTTATAGTTCATCGCAGTTAAGTCCGCAGTTTGGCGACATCAACAATCCAATCTTTACGATCGATACGCAGGATAGAAATTCTGCGCGCACGCGCGTACTGGGAAGCGTTACCGGGGACCTAGAGATCATTAAAGGTCTTCATGCACGGGCAAACATTGCCCTTGACGCGAGTGTCGGAAACTCTCACGAGTTCAATATCAGGGTTCTTGATCAGACTCGTACCACTACAAACAACTCCCGGAGGATCAGTTCTTTCAATAATCACTCCCTGCTTCAGGAATATTTTCTATCATACAACAAGCAGGCCGGTGTGCATGACATTGGGATTGTGGCCGGATATTCACAGCAAACTTTTGATTATCATGATATGACCTCCCAACGGAAAGATCTTGCCAGTGAAGATCCCAGCCAGCGGTATCTCAGCAGTGGTACAATCACCGATGCGTCGGAGGGCCGTTCCTATGATGCGCTACAGTCAGCGTTTGGTCGTGCTACCTATAGCCTGAAGAGCCGGTACCTCGCAACGGTCACTTTTCGCGCCGATGCGTCTTCGAAGTTTGCGCCGGATAACCGGTGGGCATACTTCCCGGCCTTCTCATTGGGCTGGAGAGTTTCGGAAGAACCATTCTTCCAGGGACTCACCAACGTCATTTCGAGCCTTAAGGTTACCGGCGGGTACGGGGAACTTGGGAACTCAAATATACCGCGTCTGAATTATTTGGCACTTATCAATTCAGGATACCGTTATTCATTTGGCGGCGGGCAAACCCTCGGATCGGCGCAGGGCTCAATAGCTAATCCAAATATCGCATGGGAAAGAGCGATCATGACCAACGTGGGTCTCGAAGCAGGGCTTCTGTCGAACAAGATTTTAGTTACGTTGGCCTATTTCAACAAGCGTACAGAGGACATGCTGCTTTCTCCACCTTCCCTAGGTTCGAATGGAACGGCAATTATCCCAGTGCAGAATGTCGGGGAGCTTGAGAACAAGGGCATTGAGATTGAGATCAGCTACCGCAAAACAGAGGGAGAATTCTCGTACTCGATCGGTGCTAACGCGACTTACCTGAAAAATGAAGTAACTAATTTGGTCAATGGAAATTTTCTTCCTAGCCCGCTTTATGGAAGAAGCAGCTCTGAAATTTCGAGGACGTATGTAGGGTCGCCCATTGCTTCTTTCTACGGATGGAAAACGGACGGACTCTATCAAAATCTGTCTGAGATCGAAAGCGATCCAAACATTTCCGCGGATCCACGGAGAACAAACGGACAAATTACGCCCGGCGATGTGCGGTTTCGCGATCTGAATGGCGATCACATTATTGATGATAAGGACCGGGCCATTATCGGAAATCCGACACCCGGGATTACATACGGTATAAGCGCGACACTCGGCTACAAAGGGATAGATCTTGGGCTGAACTTTGTCGGTTCGGCGGATGTCGATAATTACAACGCAGATAGGATGCAGGGAATTGATCCAACCTATCCATTCAACATGTACGCGGAAACGGCTAACCGTTGGCATGGTGAGGGCACCAGCAATTCCATTCCCAGGATGTCCACTGCGAAAGACAACCTCAACCATCGTACCTCCGATCTGTTTGTGGAATCTGGAGCGTTTTTCCGGCTCAAGACACTGACGCTGGGCTACACGCTCCCGCAAAGTATATCCAGCATAGCACGCCTTTCCAGGGCACGCTTTTATGTAACCGGCCAGAACGTGTTTACCATCACCAACTATTCGGGTATGGATCCTGAACTGGGTATCTATTCAGCAGGAGGATTTGTTTCGAACAGTCAGATCAATGTTGATTATGCTCAATATCCCCAGGCACGTACATGGACGATCGGCGCCCAATTATCCTTTTAAAGAATTAAAATGATCACAACTATGAAACGAATCATAAATACCACAGGATCATTACTGATCATTGCCTTCGTCTTTGTGCAATGCGATGACCTTCTTGAAACCACATCATACGGGCAAGTTAGCTCGCAGCAATTCTGGCGCAACGGTGACGATGTTGTCGCCGCAGTAAACGCCATCTACGAGCCTTTGCTCCAGGAGAATTATTACGGTCACTTTGAACGCACCTGGGACATCCAGTCAGACGACATGTGGAGAGCCGGCGATCATGCCGAAGATCAGGCGATCGAATATTTTACCTATGATGCGAGCAATCCAAAGCTTATCGATACCTGGAAATGGCGGTACGAGATGATATCGCGTGCGAATGCCGTGATCATCAACGCGCCCAAAGTTACGATGGATGCCTCAATAAAGAACAGGAGTCTTGGAGAAGCTTACTTCCTCCGGGGATTTAGTTACTGGAGACACTACCTTGTACATGGCGAAGTTCCGATCTTTTTGGAAGAAGACGTATTGGGTGGAAATTTGAATAAACCTAAAGCGACGCTTGCCGAACTTCAGGCACAAATAGAATCGGATTTCACGGAAGCAGCAGAGCTTCTGCCCGTCTCCTATCAGGCCGATCCCAATAATCTTGGACGTGTGACACAAGGTACAGCGTACGGTTTCCTGGCCAAGTTCTACGTGTATACGGAACAGTTTCCCAAGGCGATTGAGGCAGGACAACACGTTACGCAAAATGCCAACTATGCGCTGGCTTCGAGCTTTGAAGACAATTTCAAGATAGAAACTGAGAATAACACAGAGAGCCTGTTCTCTATGCAATACACGACCAATTGGACAACGGACAATACGCCGCAAATTTATACCACGCCAAGACCCTGGGGCGGCTGGGATTTCCGCGAGCCCATACAGGATCTTGTGGATGAATTCGAACCAACAGATCCACGCCTGGGCTACACGGTATTGAAAGTTGGAGACATGGTTGACCTCGGTGGAGACGCGGGAATACAGGAATATACAGCGGATCTGTCTACTTCCGGATTTCACTTCCGAAAATTCGCCTCATGGGTTAACGGCGGATTAAATTCCGATCAGAACGCCCCCATCCTGCGGTCGGCTGACGTCTATTTACTTGTGTCAGAAGCGAAGATTCGTTCAGGTCAGAATGGCGATGTGGAACTGAATGCCGTACGTGAACGAAATGATCTCGATCCTATTGTCGGAGCAACGATGGACGACATCATTCACGAAAGGAGAGTTGAACTGGCCGGTGAAAATGAACGGCACCAAGACTTAATGCGGTGGGACAAAGCGGGAATCATTGATATAGCGGACCTATACGCTCAGGATATTGATCCCCTTAAACCAGGAAGGACGTTTGTAAAACCGAAACATTATTACTTCCCAATTCCCCAGCGTGAGATTGATCTGAGCAATGGAATATTGAAGCAAAATATAAATTATTAATTTCGCGGTTTAGGTTTGAGGTTTAAAGTTTGAGGTTTGAGGTTGTGCGTTGAATCTATTTCAGCGCTAACCTTGAATTGAGTCGATATCCTTCGAACTTTCCCACATATGACTAACAGCGGGAGACCGAAACCTCAAACCTTGAACCTAAAACCCGGCACCACCTCGAATGGCATAACCTGCAAGACTATATGCCTATGATCACGAAAAAAATATCCTCTGTCCTGATAGTGTTTTTTATGGTTGTCATCCTTTTCGCGTGCAACGATAAGCGATCCTTAATTTTGTCGGGTACGTGGGAAGTTGATTCCATCTATTCATTTTATAACAACTTTGGCTTTACGCAAACTGATACACAAAATGAGCCTCGATACACTTTTGTAGGAAATGATACGGTTCGTCTTACAATCGGGGAGGAGTCAAGAAATTTTTTGTACGTGCTACCTCACCCCGACACGCTGATAATAAAAAACCCAGCAGGTGAATACAGATCGGTTTTCTGTATTGTTGGGATCGACAAAGACAAACTCAAACTAAGAGAGGAAAAAAGATTGCTTTTTCCCGGCAACAATCAAGAACGTTACGCAATTCACTTTCTTTCAAAGGTTGTAGATCAGTAATCGATTTCCCGTGACTCTCCGTTGCTGTTGTATACCAAAACTTTTTTAGTATCTGCAGGGAGCCTAAGGCTGCGCGAGGATTGAGAGAGATATCCGCTGCCGTAATAAAATTCATATTTTATTCTAGAACCATTTTTCCCTGTAACGAGGGCAAATACATCGTTATCTTTTGCGACGAATACAGGTCTGTTTGAAACTATATTTTCTATCACGCTGAGGGTGTCATTATTTTGTGCTGCTAAAATCAGCATCTTATCCGTTGTAAGCAACGAAGCAAGGCCTTTCGCATCCCCATCAATGAAGAGACCAGCCTCTTGAAAGGTTAATGGTTTAAAACTCCCATTCCCATCACCCGACAAAAGCAGACCTTTAAATGCATCGTATCTTCCGGTTAATACATCCGGAGCGTATGAGTTTCCGGTAAGTACGACATCCGTAAATCCGTCACCGGTGAAATCTTCTGTCAGAATACCAAACACGGGAGCAAATTGAGCTTCAGCAGGAAGCGGTTTTAACAGCCACTGGTCATTTCCTTTGTTTTCAAGATAAGCGGTGGAAAAGGTTTCAGCGTGGTTAGTCTGAGTGAAGGTGTCGCCTAAAATATCTTCAATTGTTGCATCTGCATAGCTTTGGTAATTTTTAAATTTCTTCCTAGAAGAGCTCATTTGTAACAAAATATCATCCCGGGGATGGACAGGTCTGTTGATCCCTTCAATATAATGAGCAAGGATCGCATCGTGAGCTCCGTCTCCGTTAAAATCTCCACTGTAAACCCGTACCGGTTTTTCAGAAGAAGTTTTGAACCGTGAGTTCAATCCAAGATTGCCAAGAATATAATCGGTATCGCCATCTCGATCGAAGTCAGCGCCAGCAATACTGTTCCACCAGCCCCTTGACTGCGGCACATCAAATTTCCCCTTTGAAAATTTTCCATTTAGATTTTTGAAAATGGTCACAGGCATCCATTCTCCCACGACAATCAGATCGATTTGCTGATCATTGTCGACATCGGTCCAAAGTGCTGATGTTACCATGCCTGCATTTTTTAAACCCGGCGCCACAACATCTGTTACGTCAAGGAAGCGTCCGTCATTGTTTTGCAGGATAAAACTTTCGCCGGCTTCAGGGTATTTGTGCGGGTTTAATCTACCACCAACAAACAGATCGAGATCTCCATCACGATCATAATCTGAAGCTATGACACAAGATCCGCTTGCTGTATCTAATGTCATATTTTTTTGCAAGGCAAAATTCCCTTTGCCGTCATTGACGTAAAATTTATCTCTGTAATACAACGATGCTTGCGGAAATTCATTTCCACCAGATACTACATAAAGATCCCGATCACCATCGCCATCGGCATCAAAAAGGAGTAAACCCATATCTTCTTCATATTTAATCTCACCTTCAAATGCTTTCGTAAGAAATCCTCCGTTTTTCTGCTGAATAAAAAGATGCGTTGGTTGTTTGAAGGCGCCCCCTGCAATAAAATCATCCAGGCCATCTCCATTCACATCTCCAACGGCTACACCGGGGCCGTTCTGAGAGTATTTATGAGGAAGAAGAGGCTGAATTTTGAAATCTATATAATGCGTTTCCTTGTGAACATATTGAACAGATCGTTCTTTGTTTGCCGAGCTAAAATAAGGCTGTGAGATTTTTTTTACCTGCCTGGCGGCCGGCTTCGAATCCATGTGCCTGACCTTTAAAAATTGATTCGCAGCAACGTCTTTCAAAACTTGAGCCTTGCCATCGGGCCATAACACGCTAATTGAATCAACACGGCTTTGGCTTCCCAATCCTGCATGTATCCCTGTTCCCATGGTAGATTGATATCCGCGATAGGGAGTATGTTCAAAATATTGCACCGTATCCGAATGATATATCCACACCTTGGTCCCAAAACCACTTAGATTTCCCTTTGTGCCTTCCAGCGTAATTGTAAGAAAATTATTTTTTGTTACTTGATCCGTATTGTTCTTGTATAAAAAGGCCGGTGAATTTATTGCACTGATCACTACATCCAGATCTCCATCGTTATCCAGATCTCCATACGCCGCGCCGGTTGAATACGATGCTTTGGTAAGTCCCCATTCAGCAGACTTATCTGAAAATGTCAGGTCACCATTATTTTTAAAAACGAAGTCATGAAGGTGAGCGCCCTCCAACGAACTCAATGCATGTTTTAATTTTTTTAGCGTAGGTTCATTAAGTCCATTTCGCATAAATTCATTCGCTTTATAACTCGCGAAATCGCGATTGGTAATATCCCTAGGGTAACCGTTGGTGATGATCAGGTCTTTCCATCCATCGTTATCGAGATCTGGTAACAAAGCGCTCCAGCTCCAGTCCGTTGCGTGGATACCGGCTTGCTGTCCGATTTCACTGAAGATTACCGTGCTATCATCGCTAAGCCCCCTGTTAAACTGAAGCGTATTGCGAATAAACTGAGGTAAATAGCCAAATTGAATTTCGGATCGGTAACGATCGTAGCTGGTAGCCCCCAGCATAAGCTTCTGCCGGGTGTTGTCCGGTGGAAGCATGTCGACGGAGACAATATCAGGTAACGCATCATTATTAATGTCAGCTACGTCATTGCCCATGGCGGAGTAGCTTGTATGCTTGAAACTTTCAGCAGCACGATCTGTAAAGGTTCCGTTGCGATTGTTGATATACAACAGGTCGTTGGACAGATAATCGTTTGAAACAAAAATATCAAGCCAGTTATCCTGGTTGATGTCAGTAATAGTAACTCCTAGCCCATATCCTTCGACCGTGATACCCGCGTGCTGTGAAACATCTGTAAACGTCTCATCACCATTATTTCTATAAAGGCGATCCGTATTAATCATTTCACCCTTTAGCCTTTTTGGACGGATAACATTGGGTCCAGTCTCATCTGTAGTGTTGGTCAGAAGGTAAACATCCTGATCACCATCCTTATCGTAATCGAAAAATGCAGCCTGAACGGTATGTCTGGTGTCGGCAAGACCATAACGTTTTGCCTGTTCTGAAAATGTTTGATCTCCGTTATTGATGTAAAGTTCATTTGCTCTTTGCTGGGGATCTGAGTAAGGCCCTGCATAACACACGTATATATCAAGCCACCCATCCTGATTGATATCAACCATCGAAACACCGGCAGCCCATTTGTTAGTCGAAAGGAAGCCGGCTTTCTCAGTAATATCTTCAAACACAAAATTACCTTTGTTGACATACAAACGGTTCTTGGACATGTTGGCGGAAAAAAAAATATCCTGGTGGCCGTCATTGCTGATGTCTCCAATACCAACTCCCGCGCCGTTATAGAAATATTCGAATGTCAGAATGTTGAGATCTTCAGACTCCGATAAGTCATTTGAAAAGGTAATACCACTGTGCTCCGGAGGAATAATTTCAAGTACGTATTTCTCTTTCGTTTTTTCTGCGCAAGACATCTGGAGGAGCAGGGGCAAAATGGCGAAGTAAAAATACAGGTATCTCACAGGATAAATCATAAAAAATGATTGCCTACAAATACCCTAAAAAAAAATTGATAATCAAATAAGTTTGACTTAATGATTGATTACAAACAAAGCAAAGTCTTGTAAGGGTAAAGGGGCTCTGGATTGTAGATTGACGATTTAGGATTGACGATTTTGGACGTGATTCACATTTTTCCGATTTAGGAAGAGACCCTCAATCTCAATCGTCATTAGTAACATTTCGCGTCATGGCACTTTAAAGGTTTGAAGATTCTAAGGAAATACTTCCCACAACGGAAGTCGTGCAAAGTGATCAAATATAAAAATATGATAACGAAGCCTGAAAGGCTTCAATGTGAATAGCTCTGAGTGTAACTCAGGGTATCGTTGTTGTAATCGCACAAAACCCCGAAGGGGTTTAATGTTTTTCCATTTGAAGTACAATTACATCCTGAAAGAAAAAACGCGATAAGTGCTTATAGTTTTGAATTTATGGCTCACCACGTTCAACCCTTTCAGGGTTTACCAGCAATAATAATTTTTACCCACCGGCTTCACCGGTGGCTATTCAAATTGAAGCCCTTTCAGGCTTGCAATCACTTCAATCACAACTTGTGATCCAAATGAAATGTTTGCCATAATTTATCGCCAAGATTAAACATTGACGATTCTAGATTGATGGTTCTAATTTTTGAAGCAATGGCCACTGATTTGTCTACGATAATGCGATGGCCCGGGAAGTACCAAAACATTGACCGCCGCTATTCTAGGCAACTACTTCTACTAGCCGATGCGCATAGCATATGTACTAGCCATTCAGTTGTTTTGGCAGTTTTGCGACGGGCGTCGTTTCTTATAGCCTTGAGGGAGAAGCATCATGCTCCAGCAGTGGCCTGTCCCAAGGCCAGTGAGTAAGGAGGGAGGCTTAAGTTTCCTCGTCTTTCCGGTAAAAAAAATATTGAGGCCCCTTTGCCGGAGTTTTTTACA
>CAZAHL010000274.1:0-10303 GCA_964484845.1 uncultured Chryseolinea sp. | reverse complement strand
AAAACTACCGAAGGTTTTGTTCAACAACACAATATAAGCATTGCCATTATATTTTCAGAAATAACGGCATGCTGTTATTTTAACTGAGATAACACTATTAGACATATTCCCTTTTAGGTCTAGCATTTCAATTAGCATTTTAAAATTCAATTTTAGAATTTTCTATCGGACTTAAAACATCTCTCAGCGCTTTTTGTAGGCACATAAGCACAGATCTCGTTGGTTTTTTTCCAATATTGGTATTTCTCCTTGAGTAAGTCTCATAACACCCTGGATTTATCTCCGCCCACCTGAAACTCTCTGTCTTTACTCCAAACGAACTGCTCCTCCTGTCTAACAGATTTTTCATCTCTCAAGATCTTCAATAGTTCAGATGAAAGTACTATTTTCAGGAAACAATCCCGATCATTAAACCATGACTCTTTCTTCCTTCGCGCGAATTATAATCTTTTATTTTCTTAGCGCTATAGTAGTTAACACGAATGCGCAACAAATAGAGATCCTCCATGACAGTCTACCCGTTAGTTTGCGGGGACTTAGTGTCGTTAATGACAACATCGTCTGGGTCAGCGGGAATAAAGGAACCGTTGGCAAAAGTACGGACGGTGGTAAAACGTGGTCGTGGACAAAGATTCCCGGATATGAAAATCGCGACTTCAGAGACATCGAAGGCTTTGATCAAAATACGGCGGTCATTATTGCCATAGCTGAACCCGCACAGATCCTTCGCACCACGGACGGTGGAATTACATGGAACCTGGTTTACGAAAACAAATTAAAAGGTATGTTCCTCGACGCCATGGATTTCGCTGATGACCACCATGGAACCGTAGTAGGCGACGCGGTGACGGAAAAGTTTTTCATCGCCCACACATCCGATGGAGGCAAAAGCTGGAAAGAGTATGAAGAGAAATATACCGCAGCCGATACCGCCGAGGGCTGCTTTGCTTCAAGCGGGACGAACGTGAGACTAGCAGGAGAACGAAATTACTTTTTCGTTTCCGGAGGAATGAAATCACGTCTGGTATCTAACAATGGATCCTATGAAATTCCTTTCGATAATAGTAAATCATCAACGGGTGCAAACTCATTGGCCATACGTAAATCAAGCGGCAACAAGATTGACTTATGGATTGCCGTAGGTGGAGATTTTACTGCAGATTCATTGCGGGATAGAAATTGTTTCATCAGCAAGGATGGAGGCAAGTCATGGATCAGTCCCCGGATCTCTCCCTCGGGATACCGGTCGTGTGTCGAATTTATCTCCGGCACAAAGCTGGTTACTTGTGGCTTGAATGGCGTTGATCATTCCGAAGACGAAGGCAATACCTGGAAGAAGATCTCATCCGATAGCTTTCATGCCTGCCGAAAAGCAAAGAAAGGAGATGCTGTTTTCTTCAGTGGAAACAATGGAAGGATCGGTAAATTGAAAAACCCAATTCGTTGATCATTCCTTCTTCTCAGCTATGTCAATGAAAGGATTTACAATTAACCCTATGCCTATCAGTCCCAATGGGTAAAGGAGGCCGATAAAGGGAGCAAAAGCTGCGCTTACGGTCAGCGTGGTTCTAAGGAATTCTGTAATGAGCGGCGTTGCTCCACCAATTAATCCATTGCCTATGTTATGCGTGAACCCCATCGCGGTGTAACGGGTACGTCCATGAAAGTATTCAAGAATAAATGCGCCCATGGGGCCATACACTAATGCACTTGCAAACGTATTGACAAACACAAGCAGGATGAACGCAAGCGTAAGCGGTACGCCTATATCATGCGGAACCGTGAGGCGATCCGGATTACCGAGCGTAAGAAACAAATAGAAAGAAAACGGAATCGATACAAAGGCGAGCAGCATCCCATAGTAGATCAGTTTCTTCCTGCCAAATTTGTCGCTCCACTTTCCTGTCAGTTGGAAGAAGGGTGTACCGGCCAGCAGTGCCGTTGCAAGTATGATGTAGCTGGTTGCTTCATGAATATGCACGGTCCGTTGGAGGAAGTATAGCGTCACAAATTGAGATGAATGCATGATTGCGCTTTGGGCTGCGTTTCCGCCAAAGATCAATTTGAGCATTAACTTTAGTTTAGCCTTATCGGTCAACACTTCTTTCACAGGTGATTTCGCAATATTGCCTGATTGCTGCAGTTGCAGGAAGTAAGGTGTTTCCACCGTCCGCCGTCGAATGAGGTAAGAAAAAAGTACCAGCACAACGCTCGACAAAAAAGGTATTCTCATTCCCCAGTCCGCAAAGTCTTCCACGCTCATCAGCGATTGAACCAGGATCACCACCAGCAGACAAAGCAGCAGTCCAACAGGAACAGTTGCCTGCGTAAAGCCGGTATAATATCCTCTTTTATCTGATGGCGAGTTTTCCCAGGTATAAATAATGGCTCCGGAATACTCACCGCTCAAAGCAAATCCTTGAACCAGCCTTAGTACGAGAAGACAAATTGGGGCCAGCCAGCCAATGACAGTGAAATTCGGAATTAGCCCGATTAGAAAAGTAGCTGCTCCCATCAGTATTAACGAGAGCAGAAACGATCGTTTCCTCCCGGTCCTGTCCCCTATCGAGCCGAAGATGAGTGAACCGATCGGTCTTATGAAAAATGAAGATCCGACTATGGCAAGAGTTTCGAGAAAAGCAGTTGAGTCGCTGTCCGGGAAAAAGTTTTTGCTAAGTGCCTTCGCCAGGATGATGGCAAGAAACAAATCGTACCACTCAAGCAGTGTTCCTGTTGCTGACGCGGTGATTATTACGCGCATCCTCTTTTTGAGATCGTTCATAACAGTTTTTTTCCAGGCCGACTGCTAAAATAATGGAAATTATGTGGCTTGCCCGAGGGAGTTGATGCAAACTTGTCAGAAAAAAGATCTTAGCGTGGTTGATGTTCGGTTAAATACTGCGAACTCGCCGTTGCGCGACGGGCTTATACGTGGCGTCATCAACAAGCTTGCGCACTTGCTATCACACAACACCAACAACGGCGGGACGGCGTGCAACGCCAAACGGGCGGGAAGGAGATATGGAGTGCACCGACTTACTACTACTAAGGGAGAATGATATTGGAATTTCCTGATTCATTTTTATGGATGATCTATTCTCCGTTACTTAACAATATTAGTTATGTGTAAGAATGCTTCGTCGAACCTGTTATCCAAGTGCGCAGGGTTGTTGGTGGCCTCCCCACTTGCCATCACACAACACCAACAACGGCGGGACGGCGCTAGAAGTATTCAATGAGGCACAAACAATGGCGAAATACCATATACAAGAATCAATATGTATAAACCGTACTATCAATTTTTACTTCTTTCCAATTCTCAATTAAACCCAGTCCTTTTTTATATGAAACCATATGTGGATGGCCTTTAAAATTTGGATGATAAACCATATCAAAAGAGAATTGGACGGTATCATCGTTATTGGAGACTACAGTGACTTCATAATCATTCACTGTTTCACTATTTAAAGTATAGAATTTATGTCCTGCCGGTGCATTAAATTTTGCCCGAACATATCTCCATTCTGTATTTGCAGGTATTCGCTCTATCAGGTTATTATCATGATCAATTCGCAAGTATTTGGTTGAGCTTGCATCCCCGCCAGTTAATGAATAAAACTCATAGTACAAATCACCTTCTATTCGGACCGTATCCATTATCTCCGTATAATTCTGTTCATTTATTTTCCAATAATTTCCCACACTCATGGGCAGAAATGAGTCAGAAAGGTATTGATCAGAACGCTCTTCATTCTCGTTGTAAAATTCATCATTACAACCGATCAGGGTTAAAACGATTGTCACTAGAAATAATGGCACATTTTGAACTTTCATAACGATAATTTTTGATTACGGTATTTAGACACGTAAAAATGAAATAAAGTTGCAATGCAAATATAGTTTATATCTGCTCCTCCATTTGCAGAAATAGCAATGAAACAGGCACCTCGCCTTTTCAAAAGACAATCTTGACAGTAATTTCTTTTAAATCTACAAACTCTGATCATTTCCAGGAAGCTTTCCGGCCCGTCTTCTTCCCGGACCAAGACACCTTTTCCGTTACTCGCTACGCTACAAAGCTTTAAGTATCGTGTATACATTTAAAAATTAGTACGATATAACAGGTAGTCGATTTAAAATGTCGCCACGCATACATTAACCGTTATAGCCAGTAACCAGTAAAATTTACCAAATGAATCAGACAAGAAACTTTAACACACCAAAAGTTTTCCGAACAAATCTTGTATTTCCTCAAGCAGTGATAACCGACAATCTTATTTTCGTTTCGGGCACTGTCGGAATTGACACGTCAACAGGGAAGCTCGTTAGTGAAAACTTTGAAGGACAAGCAATTCAAGCTTTTAAAAATATTAAAACAATTTTAGAAGAAGCAGGCAGTGGCTTGGAAAAAATCGTAAAAACAACGATCTACATGGTATCAGGTTATGACAATGACTTCAAAATTATTAACAAAGTCTATAATGACTTTTTTCCCAATAACCCTCCAGCCCGGAGCGCGCCTCAAGTAATGCCATTTCCTGGCGGAGTTTTGATTTCTATAGAATGTATTTCTCGTTCATAAGCTGAAGCCTCTACTTGTGTGAGTGTAGGTTAAACACTTCGAGCACACCTTTCTCCCCTCCCCCTTGTGTTGGTGTTCCGTTAAATACTTCGAACATGCCGTTGTTGGTGTTGCACGGATGCTTTGCGCGTGGCTTCACCAACAACCCCGCGCACGTCGAGACCTGCTCACGTCACCCCTACAATGTTTTCAAGAAAGTACAACGCATATCCGAATTATAATAAATCCAGCACGTGAATAAATATATTCTCAAGGATATTTAAGTAACTCTCCCCTGTCGTAGGCAAAATTTGTTATCCAAGTGCGTGCGGTTGTTGGTGAACCCTCACGCTAGCGATCACACAACACCAAGAACGGCGGGTACGGCGGATTAGCAGAGCAGGAATAGCAATGATACCGTCGTGTTTATTCTTGAAGATTCACTGTTTTTTCGATCACCACGGCCCGTGACATAAGTTTTGACAAATTTATTCGTTATCTGCACCTATGCAACACCAGGTCGTCGCATGACATGAACAGAATTCTGATCATCATGCTTTACTTCGTTGTCCCATCGCTAGCCACCGGACAAACATTTAACCGCGAACAAATCGTAGGGGTTTGGACCTCCGTGACGGTCTCTTTCACGGAACCAATCGAACAAAAAAACCTGGCAGCAAACGCGACTGTTGAAAAAACGAAACGCGGACTCATCAACGCACAATTTATTTTCAAACCCAATGGACTGTTCCTTCTCAGACTACCGGCCAACGCACCCACTGAGTTCAGTGAGCTTGAATCCATGAACAACAAAATGTGGCATATAAAATCCAAAGAACGGATGGTCTTCGTAGGGTCACTCGACGACGACCTGATGATCATTAACGTAAAAATCGCAAACGGATTTTACTATTTTTTAATACAGGACACGCCTTTGGTTTTAAAGATGGTAAGAAACCGATAGCGCTTGTCGCCGATGTGGGTGTTTCTCTTGCGTACTTCGCACGACGGATTTGTTGGGTGTTCTTTGTACAACTCACGGCTACACGTACGCCGTTGTTGGGGTTGTACTCCGTACAATCATGGCGACACGTATGCCTTACGCCTTTGTTGGTGTTGTGCGGATGACTTGTGCGGGGGTTCACCAACAAACCTACGCACGTCGAGCCCTACTCACGTTACCCAATCACAATGGTCAAGAAACTCCAATGTTATCTACATTGTCGACTCTATTCAATTTTAAATTACAACGAATAGCTCTCACACTGCCATAAAAATAACATAGCGCATTTTCGAGATTGTGCATCCTAATCGGTTATCCAAGTGCGCAGGGTTGTTGGTGAATCCTCCCACTTGCTATCGCTCAACACCAACAACGGCGGCGGATTGTGCACCCTTCACGGCGATACGTACACCTTACGCCTTTGGTGTTGAGCGGATGACTTGTGCGGGGGCTCCACCAACAACCCTGCGAACTTGGATAAGAAATTTTTGTAGAACACGTGAAATAAAATATTATTCCTTTATCCTAAATGGAAAAATAAGATTTTACCCATGAATCAAAGGCGCCCGGAATGATGACAACGTGAAAAAAAATTGCCATTTCTGATGGCCTAAAACAAAACGCCACAAACTTGAGTTTGATACTATAGCTGCATGGATAAAGAATGGGCAAAAAAAAGAAATCGTACTATGGCCAATAAATACATCCATTTATTTTTAATAGTTACGATTGCGAATGGTTGTCAATTAAACACAAAAAAAAATATGGAGAACACAGAATCCAACAAGGCATTTATCTTAGAAATGATTGGAACGAAAAAAAAATTAGAAGATTATCCCGATAAAGCAAGCGATTCGATGGTTGTTTATGAACCATCAAGTTTACCATTTGGTGGAGTTTATAAAGGAATAAACGCATATGAAAAATTTTATCCTGAAGTGCGAAAATTCTACGATTTTTCAAGATTCGAGCTCATTAATGTTTATGCCGAAGCAGATGTCGTTTTTGCGATAATTAAAGCAGGTATTGCTAATACGAACGACAGCATTTTACTATGTGAGCAGTTTACATTTAAAGAGGGTAAGATTGTTGAAGTCAGATTGTATATCCACGATTTTCCAGAAAAGTCCATTCACTCGATAATAAAAAAGTAAAGTTATTTTTCCGCAGGTGCTGGTGTCCATATCAGGCACTTCTAGCTTCGCCTTTGCTGGGCGTTTTCACCAATAAGCATACTCACGTCGAGCACAACTATGCCAGCCCCATCACAATGCTTCAAGAAATTCCAACGCCTATGTTAATATGAAATAGTTAGTTTGAAATTGTGCCTAACAATCGGTTTATCCGAGTGTGTAGGTTTGATGGACAAGGGTACAATCAATGGCTAGAATATTATGTTTGATTTTACAATTTACACCGAACGTTCGGTGTCCTCTATCCCCCGCTCCGCTCTTGCCGACTGTCAAGCCTGGACATAATTCTTTAGAAAATAAGTCCAGCCGGTTGAGTACTCCTTACAGCACCCACCAGAAATGCTTCAAGAAATTACACCTCAAAAGGGAGATAGTAGTACGTTTCTGAACACCATCAAACAAGAAAATTCCAAATGAACGTTGACCCTCACTATGGATGGTGACCCCTCGTTCGGCATTCGTAAAGAATCAATAGCATTCTGTTATTATTAAATACTAATCTATCAGATTCTATGTAACCTTCGCCATCTACAACGGTACTCTATACTATCCCTGAGTGATTGGGCGGATGCAGGCCGAAGCAGATAATATGTTCATACGTGAACATCATGTTGTTCATGATTGAACAAAGAAAAATGTTATAACAATCCAGAACATTAAAAAAACTAATTCTTTGTATGGCATAGAATTAGCAAAGAGAAATTTCTGAATACAATATCTGTTTAGGGGAATGCAAGATGATTAGCGCTGATTTAATCACGGTAGATTAATTCCGCCAGTCACGGAAGTTGTACGACACACATATTTATTTTTTTAGCCTTAAAAGATCCTCTATGAAGACAATCTATTTAATGATCCCCCTATGTATTCTTTCCTGCAATCTTTTGTTTGCAAAAATCATGAATGGCTATGAATCTCAAATTCAGAGCAATAAGATCTCATTACAAGAACTCAGGGTGCTTTTATCCGGAAACGAGCATCTGCCGCTAGCGAAAAGGTTGCAGATAAAGTCAAAAATTAAAAATCTGATTAGCTACATTTCATATTATGAGTTAACAGAAGAGTTGATCCATCAGCTGAAAATTGTTTCACCCGGTATATTCATGAAAACTGATAACATAAAGGACAAAAGAGGAAGACCCACTGATATTTATATAAAACTAATCCCGAAGGAAAGCGCAAGAATACAGCTCGAAGCGGCAACTTTCTTTACACAGGCTGTTATGGACGAAGACGCAAATCACTCTGTCTATGGTGACTATTCTGTCGCCGTTGAGATATGGATCAATAACAACGCCTTATTATTATTGAGTCATGAACTAGGTCATATTAACTACATCGTTCCCAACCTTGCCGAATATTCTAAGTTCTACAATAAGCACTACGCTAAGAAAAGGGTTAACCTCAGTCACATCGGTCATTTCTCATTCGATCCAAGCGGAAAGTCTGCCGATACTTTTGAAAAAAGATTGAAGGAGGATGAAAAAACTTATTTACAAAACGGTGGCAAAAAACCGGAGGCTTTCTTCGCTCTTATAATCCGGATAAGAAGAACGGTACGCGATGCTGAAAGTACACACCCAGATTCAACCATCGCAAGAAACGGTTTCTTTTAGACAACAAACCTAAATTTTTAATTTCCAAAATTTTGTCAGTCTGTAATTTGACCTATTAAATAACTATTCGAATTATTATATCAGTTTAAAGTGAAGTTCCGGAATTAACTGGCAGTGTATACGCAGAAGATGTATTGCTCCCCGGCGTCCATCCACGATCTGTGGGGTCGGGTAATCAACATCTTAGTTTATGCACTTAACTATTAATCTTTACAACAATGATTTAGGTTGTAGGCTGAAAGGAGGATTCAGCCTTTTATGGAACGATTCAAAAAAGACGGTACCAATACCGACAACATAGACTTCCAGCATACAATGCTGTAAACCTGCTCATGCTAATACCTTTATCTTAATAATTGTGTATCTGTCAACGGAATACTGCTTCGGCAATCCGATTTTCCATTTTTGTACCCTTTACTGTTTGGCTATGTTGTCGCAGCTGGCCACTGTCCGCACGCGAACATTTACGTTCACTAATGTACCACAGTCAAGGCTGAAACGCTGATTTGATCTAATCTGGCAAGTGGCATTAATTTTGGCTCTGTGGCTGCAAACAAAGGTCATGTTAAAGAATTATTTCAAAATCGCTTTCCGCAATCTTATTCGCACAAAGGTTTATTCATTCATTAATATCTTTGGTCTTTCCCTTGGTGTGGCTTGTTGCTTGCTGCTGTCACTCTATGTGTACGACGAATTCGGCTACGACCGACATCATCAGCGATTAAATGATCTTTATAGGATAGACACACAGTTTGGAGGCGATATGGTAGGGTTTGACAAACTTGGTTCGGTGTCACCGCCAATAACTATGACACTCAAAGATGAGCTTCCGGAAATCGAGGCTGCTACACGCGTTGTTGGATCTTTTAGTGGTGAAAATCTGATCCAATATGAGGACAAAAAATTCTATGAGTCGAATGCCTTTACAGCAGATTCAACGCTTTTTGATGTGCTCACCTTTGAATTCAAAGAAGGCAATCCAAAAAAAGCGCTAACCGATGCGAACACAGTTGTCCTATCAGAATCTCTTTCGGCTAAACTCTTTGGCACCGAGTCAGCGTTGGACAAGAGCATCCTGATCAACCAGGGCGACTCCCCCGTCAACTATAAAATAACGGGGGTTTACAAACACAATAACAGCTTCCTGAATGCCAGTTTCATCACCTCCATGATGAGTGAAGGAATAGGAGAATACATCCGCAAAAACCCCGATGCCAGCAATGAGTGGGCGGGTCAAAATTTCGTTCAGGCATACATCAAACTGGTACCCCAGCATTCACAAACATCCGTCGAAAAGAAGATCAACGAAGTATTGGTCAAATATGGTTCAGAAGATATGAAGCTATTGGGTCTAAGCAAGACCCTGTTTCTTGAGCCCGTCAAGGATATTCATTTGAAGTCTGCCGTTGACAAAAACCAGCGAATAACGTATATCTACATCGTTGTTTCTATTGCGCTGCTCGTCCTGCTATTGGCCTGCATTAACTTCATGAATCTTTCAACAGCCAAAGCTGCCAAGCGCGCTTCGGAGATCGGCATCAGAAAGACGATGGGTGCGTTTCGAACCAGCCTGATGGCGCAGATACTGGGAGAGGCAATGGTCATTGTGGTCATCGCCATCCTGATCAGCACGATCCTGGTACAGGTTACGTTACCCCTATTCAACGAAGTTTCAGGAAAGAACATCGCACTCAACGCGGATAATGTTCTATATTTTGGCGCGGCTTTAGTCATATTAACCATCATTACAGGACTTATTGCGGGCAGCTATCCGGCCTTTTACCTGTCCTCTTTCAAACCTGCAGAAGTATTGAAGGGAAAATTGGCGTTGGGCAACGCTTCTGGAAGACTACGTCAGACCTTAGTGATCGTGCAATTTGTAGTTGCAATCGTCCTGGTGTGCGGGATGCTGGTGATCTCCAGGCAACTG
>CAZAHL010000273.1:0-10306 GCA_964484845.1 uncultured Chryseolinea sp. | reverse complement strand
CGTGTTGCTGAGCGCTTGCTACCAGCTCCTGGCTTCGAACGGATGCATGTCCCCCTGCACCGGCTGGCTCATGTCCCTCGCTGCTCTTCGCGAGAAAGGCTCCAAGAACGAGCAACGCGATGCCCACGGCAAGGAGAATGAAGAGCTTGTTCCGGGTCTCTCCTCTGAATACATAATGTTCTTCCGTAACTACTACTTGATGAGCCATTGTTATTTCATTATCCGTTTATCGGTTATCCATTCTTATTTTTGCAGCGTCTTAACATACATGGCAATCTTCCAGCGATCTTCCACGGTGATCTGCGAACCATGAGCCCACATCAAACCTTTACCGTGTGTTATTACATGGAAGATGTGACCTTCAGAAATATTTTTTAAAGGATCACCTGTTAAATTGGCAACACCTGCGTACGCGCCTTTTTCAATTGAACCCTTTTCAGGATCATCCACTTTCACTCCAGCAGCCACTTTACCATCCCCTGCTCCCTTCGCTCCATGACAATGCTCGCAATAGGTATCATATAATGCTTTCCCATTTGCAATCATCGCTGCCGACGAATCCAATGGATTTTTTATTAGGCGTGCAGCAGCGGCCAGACTATCTTTTCCAAACCTGTAAGGAAGCCAGCCATTTTTATTCCTGCTCACCGTGTTTGGCGCAGGCAAACGCATGTTCATTTCGTTGAGATTATAAATATTCGAGTTATAAAACTCTGCATGCCCTTCGTCGTTTTCCCGCCCCTTCGGATACTCAATGGAAGTCAGCCACCTTCCTGCATCCCAGTCCTTGATCTGAGTGTAAGGCTCATAGGCAACGGAATGATACATGTTAGGCGCATATTCAGTACCCTGGTTATCACCTGATGCTCCGCATGACGTTAACACGACGGCGACCGAGAATGCTATGAATATATTTTTTACAAATTGCATACTTGTTATTCTCTGGTTATTCAAAATTCTTTTCGTTCACTTCAGAGGCACCGGCCATTTTAAGGATGTCAGCGATCTCATCTTTGCTTTTTGTTTTATTTAATGCCAGATCGATTGCCATAATGTGTTTGTCCTCTGTGCTTCTCAAATCAAATTGTCTTGGCCAGGCATAAGGTTTCAGATCGCTCACGATCATAAAGGTCGCCACCATACCCAACGCACACAAAAGGACCGTAAGCTCGAACGTAACCGGAATGAAAGGTGGAAGCGATGCGAAATTTTTTCCCCCGATAATCATAGGCCAATCGTATCCAAGCATCCATATCTGCATGACAAGGGCGAGGCATGTTCCGGTAATTCCAAAGCAAAAAGCGGCGATCGGCAATCTGGTTCTTTTATACCCTAACACTTCATCGAGTCCGTGAACCGGAAACGGAGAATATACTTCGTGAATTTTAACTCCGCTTGCCC
This sequence comes from uncultured Chryseolinea sp., assembly GCA_964484845.1. GTDB lineage: Bacteria > Bacteroidota > Bacteroidia > Cytophagales > Cyclobacteriaceae > Chryseolinea. Next base: position 8,905 of record CAZAHL010000273.1, on the reverse strand, counting down.
GTACTTTTTGAACGCCATCAAGCACAAGGTCCTCATCATCAAACACGCCCACTAAGAAATTTTTATCTGCATCCATTGTCTTATTTTTAAAACACGAAACTCATTTTAAATCTGTGGATCGTGTGTCTTTTTTTCAGAACCTCCTTTAACAATACTTTTTACTTCAGCCATATTGATCACCGGGAAAAACTTGGCAAACAATAAGAATGCTGTAAAGAAAAATCCAAATGTGAAGAGATATTCACCGATGTCATACATGGTTGGGTGAAACATAGTCCAACTTGATGGTATATAATCGCGGTGAAGGGAAGTAACAATGATTACGAAACGTTCGAACCACATTCCAATATTTACCACGATCGAGAGTACAAATGTTGCAACAAGACTTGTTCTGATTTTCTTGATCCAGAAAAGCTGAGGAGAGATAACGTTACACGTCATCATGGACCAGTAAGCCCAAGCATACGGACCTTGAACGCGATTATAAAACGCATATCCTTCGTATTCAACGCCAGAGTACCATGCAATGAACAACTCGGTGATGTACGCAATACCGACAATTGAACCAGTCACAATAATGATGATGTTCATCAATTCAATATGATAGATCGTAATATAATCTTCAAGCTTGAATACCTTCCGCGTGATCAGCAACAATGTTAACACCATCGCAAAGCCTGAGAAAATTGCACCGGCAACAAAGTAGGGTGGAAATATTGTAGTGTGCCATCCCGGAATGATGGAAGTAGCAAAGTCCATTGATACGATTGTGTGAACAGACAATACAAGCGGTGTAGAAACGCCCGCCAGAATCAACGCAACAGATTCATATCGCATCCATGCTTTCGCACCTCCTTGCCAACCGAAACTTAAAGCATTGTAAATGCCTGCTCTGGTTTTATTTCCCTGTACAACTGCTCTATCTCGGATAACAGCAAAATCAGGAATAAGCCCCATGTACCAGAAAACTAATGAAACCGTAAAATAGGTAGAGATCGCAAATACATCCCACAACAAGGGAGAGTTAAAGTTTACCCAGAGTGAACCAAAAGCATTTGGAAGCGGAAGTGCCCAATAAAAGCCTAACCAAAGCCGGCCCATGTGCATCAAAGGAAAAGTTGCAGCACAAATAACAGCAAAGATCGTCATGGCTTCAGCCGCACGGTTGATAGACATTCTCCACTTTTGGCGAAACAACAAAAGGATGGCCGAGATTAAGGTACCTGCGTGACCAATACCCACCCACCAAACAAAGTTTGTGATATCCCACGCCCAGCCTACTGTTTTGTTGAGTCCCCACATCCCAATTCCTTCCCACAACAAAACGCATACGCAATAGAAGCCAAAACCAAGTAGCGCCAATGAAACGGCCATAGCCATCCACCAAAGTTTTGTTGGCTTACCTTCTACCTGACGGCTGATGTCGTGCGAAACATCTTTTACTGTTTTACCGCCGGTTACAAGGGGATCACGAACTGATGATGTTACCTGCATTTTATCGTTACTAGTTATCCGTTAATAGTTATTCGTTATTCGTGTGGGTGATGTGTGTGAAAGGTGTTAAGGCATCCGTTAACGATTAACGCGTAACGGATAACGATTAACTACGCCTTTGAATCCTTGTTCCTTATCTTCGTCAAATACCAGATATTTGGCTTCACACCAATTTCTTCCAATACCTGATATGCTCTTGGGTTATCTGTAATCTTGTCTACGCGATGAGGATGTTTTTCATCGAGCGGTCTGATCTTAAGGAGTTTTGAAATTTTGCTTTCGGGATTATTTATATCACCAAAAACAATAGCTCCTGTAGAGCACGATGCCTGACACGCCGTGACCACTTCATCTTCCTTCATTGGTCTTCTTTCCTTCTTCGCTGTTAATTTTCCTGATTGAATGCGTTGCACGCAGAATGAACATTTCTCCATTACACCGCGTGACCGAACCGTTACATCCGGATTCAACACCATTTTACCGAGATCGGAATTCATCGCCGGATTTACCTTTTCAAACTGTTCATTATCATGATATTTGAACCAGTTGAAACGTCTCACTTTATAAGGACAGTTGTTAGCACAATAGCGTGTGCCAATGCACCTGTTGTACGTCATTTGGTTAAGACCTTCTGTACTATGGGTTGTCGCTGCCACTGGGCAAACTGTTTCACAGGGAGCGTTATTGCAATGCTGGCAAAGCATGGGCTGAAATACAACTTCAGGATTTTCGCTTGCTTCTTCCACACCTTTCCAATCATCGGCGGGTTTATCGCTGCTGTAATAGCGATCGATTCTCAACCAGTGCATTTCTCTACGGTTGATCACTTCCTCACGACCAACCAAGGCCACATTATTTTCCACATTACAGGCCACAACACATGCACCACAACCTATACACGTATTCAGGTCGATAGACATTCCCCAATGTTGGTTCTTATACTCATGACCTTTCCAGATAGAAACATCTCCGGGATCTACTTTATGATCAGGAGCGGTCCATGTAGAAACTTTAGGGTCGAATTCTTTTGTTAAAATCTCAGCGTTCTTCGTGACTTGTTCCAGCGTATATTCTTTGATAACAGTCTGCCTGCCCATGTAGGTGTTATGCGTCTGGGTTTGCGCGATCTGATACGATTCATCTGTTATGCTAAACTCCACATTGCTGGCAGCATAGTTTAGTGAACCATTTACCAATCCTACAACGGGATAAACATTTTGGCCAATATCGTTGGCAACTTTACCTGCTTTTGTCCTGCCATATCCCAACGGTATACCTATTGTACCGGGAGCTTGGCCAGGCTGAACGAGTACGGGAAGTTTCAATGTTTTACCATTCGCTTTTATCGAAGCGAATTTTGTAAAGCTCTCAGAAAAATTTATGCCCTTAGCATCTCTTGGAGAAACGGTTACATAATGATCCCAAACCGCTTTTGTAATAGGGTCGGGCAGCTCTTGTAATAAAGGATTATTTGCCTGAGAGCCATTGCCTACGTTTCCACTTTCATAAATAACGAGTTCCCACGTACCAGCCTTGTAGTTACTTGCAATCGCACTTGCCGCTGCATTTATGTCTCCGTTAAAAGGGAGAGGTGCGCTGGCGACAACAGGTAGTTCATACACTCCGTCATACAAACATTTATCCCAGAAGCTCTGTAAATCAAGGTGGGCTGATTGCGTAGCGAAGAACCAATTCTTCCAATTATTTTTTACAAATTCAAAATAGTCTGTGTTAGATTCTCCAGCCCACGTGAGGAAACTTTCTTGTGCCGCGCGTGATCTGAAAATCGGAGTAATAGCAGGTTGTGCTAAGCTAAAGTGATTTTTCTTTGGTTCAGCGTCGTTCCAGGATTCTAAGAAATGATGATCGGGCGCTTCATAATTTACAAGTGACCCGGTTTCATCTTCCTTGTAGTTAGTCGAAACTGAAAGACCAATTTTTTTAATCGCTGCCGCCAGCTTATCACCTGCGGGGTGATCATAAACAGGATTGCAGTTATAGAAAATGACAGCTCCTATTTTTCCACCTTCCGCATCACTAATAAAACCGGCCATCGCCTGGTCATCCCCCAGCCTGTAATTTACGGGAAGGCTAGTGTTTATTGTTGTTCCGTAACTTCCGAGTATATCGTTTATTCCATTCACCAATACTTGAATGGCTTTATCATTAGAGCCTGAAACTACCAATGCCTTACCGCGACTGTTCCATAAGTCATCTGCAGCTTTGGATAGATATGTAATTTTTTGTACGCCTCCAGAAACTGTAGCACGACTTGCCTTGCCGGCAAGCAGATTATAAAGTTCTGTAACAACAGCTCCTTCTTGCGAAGGTTTTATCTGAGATCTATAATCAGCATTGGCGCCGGTAATCGAAAGAATAGACTCAAACTGATAGTGGCGAGACATATCCTTCTTCTCCTCGCTTATTTCACGCGTCTGTGCGTATTGTTTGGTGAATTCAATAGAAGATAACCACCCGCCCAGAAAATCAGCTCCAACGCTAACAATCACATTGGCTTTACTGAAATCATACGAAGGAATAAAGGCTGAACCAAAAGATTCTTCATTGGCTTTTAATAAACCATAAGCAGAAACCTGGTCGTATTGAATAACCTGAGTGGTCGGATATTTTACTTTGAATTTTTCAATCGTCGCTTTTGTGCTCGGACTAAGGATCGTGTTACTTACAATTCTTATCTGACCCCCTCCTGCTGAAACTTCGTTAAGTTTAGCCGTGATCTCCTTGTCAAGGTCGGCCCAGTTGATTTTCTTACCTTTTGTTACAGGACCGCGTAACCTTGAATTATCGTACAATGAAAGAACGGAGGCTTCTACCTGAGCACTGGTTCCACCTTTTGATACACTTGAAAGTGCATTTCCATCTATTTTAATAGGTCGTCCTTCACGAGTCTTAACAACGATACTGCAATAATCTCCTCCATTAATATAGGTTGAAGCAAAATAGTCTGCTATGCTTGCCTCAGTATCCATGGGTTTGTTGACATATGGAATGGCTTTACGGATTGGAGCTTCACAAGCCGCCAACGTTACGGCTGACATACCAAAGCCCATCATTTTTAAAAAGTCTCTCCGTGAATGACCTAAGTCTTCTTCCGGTGCAGGCTGCTGAGCAAATTCGTGATGCGCATGCTTTACAAACTCCGGGCTGTTTGCCAGTTGCTCGATGCCTTTCCAGTATATCTTTTTAGACTCTTCCATTTGACCGTTAATCGTTATCTTTTATCTGTTGATCGTTATCAGTTAATCGTTAATCGTTATTGTCAATCGTGACCTCCGTCGCGATTAACGGATAACGGCTAGTAGTGACATTTAGAACATTCCAGACCGCCCATTTCCTCCACTTTCATAGGTGCCTTGGCAGATTTAGAATGAAGTTCAACTAGCTTGTCGTAGTAGGCATTACCTTTCGTATTGACGTCTGTTTTCCGGTGACAATCGATACACCAGCCCATGGTTAATAAAGAGTGTTGACGAACCACGTCCATTGTTTCAATAGGGCCATGGCATGTCTGACATTCAACACCCGCAACGTTGACGTGTTGAGAGTGATTAAAGTAAGCAAGATCCGGCAGATTATGGATCCGTACCCATTCGATAGGTTTGTTATTTTCGTAAGCTGCTACAATTTTTGATATCTCGGTTTCGCCCGTCAGACTTCCTTGTTTAATCTGGTTGTGGCAATTCATACAAATATTAACAGAAGGTATCGTGGCATTTTTACCTTTTGCCGCGCCTACGTGACAATATTGACAATCAATTTCATACTGACCGGCGTGAATCTTATGGGAGAATGCAATCGGTTGTTTTGGTGCATAACCTTGTTGAACACCAACCGAAAATAATCCATTGATCACGGCTTTAAAACCCAACGCAGCTACAAGAAATACTACGATAAAAATAAAACCTGGACTTCTTGTGATGGAGGCAATGCTGATTGGAGAATGAACCACCTCTTTGTCTTCAACAGAAAGTTCTTTCTGGTCGAGAAAACGTTTCAGGGCGGAGACAAGCAATCCTAAAATAATGAGGATCAACAGAAGGATGACCACCATCCCAATCAAAATAATATTCAAATATTCGGAGGAGGCAGAACTTCCGGGAGCTGCTGCCGTTGAGCCTGGCGTAGCGACGGGCGCATCAACTTTTTCAGCTTCAGCTTTTACGTACGCCAAAATATTCAGGATCTCTTCATTCTTTAAACCGGTGAAGGCTGTCATTTGAGTTTTGTTGTACTCGGCGTACAACTTCCCAGCATAGTCGTCGCCGCTAGCAATGACAGCAGATGAATTGTGAACAAAGTCGATGATCCAGTCAATAGAAGGAGCGCGGCTTTCCACACCCGCGAGCGCGGGGCCAACCAATTTTGTCTTAACTCTATGGCACGCTTTACAATTCGCATTAAACAAACTTTCACCGGCTTTAATGGCGGCGGGCTCGGCAGAAATTTCTTGAGCAAAGGATGTATAACTTATAAATGCGAAAAAGAAAACCAGGGAGAGGAACTTGCAGGCTGAAGAGATAAAGGTTTTATTCATGTGAGGTTCAGTGTCCATTTTCAAAACAAGCGGCACAAATCTACTATCGGAACTCATTTTTTCAAATTTATTTAAACTCTTGGGGGATAAATAATGACGAAAACCTTACTTGATAAAAGGCCTTTCTGAGTAAAGTAAGAAAGTTGGCTTGATCCAATAAAATTTAAGTCAGAATTAGCTTTAAATAGATTGTTTCTTGTTGTTTAAACCACTATTATACCACCCACTATTTTATTTGTGAGGATTAATTGCCCACGACAACTTCCTGTTAATTCTTAGACCATCCTTCTTCAATGCCTAACCCAAACAAGGCAAAATCATACCTGACAGGATCATCGGCATCCAGTTTACGCAGACGCGATGTTAGCTCAAGCGCGGTTAACCAATCTGTTGGTTTCCGTTTGATTAATTTAAGCTTTCGGCTTACTCGGTCCACATGAAGGTCACAGGGGCAAACAAGCTGCGACGGCGAAATACTTTTCCACAAGCCGAAGTCAACTCCCCTACCATCCCTTCGGACCATCCAGCGCAAATACATATTCAGTCGTTTGCAAGTCGACTTCCGTTCGGGTGTTGCTATGTGTTTTTTCGTTCGATGAGGATGATCCTCGAGACTAAAGAACTGATTATGAAAATTAATGAGGCCACCTTCTATGGTCTTGGCCTCCTTGGAAACTTTAAATGCCTCTTCCAGTGACGAATGATTTGTATAATACCATTTCAGAAATGCAATAAAGTAGAGGGTATCGGTCGCGTTGAATGTACGGTGCTTAAATTCCTGCATCGGTTTTAAATCCGCCTCTGTATGATGAAGGATAAACTGATGAGGATCATTGTCCATGCGCGCTAGCAACTCTTTACATTTTCTGATGATCGTAACACGCTGGCCCCACGCTAAAACGGCAGCAAAAAGTCCAGCAATTTCGATATCCTGCTTTTTACGATAAGCATGTGGAATACTGATCGGATCTGACTCAATAAATCCAGGTCGATTGTAGAGATCGGCCTTCTCGTCAAGAAATGCTTTCAGTTCTGCGTGAGACACGTTGTAATCGTTATTTGTATTTGAAAGTATATTACCAAGGAGCCACGAATGTAATAAATTTCCGAAATCACGAATTCACCTGAGAATACTCAACTATTAACAGTTAACCAATAACTTCACCCGATGAAAAGATTTTTTAAAATACTATTCCTTTCGTTGTTAGGTCTCTTACTAATGACACTAATCTACGTCGTCATTACGTTCCCTCCCGTCATGGCGGGCATGGCCGCAAAAACCATGTGCTCCTGTGTCTTTGTATCCGCGCGCACTGCGGAAAGCGTGAAAGAAAAAGAGCTTCAGGTTTTTCCAGGCTTATCCAGTTCAAGAATTATGGTTAATGAGGAAGACTCTACTGTAACCGCTACTGTTTTTTGGAAGACAAGCAAAGCTATTTTTAGAAAGGGACTCGGGTGTACCTTACTTGCCCAGCAGCCGGAAGAAAATGTGAGAGCACAAAAATTCTCGTTAGCAGACGTTCCACAGGTGAATCAGGACACCATTGACTGGCCTTCAGGAGATAAAACTCAAAAGGTCCTTTTGCCAGACGGGGCTTATGAGTCGATCAACCAAGCTCTGGAGCAATCCTTTGTTGAATCGGATCCTGAACATCCTTTAAATACCCATGCCGTTGTGGTTGTCTATAAAAATCAAATTATTGGAGAGCGTTACGCAGAAGGGTTCGACAAGAATTCCAGGCTGATGGGTTGGTCGATGACAAAAAGTATTGCCAACGCATTGGTCGGAGTTTTAGTAAAGGAAGGGAAGCTTGATATAAATAAATCTGCACCGGTATCCGAATGGCAAAACGGTCCGCGTAGCAAAATCACATTACACCATTTATTGCAAGCGAGTAGCGGACTATCGTGGTCTGAATCTTACTTCGTACCTACGTCAGATTTTCATCAGATGTTTATTCGTAGTGACGATAAAGGTGGTTATGCCGTCTCTCGCGAATTGGTGCATGAACCAGGAACATTTTTTCAATATTCCAGCGGAACCACTAACATAATATCCCGGATCGTCCGGCAAACATTGGGTGATCCTGAATACTATCGTTTTCCCTATCAAAATCTCTTTTATAAAATCGGAATGAATCATGCGCTTATCGAACCCGATGCGTCAGGCACTTTTGTAGCTTCGTCATACAGCTTTGCTTCAGCCCGGGACTGGGCGCGCTTCGGACTCTTATATTTAAACGATGGTGTATGGAATGGTGAAAGGCTGTTGCCCGAAGGTTGGGTAAAATATTCCGTCACGCCAGCATCAGCTGCTGAAAGAGGAAAGTATGGAGCACAGTGGTGGCTCAATGCAGGCGATCCAAAAAATTCAAACGTGCGAATATATCCTCAACTACCTACCGACGCTTTCTGGGCAGATGGATTTGAAGAACAATGTGTGATGGTGATCCCTTCCCGGCAATTGGTTATCGTTCGGTTAGGCGTTTCACATCATGGAGTTAATTTTGAAAATCTTGTTGATAGAATTATAAAAGCATTGCCTGAATAAATTACCAGTACGAATAAACCTAATCCACCGATGCATACCCAGGCAAAGGTATCTCTTATAAAAGTATACACCGTGGGGACACGTTTAACCGGAAGATGAGCCACGAGTATTTTCTCACCCTCATCATAATAATTATTCGATAATCATTATAATATTCATAATATTTTAAAAATAATAATGATATTCGATAATATTCTATCTTTTTTCATAAATAAATAATCATGCTTTTATCAATATTAGTTAACGATTTGGAATTGATAATATTGGTACATCAAATGAATCATCATTATCAACAATTTGCATTC
>CAZAHL010000272.1:0-10308 GCA_964484845.1 uncultured Chryseolinea sp. | reverse complement strand
TATTTCGACAGGCACACCATTGCAGCATATTTGTAAGTCTCCTGATTTTTTTTCGCCTTGGATACTATTTTATCAACAGCCTTGGTGATGGTATCGGGATGCTGAGCATAAAGTTTATCCAGGTACTCATTTATTTTATCTCTGTAAATTGGCTTGGGCATTTGAAGAAAGGCCTCGTCTGCCAAATCTATATTGTCAAAAAAATGTTCGCGATACCACTTCAACTGAAAGGTGCTGTCGATGGAACCATCCGATCTTTTGGGAGGATCGGGGATCACGACAGTTTGGTTTACTTTTAAAACCCGGGCCGTTAGCGTCGTGGGGTGCTTTGAAATCATTTCTGACTGGAAGGCGGTAACTTTATCGTTAATTTTTGAAAACGCATTTCGCGCATCCTTCTTTTTGTCTTCTGTTAGTGTGCTGTCTTGAATGACTTTCATAAAGGGTTCTGCGTCTTTATGGCGCTCCATATTAAAGACCATATTTTCGAAGAACAGCTTATTATCGTCATCTCCCGTCACCGTCATATTTCTTACATACTCGGTTCGGTTCGTGGTCATTGAAAATTGCTGATCATGACCGATCACCATATCGAACTGCTTGTTCTTTCCCAGTACCAAAAAGTATATACCCTGGCGCAATATTTTTTTGCCTTCGAATACAAACTCCCCTTGGCTGTTTACCTGAGCCGTATCTTTTATGTAGGTAGCTTCACCGTAGAAATGTCCGAGGTGAATGATTGTATCTTTGAGTCCGGTGATCTTAAAACGGATATCATAACCCGGCTGAGCAGCACAAAACGTCGAAACCAAAAGACATAAAGCAAAAAGTTGTAAATGACGCATACCAGTTTTTTGTTTTCAAGATCAAATTTGAACATTTTATTGCTTCGGTTCAAAGGCAATTAACGATCGAAATGGTACATCAGTAAACGGCAGATGCGTTTAAAGGAAAGTTTTCAGTTAAATTTTCGGGTTTCAGTGAACAAAGTTCTAAACTTGACCTTTTAATTTGATCTCATTCATGTCGCTGCAGCTAAAAAATTTAACGAAGATTTACGGCTCCCAGAAAGCGGTCAATAATATTTCATTCGATATTAAAGAAGGGGAAATAGTGGGTTTCCTGGGACCGAATGGAGCTGGTAAATCAACCACTATGAAGATTGCCACATGTTTTCTTCCTCCTACAGAGGGGGAAGCGTGGGTGGGAGGCTTCAATGTGGTAGATAAACCCATGGAAGTAAAACAAATAACAGGGTATCTTCCGGAGCATAATCCACTCTACCTTGATCTATATGTACATGAATATCTGCAATTCGTGGGGAAACTCTATGGCTTGCGTGGAGCTAAACTGAAGCAAAGGGTGATCGAAATAATTGAGCTGTGTGGATTAGGACAGGAGCAGAATAAAAAAATTGAAATGCTGTCCAAAGGATACCGTCAACGGGTAGGCTTAGCCCAGGCATTGATACACGATCCAAAAATCTTAATTCTCGATGAGCCTACTTCTGGACTCGACCCAAACCAGTTAGTAGAAATTAGAAAGCTCATTAAAATGATCAGTCTTCATAAGACGGTAATTTTCTCAACGCATATTATGCAAGAAGTACAAGCCCTGTGCGACCGGGTGATTGTAATTAATAAAGGTGAAATTGTCGCGGATGATAAGCTTGAAAATATTTTGCAAATACGCGGCGGGTCCGTTGCGATCGTCGTGCAGTTTGAAAGAGAAGTAACAATCGGTCAATTGAAATCATTGCAGGGTGTCAAAGAGGTTTACGAATTAGAACGCTCGAAGTTCAGAGTGATTGCTGAGGGAACAATAGACTTACGTCCCGAAATATTCCGGTTCGCAGCCGATAATAATTTGTCGCTGATTGGATTAAATCAGGAAGAAAACTCGCTGGAAAATATTTTTCGCGATTTAACCCTGACTTCGAGCAACGACAAGAAAGAAAACTAAATTTGCAACCAAATTACTCATTCATGGATAACCGCCGTTTTCATTTTTGTACCTCGTACTTTGTATCTCGTACATTCTGATCCCTATGCTTCAGGTATTCTCCAAAGAGTTTCATGGTTTTCTTAATTCGCTCATCGCTTATATTGTCATTGGTGTTTTCTTGACTACAATGGGTCTCTTGATGTGGGTATTCCCCGACACCTCAGTACTCGATTATGGCTATGCCGATATGGATACCTTATTTCTACTGGGCCCCTATGTATTTATTTTTTTAGTGCCGGCTATAACCATGCGCAGTTTTGCTGAAGAAAAAAAAGCAGGAACCATCGAGCTATTGCTGACTAAACCCGTAAGCGATTGGGATATTATTCTAGGTAAATTTTTAGCGAACTTTTCGCTGGTCCTTTTTGCTCTGATCCCCACAGTTTTATACTACTATTCCATTTATGCACTTGGTAATCCTACTGGTAACATTGACACACCCGGTGTAATTGGGTCCTACATTGGGCTTGCCTTTCTAGGCGCAATCTTTTGTGCTATCGGAATATTTTCTTCAAGTATTACACCCAATCAAATTGTAGCTTTTATCGTTGCAGCGTTTTTGTGTTTTCTAGCCTTCTTAGGTTTTGATTCGATATCGTCCTTGAATTTATGGGCAACCAACGATTTGTTTATCAAACAGCTTGGAATACTGTATCATTACGACTCCCTGCGTAAAGGCCTTCTGGACACGCGTGACATCGTGTATTTAGTAAGCGTTATTTTCCTGATGCTTTCCATTACTAAACTAATCCTGGGTAGCAGACAATGGTAAACTGGAAAAGCCGGAAGCTTGGAGATATATTAACGTTTGCGAATGGTTTTGTTTTCGTGGTACTGATCAATGTTTTGATCTCGAAACAATTTTATCGCCTTGATTTAACGGAAGAAAAACGATATAGCATCAAATCAGAAACCCACAAATTGCTTCAAGATCTTGAAGATGACGTCCATGTGGAGGTTTTCCTGGAGGGAAAATTAAATTCAAATTTCCAGCGTTTTCAAAAATCACTCCTTGAAACCCTCGAAGAATTTAAAATTTACTCGGATAATAAAATTACCTATTCCGTAACGGATCCTTCGCTGGCCATGAGCGAAAAGGCACGCAATGAATTTATGGCCGACCTCTCGGCAAGAGGAATTCAACCAACCAACGTCATCGATACACGGGACGGAAAGCGGGAAGAAAAAATCATATTCCCGGGAGTTATCATTTCGTATGAAGGTGTTGAACTCGGGGTTATGCTGCTAAAAGGCAATAAAGCGGGTACTCCGGATGAGGAAATCAATCAATCTATTGAAGGCATCGAGTATGAATTGGCCAGCTCTATTTACAACTTGGTGAACACAGAAAGGAGCCAAGTAGGTTTTGTTTATGGTCATGGGGAATTGGATTCCCTGCACAGTACAAGCTTTCAAAATGATCTGCTCCAAACGTATGATGTACATCGTATAAACCTAGCGGCCACCAACGACTTAAAAAGGTATGATGTGTTAATCATCGCAAAACCAACGCAAGCTTTTTCAGAGCTTGATAAATTCCGGTTAGACCAATATGTGATGCGAGGGGGAAAAGTATTGTTCCTTATAGACAAGTTGGAAGCGTCTATGGAAAATGCATCTCGCGACGATTATTTTGCCAATCCTTATAACCTTAATTTAGACGATCAGCTTTTTAAGTACGGAGTCCGGCTAAATCCTGACCTGGTGCAGGACAAACGTTCAGGAATGTATCCCGTTATCACGGGTCAATCGGATGGGAAACCTAAAATGCAATTAATGGAATGGCCGTTCTTTCCCCTCATCAGTAAATTTGCAAACCATCCCATAACGCGGAATCTGGATGCTGTACTGACGAAATTTTGTAGCAGCATCGACACCGTTAAGGCAATTGATGTAAAAAAAACGCCGTTGCTTATGACCTCTCCCTATGCGAGAACAGTATCAGCACCCGTTCATATCAATGTCAATGAGCTTAGGAAAAATTTGCGCGATGAAGATTTCGCCACACCTTCCATCCCGATTGGATTTTTGCTCGAAGGAAAATTTTCATCACTGTATAAAAACAGATTTGCTCCAGACAGCACCGCAGAAGGTGAACAGCTGGATGAAAGCACCACAACAAAAATGGTGGTAATCGCAGATGGTGATATCGCACGCAACGAGGTGAACCCACGCAGCGGTCAAGCGCTAGCCGTGGGCTTTGATCCGATGATGAATTACACGTTCGCTAACCGCGATTTTTTGCTTAACACGGTAGCCTATCTTACAAATGAGAATGGATTAATTCAAGCACGTACCAAAGAAGTAAAAATACGGCCACTTGACAAGGTTCGGATCCAAGGCAACAGGGTTAAATGGCAAGCGATAAATTTAGGAGCGCCGATCCTATTACTCGTTGTCTACGGCGTCACAAGGGTGTATTTACGCAAACGGAGATTTGCCAAATTCTGATATGCAGGAAAAGAGAAACAAAAGGCTGATCATACTTTTTATTGCATTGTGTTGCATGACTATCACAACATTTTGGTTAAATAAAAACGACGGTGCTGTACAGGTTGATAAAGATCTATTCAAAGGTTTTGATCTCAAAACGATCGATCAAATTGTCCTTGAGTCGAAGTCCGGAAGAATAGAGTTAAAATTCAATGGCGCCAAGTGGGAGGTTAACAACCAATTTGATGCTGATCCCGCCATGATTGAGGTGATGTTCGCGACCCTTCAGCAGGCTGAACCTAAACGGCTCCTGGGCGCTTCTCTACAGGATTCGATAACGAATGCGCTTAAAATTCAGGGGGTGAAAGTTTCTTTGCTTGCCTCGGGCAAAACCCTGTCGCATTTTTATGCCGGTGGAAATGTACAAAAGACACAAGCTTACTTTTGTGATGGAAACGATGATCCCAAATCATATTTAGTGACCATCCCTGGATATCGGGTTTATGTATCCGGAGTTTTTGAGCTGCCCGAAACAGGATGGAAAAATAAATATGTGTTTGGTTTCAATTGGCGCAATTTCCAGAGCCTGCAATCCAAATTTCCTCAAAACCCGGACGCTGATTTTGAAATAGCTTTCGCTGATAATTTTTTTGCCGTCCAAGGAATAAGCGATATTGACACCACAAAAGTCAACGATTTTCTGGATGACGTTTCGCTTTTAACTGTAGCTGAATATTCGGACAAGGAAGTGTTTTCCGACAGCCTGTCCAGGCCTTTGCCATACCACGTGCTTAGAATAAAAGATATTGCGCAACGTTCATACACGCTCCAGTTATACCCACCCGCGGACAAAGGTCGACCGATACCCGGTTTAATAAACGGGGTTCAATGGGCTTATTTCGACCCTAATCAGGTCCAACAGCTTTTTAAGGTAAGATCATTTTTTGAGAAATAAGGTCGTATAAAACGATGCGCTCCTGACTTTACTTCTTCATTTTATTATTCGGTTTTCTTTATAACTTTACCCCCGCTTAAAAATCAAACCACTCTTTCACGAATGAAGTTTATCGTTAACTCCGCTTACCTGCTTAAGCAATTATCCAATATTAATGGGGTCATAACTACTAATCCTGTAGTTCCTATCTTAGAGAACTTCCTTTTTGAACTTGAAAAAGGGGGGCTCACAGTTACCGCCTCCGATCTTCAAACTTCCATGATCACTGAACTTCAGGTGGAATCAAAAGAGAAAGGCAGTATTGCAGTGCCTGCCCGTATTCTATTAGACACGCTGAAGAATCTTCCCGAGCAGCCAGTCACTTTTTCAATTGATGAATCCACGTATAGCATAGAAATCATCTCGGACAATGGCCGGTACAAACTTTCTGGCGAGAATGCGACTGATTTCCCAAAAGTACCCTCTGTATCCAATGATTTTACTGCAGAGATTTCTTCCGAAGTTCTAGCACGTGCTATCAATAATACAATTTTTGCTACCAGCAATGATGAGTTACGACCTGCCATGACGGGTGTATATGTAAGCCTCGGCGAAAAGAACTCTACGTTTGTTGCGACCGATGGCCACCGATTAGTGCGATATAGACGATCGGATGTTACGTCTTCTAACGGCAGTTCGATCATTATTCCCCGAAAGGCATTGAACCTTTTAAAAGCAACGTTACCTTCTGAAAACACGGAGGTGAGCCTTAACTTTAACATGTCGAATGCTTTTTTCAATTTTGGCAACATCAAAATGATCTGCCGCCTTATCGATGAACGTTTTCCTGATTACGATAATGTTATCCCTACACAGAATAACATTCACATGAGTATTGAGCGAAGCGATTTTTTAGGCGCTTTGAAACGTATTTCGATTTACGCAAACAAGACAACGCACCAGGTGCGTATTAAAATAACGGGTAGCGAACTTCAAATCTCCGCTGAGGACTTAGACTTCTCCAATGAAGCAAACGAAAGACTTTCCTGCGAGCATGACGGTGAGGACATTGAAATAGGGTTTAATGCTAAATTCCTTATTGAAATGCTTTCCAATATGGACTCTGATAAGATTAAATTAGCGATGTCGGCGCCAAATAAAGCAGGCGTAATCTTACCCGTTGAAAAGGACTCCAACGAAGACATTTTAATGCTGGTGATGCCGGTAATGTTAAATCAGTACGTTTAATTCGGGTTTAGTCCAGGTTATTTAGTCGTTGGTTAAAAAAGGATTAGCGCATTGCCGGAGAAAGCACAAGTTTTGATCTGGCCAAACCTCGAACCTTAAACTTTAAACTAGCTCCCCCCTTTTCCCCAGCTCGATTACTTCCATGTTTTCTATTTTACTACCATCGATATCAAATCTCACGAGGGTTTTCATGTGATGAAAACCCTGGTTTCCGGCAGCTCCAGGATTTATATAAAGCATATTCCCAAAATGAGGGTCTCGCTTAATTCGCAAGATGTGAGAGTGTCCGCAAATAAAAAGATTGAAGGACTGCTCCTTTAGAATTTTCTTTACACGTGGGTTATAATTGGGCGGTACACCACCAATGTGGGTCATCCAGACTTTGATTTCTTCGCACTGTAAGAATAGATCTTCCGGATATCGGGCTTGTAAATTTTTATCATCGATGTTTCCGAAAACCGCACGCAATGGTTTAAATGTTTCTAAGGCATCCGCGAGACCCGAACTACCTAAATCTCCCGCATGCCATACTTCATCGCAGTGCCTAAAATGATCAAACACTTTAGGATCGAGATAGCCATGAGTATCGGAAATCAAACCTATTTTCGTCACACTATTTCCAATTTGAAGTATAGCCTTAGATTGATCGTAAAATTCCCTAACTAAAAACCTCAACCTAGTACTACGTTGGTCTATAAACTGACAACATAAATGGAGGTTGTTGTAAACGCTTCGGTTACTTTTAGTGGAATAATTCTACTAATATTTCGATAATTAAGTCATGTTTATGCGCTATTTCTTCACAATAACCCTTTTTTTAAGCCTTTATACGTTGTGCAACAGTCAGGACGAGGGATTTAAATTTGGTGCTACCTATCGTGAATTGGACATGAAGGGTTATGATAAGGATACTGCAGCTGTCGCTATTGTATTAGATGAATTTGGAAAAGCATATATCGATCAGCAAAACGATCACAATCTCCTCCTGGATTATCACGTTAAAATCAAGATTCTAAAAAGCGCGGGAGTATCGTACGGTGATTATGAAATTCCACTTCGTAAATCAGATAACCATGCTGAGAAAATTTTATCAGTTCACGCTTCTTCATTCAGCAGGGAGAATGGTTCAATGAAAGAAACGAAATTGGACGCCAAAAATGTATTTACGGAAAACGTAAGCAAGTATTATGATCTGAAGAAATTCGCTATTCCCAATGTCCGTGTCGGGAGCATTATTGAAATATATTACCGTTTGGAATCTCCCTTTGTTTCAAATTTCCGTACATGGGAATTTCAAGGTGAAATACCAAAAATTAAAAGTGAGTTTTTGTCTATTATTCCCGCCTATTACCTCTACAACATTGCTCTAAAAGGTTTTCAAAAATTATCAAAACAGGAAAGTTCAATCGTTAAAAATTGTATGACTATTGGTAATAGTAGCGCAGATTGCTCTAAGCTGGAATTCGCCATGATTGATATACCGGCGTTCGTTGAAGAGGATTACATGACAGCAAAGTCTAATTTTTTATCTTCTATAAATTTTGAATTAGCCCAAATCACCAATTCCAACGGATCGAAAGATAAGATTACAAAAGAATGGAAAGATGCCGATGATGAAATGCGAAGACACCAATATTTTGGATTGCAAATAAAAAGAGGGAAAGATATTGTTGATACGCAGGTCGAGCAAATAATTGCAGGAGAAACAGATGAGTTGCGCAAAGCGCAAAAAATTTATGATTTTATCAAAAACAGGTATCGTTGGAACGAAGTCTATAGCAAGTACAGTGAGTTTGGAATTAAGAAAGCCTATGAATCTAAAACAGGAAATGTTGGAGACATTAATTTGTCTCTGATAGCGGCGTTGGATTATGCAGGTCTTGATGTTGAGCCCTTGATGGTCTCCACACGGGAAAATGGCACGGCTACTGAACTGTATCCGGTATTAACTGAATTTAATTACGTTGTCGCAAAAGTTAATATCAACGACAAAGTTCACTTGTTAGATGCTACTGATAGGTACTACCCATTCGGTGTGATCCCTCAGCGTTGCTTAAACGGAAAGGGCCGTGTGCTGGGTGATAAGGGATCATATTGGTATGACATAAAGCCAACACAAAAAGAAAAGAAGATAACAGTTATTAATCTCAGCCTGGACAAGGATGGGGTTATGAAGGGAACGTTGGATTTCACCTATGTGGGATATTCGGCGGTGAGGTTCCGCAAGAAAATTAGTGGGTTTAATAGTGAAAACGAATATATCGAAGACTATGAAAAAAACCTGCACGGAATATCAATAAAGAAATTTGAGTTCAAAAACTTAAACGAGCTACAAAATCCCGTTATACTAAAGCTTGATATTGAGATTGAGGCTGATGGTAATTTTGATGATGACCTTTTTTTGTTCAGCCCTTTTCTTTTGGATGGGCGGGAGGAAAATCCATTTAAAGCAAGCGAGCGGTTATATCCCGTGGATTTTGGAGCACAAATGGAAGAAACACTGATATTTAATCTGAATTATCCTTTGGATTATGAAATTGACGAATTGCCCGCCAAAGTGGCGTTGGCACTTCCCCAGGGTGGGGGCAGGTATTTATTCGAGCTTCAAAATACTGGAAACAAGCTAACAATGAACAATTCCCTCCTTATCGCCAAGCCTGTATTCAGCTCCGACGAATATCATTACCTCAAAGAATTATTCAACAACGTCGTAGCCTCACAGCAGACTCAGCTGGTTTTCAAGAAGAGAAAATAAAAAATTACTACCTTTACCGCTTGACAAGGGCTTTAATCGATTAATTAAGAGATTAGAACAGTTGCATTACAACTGTGTTTACCTTGAAGAGTAATTTTATTTGTTTACTACAAAAAATGTATCGCGCTATGAGAATGCTATTTGTTATGTTGGTTTGTCTGCTGGTTTACCAAGTTTCCTTTTCTCAGGCGGAAGCAGACGGGGAGACGCTCCAAGTGAACCCCTCCTTGCGCGAGCGGTTTTTGTTTATGAAGTCAAAATCGCAATCCTACGGTGCTTATAAAGTAGTTAAAGAATCGGTTCTCGATGGAGTTTGGAAAATTGCACAGGATACTATCGCGGCAAAGGAAGCGGCTTTTCAAGGAGCCTTACAAAATATTAACAAATTGAAAGGCGAACTGAACCAGGCAGTGCTTGCATTGAAAGCGAAAGAGAAGTCTATGGAAGAAATTCAGCATGCCAGTACGCACATCACTGTTATTGGTATAGATTTTAATAAAGGAACCTTCATTACAACCGTTGTTGTGATCGTTGCTGGTTTGCTGGTAATCCTTGGTCTGGTGATAGGTAGAATGAAATTGCAAAGTAATTCATTGAGCGAACGAAATCTTGCAGTGAGTGCACTAACCCATGAGTTTGAAGAATATAAGCAACGGGCTATGGAAAGGCAAACGAAATTATCCAGAGAACTTCAAGATGAACGGAATAAGCTCCATTCCAGAAATCCTTAATCAGCGTCTATGAATCTGATTTACTTTCTGAAAATTCACAATTGCCATTTATCCGAAGGCTGGGAGGAAGATATGCAGTACTCCTCGTAATACATTAACCTACCATTGGAAGTTAGAATAGTATTTTTTTTTAAGACAAGAAACTCTGCCAATCAAATTCAGGATTCCAAACAGTCTAAAAATTCCAGCATGTTTCAGCAGGG
>CAZAHL010000271.1:0-10385 GCA_964484845.1 uncultured Chryseolinea sp. | reverse complement strand
AACCTAAAAGTCGGCGGTATAAACCAACATGACCAATACAATAGGATTCGCGATCTATCAAAAATGTGATGGCGTCGAAAAGTGTATTGTCTCCCGGCATTTCGAAAGGATCGGGGCCGTTTAGCTGTTCATCACTCAAATTCAGGAGTTGATCTTTTAAAACTGGCGTAATTAATTTCCAATCTTTTCGATATTCCGCTAAGGATGGATACGTCGCACTATCCTGAATTCCCTGATGATCTTTAAACAATCCATTAGAGGTTCTATTTTCAGAAATGTCTTTCTTGTCAACCCCTATGACATACGCCAATTCAAACCGTTCGTGAACGATACTACCTGCAATCCATGCAACATGGTTTGCTTTCGTGTTTAAACGATTATGGGCGTCTTTGTCCGATATACCGTCAATAACATTTGAATAGAATGTCGTATGCATATCATACAGTGTGATTAACAGGCTTACCCTGCTGTCGGTGATTTGTTTTGTTTCCATTGAATTATAAGGTTAGTTGTTCATTTCTTATTACAACAATATTGTGAGATAAAAGTATGTCCATATCTTCGATTTTTACCGGGTGATTTGCGCCAATACAGGGGGGGTAAATGGACCTGAAACTTCAAACATCGAACACAACCCGTCATCACCAATTTTTTCCTTGCCCAAGGTCTCCCACTCGGCATGACGGCGCATGAGTACGTCCTTACGAGTGGGGCTGCTACCGAATAAGTTTTTTGAAATCTTAATCTGAAGACCCCTCGATGATTTTCTTTATCTCATAAAGCTTCAAGCGGTTATTACTTCGAGCAGAAGAAAGACTAACGATCATGCCTGTAAGAGCACGATCGGAGATCTGCCAACCGAGCGGCAATACGGGTTTGAAGTTGTCTACGCAGGTGGATGTCGGTCGCAGTTCGAAATACGTTTCACGATGCCGGATCCGGAGAATGGAATCGGCTTTCGAGGTATTTCCAATCCAGTTATTATACAAAGCTTCAAATGGAGCCGTTAGTTCGACCAGGTTTCGTGATGGGCCGGGATCATCGGAGGAGGCAACGCTGTTATTCAAAGAAAGAAAATAAATCTTCACTTTTTTATACAATAAATCTACAGTATCCGCTGAAATTTCCGGAAAGTCAGAAGACAACGCCCTATGTTGTTTCGCTTTATAGGACAATTGCTCATAAACTTTGTATATCTCTTCCGCCGTTTCAGCGCCAGAGTTTTCCTTTAATCCGCCGTCGAGAAAATGATGATCGTCTGTAATCTTTGCAGCAGGACTGATATACGGGAATCGCGCACTGAGAAAGGACCCGGTGCTAAACAACAATCCTTTGTCATTTAGCAGGTTATTAACAATTACAGCCGATTCAAATTGTGCTGTGTCCAGCCCAAGCGTTACAGGGGCGAGTATGCCTTTGAGTCCTTTTTCGACATGATACGTATTGCTGAAAAGCAAAGGGATTTTATAGTCCGGTTTGCCATTCGGGTACCATAAGGAAGTGAATTCGCTGCTGAAATAGTCACCCGTATGAGGTTGCGTATGATGTTCCCAGATCCGATCTTGTAATCTTGCACGGTCGTTGAACCAGCTGATGCCGAGCGTGGAGAACCATACATCCCGTCCAAATAATCCGATGAGCACGGCGGTTAAAAAATCATTCTGATAGAAACTTTTCACATGGTGAGTTCGCAGGCTGTCCATGTGGTTATTCCTTCGCACTGCACAAAGAACCGATGATCCGATCGTGCCGCCAGATGCACCGGAATAGGCAAGAACATGGTCTTGGAATCTGTTGCCAGTTATGCTATCGAGAAAACTAACGGATAGGGTAGTCCAGGCAGCGGCGCGGATACCTCCCCCATAGGCATTCACAATAAAAACCGGATAGCTTCCGCTGCGTTGTAAAATCTCGTCTTTTTTGGAAAGGATCCAATTGTGCATGTAGGTGCTCAGCTTGGGAAGGGTATGTGGCACCACACGATCGACGGTTTTTACATCGTGATATTTGTTATCAAATACCACCGCCACCAGTATTGAAAATGCGATCACAAATCCGGAAAAATTTATACTTTTCTTTTTTCCCCAGATCATGAGGAGAAAAAATATGAAGGAATAAAACACAATTGCCGTTAATACAATGGGGAGGGTCATGAATCGGTAAGAACCATTCGCTGTGATATACGGGTAACAGTTGAATCCAAAAAAAGCAAGAGATGCCACAATTACGAAAGTCAGCACCAGTGTGTTCGCTTTTATGCGCTGAACCCTGGACAATATTGAACCTTCATAAAATCTTGGGTTATTGCGAACCGACGTAATCATCATGAACATAAAAGCGATTGCATAAAGGCCAATGCTTAAAAGTCCAAGCTGATTTGCGGAGTAGCGATTGAAGAACCCCAATCCAATTATTACCGCAAACAAAAAAAAGATCAGACTATCATACAACCTCGGAGCATAGTTGAAGAATTTTTCTAAGAGATGATACTCCATCGTCACCAGGAAAAATACGATGGTGATCACCAACAATAGAAAAGGATCGAGGAAATTCAAAATATACGGTATTTCAAAAATGTCGAGTGCCTGAAGAATCCCGCAAGCGGGTACAACGAAAGTAAGCAATCCCAACAACCGTGGCATATAAGGCGCGTTAAGCGATTCATACTTCGAGTTCCAATCTCCGAAAATTAAACTCCTGAGGCTGACACGGGGTGTGCTGGCAGTGCTTGACCATCGTTGCTCCGCAAAATATTTTGGCCAATACCAGTAAAATGTTGCCAGTATTGAAAGGATAATATAAAATGTCAGCGGACCCCAATGTGATGCATTCAGATTGATAAGCAGATCCTGACCCTGATCCGATTTCCAGAGTGCGAAATACAGTACAAGAAGTCCGATAACACTGACACGGTTACGCCAAAGGAGATGAACTAGCATTAGGGTGAATGCAGTAAGGCGCCGAAGGTAGGCTCCTCTCCATAAAATATACACAACAACCAGAACAAGTATTGCGAATTTTAATGATGCAAGAATCGTAATTCTCCCGTTCTTGAAATCACCAGCAGACAAGAATTGAAGCATTAGAATGTTTTCAACGATATCCAATAATCCAGCTGCGACGCATAGGATACCCACCATCATGGTGTATGGTTTATAATTTATCCTGTTAAATTTTGATTCGTGCAATACGACCATCACATACAGCAGTGTCACATACGTCAGAATAAAACCGAAATCCCATCGTATATTCCGAATGGCTTCTTCAATAATAGGTGTTGATTCAATCATAGTCACCTTGCAAAGAGGCTGAACAGCTTTACATGTTTTCTGCCATTCATTGTAAATGGCGTCAGCAGTGCGTTGATCCCAGGCAAGCTCAAGGGAAACAATACCGTCTGGGCTAAATTTTGTTTTAAGGCAATGTCCAGTTTTGATCTGAATGATTATCATGATCAAAGTAAGTATAGCGACGGTGCAAAGAACGGCCTTAGTGTAATTGTTGATCAAGGAATGGATCATAGCGTAAGGAAAACGGCTGACTTTTAATATAAGAAACCAAACATGCTTTTTTTATATTGCAATGAATGGCCTCCTAACAAATCGAACTTACTCAGAATTATTTGGGAAGGCAAACATGGATTAAAAGTCAGAATATTTTGATCATTCCTTTCACCTTGGTTTTCGAAACCATTTCTTGCTGTGGATTACAAATAAGCTCAAGCTTAAAATTCTTCCATCTGGTAAAACAAGTTTCTGAGTCAATACAAGAATATTACCATGACGCGTTAATGCCTCACGTCAGAATTCGCAAATAACATTGCGGCTATTTTTTATTTATCAATAAATCAAGTTGAGGAAAAACATCGGGTCCCCATACGTTCACAGCATCCACAAAGGCGTGACCTTCCATTGGAGTCTTGCCATGCGCTGGATATATCTTAAGCCAATAGGGCTTGCCGGCCTGGTTTATTATTTTTGAAAGCTCAAGGCTAGGCTTTACGCTGAAATCATTTTCGGCTTGAATAAAATAGATGGGTACTTTTGCTTTTAAAGCAACTTGCTTTAGCCAGTCTGAAACCTCCTTGGATTTTTCCCATACCATGGCAGCCCCTGCGAAATTCAATGCCGCCTTTATTCCGGATGGCTCAGAGGCCATAAGCATCGCCTGTATTCCTCCAAAAGAAATACCGGCTACAGCAATTCTATTTGAGTCAATACCGGGTTGTACTTTAAGAAATGCCAGGGCAGAGAGCTGATCCTGGAGTTGGGAAGTTTCATGTAACGTAATCATTGTTTTAAAACCCGCTGTTGGTCCAACTTTTCTGACACTGTCTAATACATCCGTTATGGACTTTCCTTGTCCCCTGGAAAGACCTTGGCCCCGACGGAACGGGACAAAGAATGCATAACCATGTTCGACAAAAGCAGGGGCTATGGTGGACAGGAATTTCTCAGGGTGCAGCTCGCTTCCATGATTGTAAAGTACCGCTGGGACCAACCCTGTGGCTGCCTGTTTCCACAACAGGCCCTTCAATTGAAGATTTCCACTTCGAAAATTTACGGTGTCCGGGGTGAGTGATTGAGCGAATTGGGTACCGTGTATAGTTTGAAACGCAATCAGTATTAATATATATTTTGAATAGCTCATATTCCTTGACACTAGGGTAGTCTAATTTAAGATATAATCGCTATTTTGAGAAGTTATTTTAGGTCTACATCCTGTAAACAAAATTCTGATGTCGAATAGCCTTCGATATTCCCTTAAAAGGCATTAAGGTATCGCGTCAAAAATTTGATTTCTGGGAACGTTGAGTGACGCAGAAAAATGGAGATACGCTTATTATGCCCGATAAATCAGTAGGCTCGTGATGGATCCAAGTAGTTGGCAACGGCGGATCTGAGTCTCCAGTCGTTGTACATCGTGGCGCATGTCTACGGTTACAACCAGAACGATAAAACTGTAAGAAATTTGGAGACTCAGCACAGTTTTGATGCTAAAACCAAGCTGTTTAAATTTGTATTTTGTAAATTAGAATTACGTCTAAAAACTTTGGCGGTTCTCTTTGAGAAAATCCCCGAAAACCAGGGAGGATTTAATAGGTAATTCCGAAGTTTGACATTAAGTATAAGTGGAGAAAAATCGAAAGAAATCTAAAATAGTAGTAACCTTACTTGTCCCTCTGAAAAAATGTTTGACACCTATAATCGATTAAAAGAACATCCGACACCAAATAAGCTAATTGGACCGGACTACATGATCCTGGAATACAAATGCCCGGTCGATGAGGAGACACTCCAAATGCTGCTGCAACATCATTTTATCACGTATGTCATCAGTGGAAAAAAAGACTGGATGACCTCTGATAAAACTTTTGCAATTAAAGAGGGCGATGCAATTTTCGTGAGAAAGGGTGTTTACACTATCCGCCAATACTTTGAAGTTGATCATTGCATACTTAGTTTCTTTATGAACGATGACTTCATCCGCAACTTTGTACGAGAAAACAACGAGCTTTGCGGTACTGTTAGCGGAGTACCCATACAAGACCAAATCTTTCCCCTCGAAGTTGACAGTCCGCTGCATTCTTTATTTCAAAGCATATACGCCTACCTGAAAATGGGTAAAGATATTCCTCGGAATCTGGTGGAAATAAAATTTAAGGAACTTTTATTCAACGTTATACTGAATCAAAAGCATCAGAAGTTATCGCAATTTTTTACCTCGCTGAACCAAACCAGTCAAAAGAACCTCGACGACGTGATGTTGAAAAATTTTCAACACGATCTCCAACTGGAGGAATTTGCCCGACTCTGCGGCCGAAGTCTATCCGCTTTTAAGCGTGACTTTGAAAAATTCTACCGTCAGACCCCTGGAAAATGGTTAAACGATAAGCGCCTGGAATACGCCAGTTCTCTCCTGCTCAGTTCAGACCTAAATGTAAATGAGATCTGTTACGAAAGTGGGTTCACGAATTCGTCTCATTTTAACAAAGTCTTCAAAGACAAGTACCAAGTCCCACCAAAACAATTCAGGTTGTTGCGAAAAAATGCGCAAGGTGCCGTGCACTAAACCGAATTAATAGAGTAGCCTTTATGGAGTGAATCATATTTACCGTGTGATGCATTTCAGTGTTTCCAGCTTACACTTAGATGGTTGCTATTACTTTGACCTTCATAGCAAATACTTTGACCTTTACAGAACACGTGCTTGCCTGCCGTAGGCGCATCTTTGTGCTATTCCTTTAAATTAATTATAAACCAATTCTATATGGAAACAATGACATCAACGCTTACTGACTGGAAACAACTGACACAAGAACTTGGGAAATCCTTTGCTGCTCGAGCCGAACAACATGATAAAGACGGAACGTTTGTTTTTGAAAATTACGAAGCGCTTAAGTTAAATAAATATTTTTCTGCTGCCGTTCCGGAAGAACTGGGCGGGGGAGGACTTGGGCATTCGGAAATCTGCTCTATCATTCGCATACTGGCTCATTACTGCGGGTCAACCGCTTTGGCTTTCTCCATGCATCAACATCTGGTTGCGGCTGCGGTATGGAAATATAAACATAAGGGAGAAAGCGCGCCTATGCTCCAAAAGGTAGCAAATGAGCAATTGGTGTTGGTGAGTACTGGCGCAAGGGATTGGCTTGATTCAAATGGAGAAATGACTAAAACAGAAGGAGGATATTTACTTTCGGGAAAGAAACATTTTGCAAGTCAGTCAATAGCAGGCGATGTAGCTGTTACGAGCGCTCCCTATTCCCATCCTGAAAACGGTTGGCAAGTATTACACTTTTCGGTTCCTCTAAAGGCAAAGGGAGTTTCTGTGCTAAATGATTGGGATGTTTTAGGGATGCGCGGCACCGGTTCACAAACCATTGTCTTTGAAGATGTATTTGTCGCGGACGCTGCCATCGTCCTGACGCGACCTAGGACTGGGTTCCATCCAGTATGGGATATGGTGCTCACTGTCGCAATGCCTCTTATCATGTCTGCGTATGTTGGTATTGCAGAAAAGGCTATGGAGATCGCCGTATCGATCGGTAAAAAATATCAACGCAATCAGCAGCATTTGCCATACATTATCGGCAAGATGAACAATTCGTTGGTGAGCGCCCGAACGCAATGGGAGGCGATGGTTGCGCTAACAAACAATACTGATTTTAAACCTTCCGAAACGATAACGGTGCAGATGTTGAGCCTGAAGACCAATGTATCAAACGCCTGTATTCAGACCGTTGCGGAGGCTATGGAAGCTATTGGCGGCCAAAGCTTTTACAGGAAAAATACGTTAGAGCGTTTGTTCCGCGATGTTCAGGGTGCTCAGTGTCATCCATTGCCAATGTGGGAGCAGTATGCATTTACGGGAGAACGCCTATTGGGGAAGCATTGAGTGCGCGTGTTTGAATTTGAGCGAAGGGTTCTTAGGAACTTACCGAACTGGCGGGTAGTTGGTGTCTAATGCATCAACTACCCGCCATGATTTAAGGACAGTGTTAGTTGGTTCCGGTATCACGTTTTTTGACAATGATCACAAGACAGTCTATCTTGAAGCTGCTGAACAGAAACTTTATTCCAACAGGGTAACGCTGCTTTCTTATCGGGTTAACTATTAGCAGAGAGGTGATCCTTTTTCAAATCAGGCAATGCTAACATGCCTTGCTTTGATGTTTAATAAAAACATTATCTACATTTCCAGCAGTTCTTGTAACTTTAAAAAGTGGAGAACAAAGGATGGCTTTTTATTCCGGATATAAGCGGCTTTTCTCGGTTTGTCAGCGAGACCGAGATTGACCACAGTCGTATGATTATTCAAGAACTGCTGGAAATTCTTATCAACTCCAACGAGATGGGGTTGGAGATATCCGAGATCGAAGGAGATGCTATCCTCTTTTATAAATTTGGCAGCCCACCCGACCTTGAGTCTCTATACAGGCAGGTAGAAAAAATGTTCTGTGCCTTTCACCGGAACCTGATTACTTACGAAAGCCGCCGCTATTGCCAGTGTAAGGCGTGTGTGAAGGCCGTTGACCTTACGTTGAAAGTAATTACTCATTACGGAGAGTTCACAGGGTACAACGTGAAGAATTTCCACAAGCTCATCGGAAAAGACATCATCGTAGCGCATCAGCTCTTAAAAAATGACATCCCCAGACATGAATACTGGCTGGTTACACAAGACTTGTTGCAAGGCGCGCAGCCAAAAGATTTTGCATCCTGGATGAAGTGGGATAGTAGCGCAAGGCAAACTGATAATCGTGAAGTTTCTTTTCAATATACGCAACTGACAGCGCTTAGAAATGAACTTTCTCCGGAACCATTTCCCCAGCTTGAACTGGCTCAGAAAGCAAAAATGGTTTCGGTTGAAAGGGAATATGACACTGATATAATTACCCTGTTTCACGCTGCCGGCGATTTCAGATACCGCAGCCGCTGGCAGGAAGGTGTGAAATCAATCGAGGAATCAAATCATTTTTTACCTCGCATCGGTATGAAATGCCGGTGTGTGAGCGACAGTGGCGTGGAGATGATCTATGCTAGCAGCTATTATTATCTGCCTGATAAAATTGAGTTCAGCGAAACTGATGAAAAAAAAGGCAGCGTTACTTATTATACCCTTCAACAGATCGCGCCTAACAAAATAAAGCTCACCCTTGATTTTTACATCAGAAAGAATTTGCGCGACCAGCTTATATTCAGATTGCTGAGGCAACGAAAAGTGGAAGCGAAATTCAGTAAGTCTCTTGATAACCTGATGAGCGTTGTCAGTACCATAAAATTGCCGGGTTAGCGGGAATAGCACCGCGAACGACAGCAGGACTTTTGACAATCGCGTCTTCCGTTAGATACCGACGAATCCTTATCCCGTCGCCTCACAAAAAAAAATCAATCGGGATGTCCGGATTTTTAGAATGGAATTGTCTTTAGAGAACAACAGGTTCTTTTGAATACTGATCTCTAATGGATTAATCCTATGGGAATTGGGTGTGAGTAGGATGGAACATGCGGGAACTTTTAGGAACATACAACGTAACTAACAATTAATATTATGGAAAAATTTATGCTGATTCTCCGGGAGGATTTAAAAAAAATAGGCAAACTGACAGACGAGGAGCGGTTTGCTAATATTCCCCTTATGTTGGAATGGATCAAATCGATTGCTGAAGGCGGGAATTATATTGGGGGAGAACCGCTTGCTATCACAGGAAGGTACGTCAGTAAAAATGATGTCCTTTCTGATGGACCTTTTATTGAAGCGAAAGAGGGGATAGCTGGATACGATATTATTTTAGCTGAGAATATTAATCAGGCAGTTTCTATCGCACAAACTTGCCCTATGGTAATGAAAGGTTTGGGAGTCAGGGAAGTCAGGCCAATCATGGGAACGATGCATGTCTCTCCGCATCCCGCAAAAAAAGCGTAACACGTGTTCACTTTAAGCTATGGAAAATGTATTGCTGGAAGTTGATAAAGTTTATAAGCAACACTTTGGAAAATTAGTGGCTTCCTTGCTTTATTCTTCCAGGGATATTAGTCCTGCAATCGCTGAGGACATTGTCCACGATGCGTTTTCCGCGGCCCTGATCGCCTGGAGAAGCAAGGGCGTACCTCTTAATTCAGCTGGATGGGTTTATAAGGTTTGCAAAAATAAAGCACTTAATGCAATCCTGAAAAATAAGCAAGTCAGGGGCTTAAAAGAAATTGAAAATCTGGAATCTGTCGAGGTTAAATTTTCGGAATCCATCCTGGATGACTATCAGTTAAAATTGCTGTTTGCTTGCGCTCATCCCGATCTGTCTCCTAAGATACAGGTCGTTATTACATTAAAATATGTGACCAACCTTAGAGTGGAAGCCATTGCTAAGATTCTGGCGATGACTATTGACGGAGTGGATAAGCTTCTTTTAAGGGCCCGCCAAAAAATAAAAGATGAAAAGATTATCTTAGAAGAGCCGGAACCCTCTGCGCTTGCGTCACGCCTTCCAAGCGTGCACAAAATTATTTACCTGGTTTTTAACGAGGGGTATAAATCTTCTTCGGGAAATGAAATGTTGCGTGAAGAACTTTGTGAGGAGGCGTTGCTTATGAATAAAGCTCTTTTGGATAGCTCATTGGGAAATAAAGATACTACTGCATTACACGCCTTGATGTTATTCAACAGTTCAAGATTTAAAACAAGGTTTGGACCTTCAGGTGATCTTATTGATCTTGAAGCGCAAGATCGTTCTCTATGGAACAGAGATCTTATTTTATTGGCCTGTAATTTTCTCACCCAATCTCACACGAACTTTATATCCTCCTATCATCTTGAAGCCTCCATTGCTTATTTGCATTGTACCGCAGAAAGTTTTCATTCGACAAATTGGATCTTAATTACAA
>CAZAHL010000270.1:0-10428 GCA_964484845.1 uncultured Chryseolinea sp. | reverse complement strand
ACTTTTTTCATCATGTACCTATGTGGGTTTTCTATCAACGTCTTGACGATGCTTGGAATTGTCCTCGCCACCGGATTGGTTGTCGATGATGGTATCGTTGTAACAGAAAATATCTATAAAAAACTGGAGGGTGGCATGAATAAATATGATGCTGCTCTGGAAGGATCAAAAGAAATTTTCTTTGCGGTAATCGCTACTTCGATCACGCTGGCCGTTGTTTTTCTTCCAATTGTTTTCTTACAAGGGTTTGTCGGACGGCTCTTCCGTGAATTTGGATTTGTGGTAGCAGGCGCCGTATTGATCTCATGCTTTGTGTCCCTCACGCTTACCCCTGTACTGAGCGTAAAGCTTACGCGTGATCATCGTAAAAAATCCAGATTCTATACAGTGACAGAACGCTTTTTCACAGGAATGGAAAATGCTTACAAAAATAGACTCGCGGGTTTTATGAAACTACGCTGGATGGCTTTTTTAATTGTAATTGCGTGTCTTTTGTCATCCTACTATTTAATTCAAAATTTACAATCTGAATTAGCGCCATTGGAAGACCGGAATCAGTTCAGGTTGCAGGTCTCCGCACCTGAAGGAACATCTTTTGATTACATGGTGCCCTATATTGATGGTATAACTTCATTTCTGTTAGATTCCATTTCGGAATCTAAAATAATTTATTCATTAACAGGAGGATCAGGAGGCGGAGCTGGTGGAGCAAACAATGGAATGGTTCGTGTTTTTCTCGATGATCCGGATGAACGTGAACGCACACAGCAGCAAGTAGTGAACATGGTAAACCGTAATCTTCCCAGGTTTTCAGCAGGCCGCGTTTTTGCCGCACAGGAACAAACGATCTCTACAAACCGGCGGGCAGGTCAACCTGTTCAGTTCGTGATACAGAATAATAATTTTGACAAGCTCAAAGAAACATTGCCTAAGTTTCTTAATGCAGCGAATGATCACCCGGTGCTGCAAGGTGCAGATATTGATTTGAAATTTAATAAACCAGAATTGCGTGTTATCATAAACCGGTTAAAAGCCCTGGAGATGGGCATCAGTGTGGAAGATATTTCACAAACCTTACAACTCGCGTATAGCAATCTTCGGCTTGGGTATTTTACGAAAGAAGGAAAACAATACCAGGTCATCGGTCAAGTGGACAAGATCAATCGGGATGATCCAAACGATCTGAGACGTTTGCACGTTCGAACAGCATCCGGTCAGTTGATATCACTTGATAATGTGGTAACGGTAGAAGAATCTTCAACGCCTCCTTCCCTGTTTCACTTCAACAGGTATAAATCGGCTACTATCTCGGCGGGGTTGGCACCGGGTAAAACTATTAGCGATGGCATAACGGCTATGGAGGATATAGCGTCTGAAATGCTGGATGATACCTATACTACTTCACTGAGTGGAACATCCCGGGATTTTGCGGAAAGCTCGGGTAATACAGCTTTCGCTTTTTTGCTGGCGTTGGGACTTATCTACTTGGTTCTGGCTGCTCAATTTGAAAGTTTCATTGATCCCATTGTCATAATGATAACGGTACCCCTGGCAGTTACAGGGGCATTGTTAGCATTGTTTATTTTCGGTCAAACCATTAATATCTTTTCACAGATCGGTATTATTATGCTGATCGGACTGGTCACTAAAAATGGCATTCTTATCGTGGAGTTCGCCAACAAAAAACGCGAAGAAGGTTTATCCAAGACGGAAGCAGTAATCGAAGCATCAAGGCTCCGGCTGCGTCCTATATTAATGACCAGTTTGGCTATGGCGTTAGGTTCATTGCCCCTGGCACTTTCTCTTGGGACTGCTTCCAATAGCCGTGTCCCGCTCGGACTTGTCATCGTTGGAGGTGTTATTTTTTCGTTGATACTTACTCTATTTGTAATTCCGGCCATGTATTCATACTTATCGCGTGCCCCTAAGCTGATACAGAATCAACATAAAGTGCAAACGTCTCAAAAGGAATTAATCCTTGAAGGATAGGCCAAAATACGCCGATTTCGGCCTTACATAAAGAATAATGTACTCATTCTGCGGCCGCCAATCCATTTCGACAAGCGTTTAAAATAGGTTCTTCACGCGCTATAGTGTCAATTCAGCGAGATCAAAAAAAATATTTTCTTTTCGAGCATGACTTTTTCCACTATCGGGGATATTGTCTTATAGAATAAGACAAAAAGAAACAAACGCGATATGGAATAACTGGTTCGGGAATTCTACAGCAGTGCTTCCGAAGCAAATATTCGTTCATGAAAAGTTATTCTTATTAAATAATCATCGTTGTTGGCCAATCAATTATGTTGTCGGATATGAATAAAGGCCGCATGGGTATGCGGCCTTTCTATTATGCCGACGTGAATTCCATTCAATTTTAGCGAATCTATACTGGCCCCTTTCCAGAGGTCGGCGAATAATAACTGCAGCAAAGTACATCGAATATAAAGCCTCACATTTTTCTGATCAGACTTTAGGATAATCATTGAGCTAAAAATACCCTCTTTCCTCATTCCAGTCTTTATTCTAATTTAATAGGATGAAATCAGGCACACCAAAATCAACCAGCCGCGTATTTCGTGTAAGAGCTAATCTGAAAAAAGGAATGGAGCTTGCATGGGCGGCCTCGCCTAAATCCTTGATCAGGTTCTCACTTTTGGGAATGCTTAACGCTACGATGGCGCCTATCGCCGTTTACCTCGGGGCAGAGCTTGTCAATCGTATCGCCGAGGCAAGGAGTCACGCAATACCTTTCTCTGGATTAATATGGGTGGTGATTGGGTTATGGATCGTAGTCACCTTACAGCGCACAATAAGCGCATACATGGGATATGGAAGAAATTTATTTGTTAGACGTGTGGAGCTCGAAGCAGAAAAAAGGCTACTGGAAAAGGCTTCTAAAGTTGATATTGGAAATTTTGATAATTCAAACTGGCATGACCGGTTAGCACGCGCAAAAAAGGATGTATCGTGGAGACCGGGAGATCTTACATGGTCGGTGCTCGGATTGTCAAGTAACATTGTAACGATCATTTTGATGGCTTCGCTACTGGCAAGCCTACATTATCTATTGGTCGTTCTTGCTATTGCCGCCGCCTTTTTATCGTTGTTGTTGGAGAGCAGCGTGACATCCAAGCTTTATGAATTTTATTACAAAGAAACTCCGGAAGAAAGGGAACGTGGATACATCGGAGATTTACTGGTTCAGCCGAGAACGACTAAGGAAATCCGAGCGTATGTTCTTGCCGATTATTTACTCGAACGTCATCGCAATCTCTCCGAAAATCTATTCCGCCAGAGAGCTTTGATGTATAAGTCCGGGACGCGTGTTTCATTGCTGACCGGATTTGTAACAGGCACAACCCTAGCAATCGCCTATCTGTTTGTTTCCATCAAAGGCGTCGAAGGGTTGATCGATCCGGGGGGAGTGGTGCTGGTGATCGGAGCATTTACTTCTGTATCCTCTACCCTTGCCCAGATATCAAGCACATTTGTTTCTGTCGATCAACACACCACGTTTCTCGATGATTATTTCTCTTTTCTTTCCATCGATCAACTGGTCAAAAAAATTGAAAAGCCCGAGGCATTACCAGTTAAGCTTGACAAGGGAATTGTGTTTGATAATGTCAGCTTTAGCTATCCCGGTAGCCCTGAGAATGCTGTCAGAGAATTCAATCTTGCTATTAAGAGTGGTGAATTGATAGCACTGGTTGGTGAGAATGGCGCAGGAAAAAGCACGATCGTAAGGCTTCTTCTCAGATTCTACGACGTGGACAAGGGCTCCATCAGCATCGGAGGTGTTGATCTTAAGAATACGGATCCTGAGGAATTGAGAAACCGGATTGGTGTGCTTTTTCAGGACTATGCTAATTACGAACTGACCGTAAGGGAAAATGTTACTATGGGAAGACCCTACGCAGAAGTCTTAGATAGCCGCGTATTGGAATCACTTCGCGACGCCCGCAGCGAATGGCTTGTTAAAAAAATGCCCAATGGTTTGGATTCAAAAGTGGGAAGACTTTTTGATGGGGGTCATGATCTCTCGGGCGGTGAATGGCAACGACTGGCGCTGGCCAGAATCATGTATCGGGATGCAGACATCTGGATATTAGATGAACCGACATCCTCCCTGGATCCGGAAGCAGAAGCAGCAATCTTTGCCGAGTTAAAAGAAAATCTAAAGGGAAGGATCGGTATTGTTATCTCACACAGATTCTCCACTGTGAGGATCGCAGACCGGATTGCTGTTATTACGGATGGAAAAGTATCTGAGTTTGGATCACACGAAGAACTGATGAAAGCCAGGGGAAGATATTCGAAGTTATTTGAACTCCAGGCAGCAGGATATAGGTAAACGTTATTTCACTTGGGGGGCAACGGACTCACTATTTGTAGGAACAATGTCGTTCAGTTAGTTGTCCAAAGGCCTGGACTCCCCGGCCGGTGGGCCGCGCTTCTGGAAACGCAACTGAATTTTATCCACACATGCCCCTGCCAGGCCAAAGATAAAATTATGTTGCTAGTCCAGAAGCTGGAAGAGAAAAAAGCAGTACTGAACAAAACTACGCACGTGATGTTCATTTCTGTAATTACCACGACCTGCCCAACCGGACTTGAAGCCTATAGCTTGTGGCTTGTAGCTTTTCCTGAAAGATCCAAAAAGTATCCACAGGATATTAAAATGCCTCTAATTTGTCTACTATCTCCTCACAAACTTTATGCGTTAACAAATGATTCTCGTGATGCATGGGGATTCCTAATTCGACAACACGCAAAAATTCATCTACTAGTCCCTCAAACCCGCGCTTATTCAAGGTTGATTCCCAATCACTCACTCCTACCTTCATTTCATTTTTATCCTGTAGTACAAAGGTATCCGTAACGTTGTATACGATTCGCTTTTCTTCTGAAGTGAATACTTCCACCTTTTCCTCGTTTGTCCCACTGTCGCGGTTCATGATACCAATCGCAGTGCAGCCCTCGGCAAAAATAAATTGAACTACGACATGATACAGGAGGTTGTCTTGTTTCTTTCCGTTGACTATCAGTTGCTCAATCGGATGCGGTGACAAGTATAACAGCGTATCAACAACATGGATAAAATCATCAAAAATAAAAGTGCGGACATTTCCGGGTAACGATTTTCTGTTCTTTTGCATGATGATCATGCTTGGATTACGAAGGGCTTTTAAATTTTGAATAGCAGGGGCATACCTTCTATTAAAGCCAACCTCCAATATCAAGTCCTTTTTTCTCGCCAATGTCAACAGCCTTTCTGTGGAATCGAAATGATAGGTGATTGGCTTATCGACAAAAACATGAATATTGCTGTTCAACAACCTCGTCACAATATCCTCATGGGAAGCTGTGGCTGTATGAACAAACGCAACCTGTATGCCTGTGCTTATCATGGAATCAAGTGAATCATGTAAGTTGCTAAACCTATATTTCGCCCCTAAATCCTGAAGTTTGACCTGGTCACGGGTAAACAAATGAACTTCAAATTCCTTCTTGCTGAACACAGGCAAATATGCTTTTTGAGCTATGTCGCCCAAACCAATAACACCGATCTTTAACATACTTGTGAATATAATAAAAGGAAGAAAAATACATGTTATCCGTGGCTTATTCGATACGAAGAATCCGAGTATCGCGGAAGATAACGAGACGCCTGTTTTGTATTTTCTCGAAGTGACTGGGCTTCACCTAACTATGATCAGCCGAATTTCGCTGTTGAGAATAAACACCGTGCTGACTTGTGCACATAGACACTCGATTGATATCATCAAAAAGTCACTATATGGCTAGTGTCTAAATAATTGCTATGCTGTTTACCTTGCCTCTGGTGGGCAACGTTGTTGCAGAAACTTGTATAAAGTGTTTGCAAGGTCTTCAAGGGCTCCTTCCCCTTTCATTGCTGCTCTTATTACCCCATCAGCATCTTTCTACTTGCTTAAGTAAAGAGACATTGAATTATAAATAGTAATCGGTTTAACATTACTGTCACCGATTACCATTTACCGATTACCATTTATCACGTCCTAATAGCCACCGTTTTGAGCAAGCTTTTTATTATTCCTGATTTCGGCAGTTGGGATCGGGAATAACAATTCTTTTTCCTTTAACGTAGGACCATAACTGAACTGGTGGCCTACAAAATCTTCAAAATTTCTGGTGACCACATTAAATGCTTTCCTTATCCTTACCATATCAAACCACGTTTTGTTTTCAAAGCTCAGCTCATGCCAACGTTCTCGCCATACGGCTTCTCTAAGCTCTTGCTGAGTCAGTCCTTCTAATTCCGGAAGTTGTGCCCGGGTTCTGATTTTGTTCACAGCTCCGTACGCTTCGGTAGTAGGCCCGGATACTTCATTTTGAGCCTCGGCATAGATTAAGAGTACTTCAGCATAACGTATCAAAGGCCAGTTGAGATCACTCACACCTGTTGAAAGATGGGAGTTCATGTCGAAATGCTTAAAGAGATAATATCCTCCCAAATTAACCGTGGTATTTCTGTTACTGCTTAACGTGAAGGTCTTGTAGTAAAATTCCTTTTCCTCAGTCCGTTTATCTCCAGGCTCGTAAGATTCTACAAATTCCAGATTAGCAAAAATGGCCCCGGTTTCAGATGAATAAACTGAGATACCCTGGTTATAAGGTATAATAGATGTCTGCCAGTTAGAAGGGGTTATGGATGCGGCAAATTGCACCATAAATATATTTTCGCCGATATTTTTTTTGATGGGATCGTGCAGATCATTATAAGAAGGGAACAAACTATATTGATTAGAGGCAATAACCTCGTTCGCTTTGTCTGCAGCTTTTTGATAGTACTCGACGCCTTTCTGTAAAGGAAATCCTGCCATGGTGAGATAAACGCTGGCTAACAAAGATTTTACGGCGCCTAAAGTAACCCTCCCACTCTTATCGGTAAAGGGTAAGCCTGAGTTTTCAGCTTCCAGCAAATCTGCCACAATAAGATTGTAAATATCTTCCTCAGAAGCCTGTTCTGGATACAGTACAGGAGAACCTAAATCTACGGGTTCCACAATTAATGGAATCTTTCCGAAAAGCCTCACCAAGGTATAATAATAATGCGCTCTTAGAAACCGTGCTTCTCCCAGGAATTTCAATTTCTTTGCTTCATCCATCGCAATCCCCGGTATTTTAGCAATTGCCAGATTTGCATTTGCAATTCCCAGGTAATGGCTAACCCAATATGTGCTTCCGTATCCGTTGTCTGAGTTGTTTACCAGGTTCCGGATAAAGATACTATTCTGGGCCTGACCTAATTCGGTATTGGCAAGTCCCGTTGCAAACTCTACCATCATCCAAGGCGAACCATTGAAACTACCATCAGTTACAGGCCTTAAACTTTCATAGATAGAATTCACAACGCTTTCGGCATGCTCAGGCTTCGTGAAATAATTTTCAATCGTAAAATTAGACTTATCAGATTCTTCCAGAAAATCGGAGCAACCTGATCCCAATACGATTATTCCGCAGAGAAATATTTTGCTTATCGTTAATTTCATATTCGTAATTTTTTAAAGTCATCATTAAGGGTCAATAATCTGGTTATAGGCTGGTACATGTTCTTGCCATGCAAAACCCCACGCTTAATTGGCACATCATAATCCGATATTCAAACCAACCATAAACACACGTGGTTTTGGGTAGTCATACCTGGCCATCCCCTGATCAAACGGGGAACCCGAAGTGGAAACTTCCGGATCATAACCATCATAGCCGGTCTTTAAAAAGAAATTTTGCACGGCAGCATATACCCTCAATCTGTTCAGGCTCAATCTTTCTACGATTTGAGAGGGAAAAGTGTAAGCCAATAAAAGGTTTCTACCCCTGACGAACGACGCATCGTGAATTCTATGGCTATCGTTGTTGGTATTGTAGCCTGCTGCTACCGGCCGTAATTGTGCGAGAGGTGTATTCTGATTTTCAGGTGTCCACGCATTTAATACAGTTTTGAAGCTATTCGCTATACCGGTACGGTCTTCAGCAGAGTGCTGGCTGAAAAACAATACGTCATTACCATACATAAATTGCAGATCGACAGTCAGACTAAAATTGTTGTAGCTGAATGTGTTGAGCAACGTACCGAAACCATCTGGAATACTTTTGCCAATAATGACACGGTCGTTATCGTTTATTACTCCGTCTGCAACTACATCCTGGTACTTGATATCACCTGGTCTTTTTAAATACTTTGTCGCTTCCGCTTCCTCGGCTGTGCCCCAGGTTCCCTGGTGGACGAATCCAAAGAATGAACCTACTGGTTCCCCTTCCCGTATTATGGTTTGTCCAGAAAAAATATCAGATCCTCCTGTCAATGCGGTGACCTCGTTTTTATTTATCGAAATATTGAAGGTTGCATCCCACGTGAAATTATTGGAACTGACTGTTGTATTTAAGGCGAATTCAATTCCCTTGTTCTCCATGCTGCCAACATTTTGAGAAACTTTAGTATATCCGCTGCTGGAAGGGACCGGCGCCTCCAGTAGCATATCCGTTGTCAGCTTACGGTACAAATCAACCTCGACTCTTACTTTGTCCTGAAATAAACCCAATTCAATACCGACATCAGCTTGCTGTGTTTTTTCCCATTGGAGATTAGGGTTTGCTAACCTGCTAACACCGTTACCAACTGCCCGTGTTCCATTAAAAATGGTCGAATAGTTTCCCATTCCGGCCAGCGCCTGATAAGCTGTAATTTCAGAATTTCCGGTTACACCATAGCTGGTGCGAATTTTGAGATTCGAAATAAGGGCGTTATTCTTGAGAAAATTTTCTTCCGAAACCCTCCACGCCAATGCCGCAGAAGGAAAGAATGCATACTGGTTTTCCGATCCGAATTTAGATGATCCATCAACCCGCCCCGTAATTGTTACCAGGTATTTATCTTTTAAACCATAATTTATTCTACCGAAATAAGAGTTTAGTCCATACGCGCTGGTTTCTGAGGAGGGCGCTTGGGGAGTAGCTCCTGTTCCTAAATTGTTGAACTGGAAATAATCATCCTGAAACTTCTGAGAAGATGCCGCAAATTTAAACTTATCTACATGCTGCCACGATAAGCCTAACAGACCATTAAATGAATGAATGTTTGCAACTGTTTTGTTATACGTCAGGTAGTTTTCAAACTGCCATGAATTGTGCCTTTCGTTCGTTATGGTAGCCACTCCTCCTTGATTCCGTGATATATAATTTAGGGTACGGCCTCCATAGTAGTCAATCCGTTGGTTAATAATGTTCGTACCAATCGTTGATCGCAATTCAAGATTTTTAGCGAGCGTGATATTCGTAAAAATATTGCCAAGCATAGTTTGTGTCTTTACATAATAAAGACGCTCATGAAGAATATTGACCGGATTTCCTCCTCCTTCCATGCCTGGATAATCTTCATTACCCCCCCATCTTTCATCGGGATATTTTACAGGAATAATCGGAATTGCCTCCAATACCTGTCGCATCGCGATGATACCACCCGCATCCAGCGGGTCGATCTGACTTTCACTTTGATCATTATAACTAAGCGTTCCCCCTGCTTTTAACCAATCCTTGATCTGACTGTCAAAGACGAATCTTGCTGCATAACGCTTTAGCCAGGATTCCTTCACCAAACCATTTTCGTTTCTGTAACCCAGGTATGCGCCGTAGCTGTCTTTTGCATTTCCACCCGTAAAGGACAACTGATGATTCTGTGTAACCGCTTCCTGGAACGATTCATCCTGCCAATCGGTATCATACAAAGGGTTGCCATTGGCATCAAAAAGTAAAGGGTTGGTTCGTTTTGTTTTGGGGTCAACATATTTACCCCCGGCCCAACCTACCGGATCGTATTTTTGGGCATTCTGGTAGGCAATATCTTCTACTTCCAAAAATTCATTAGAATTTAATAATTCAATCTTGCGTGGAAGTACGCCAACACTAAAGTCAGCATCATAACTTATTCTTCCTCCCGATTGACTTCCTCGTTTAGTCGTTACCAGGATAACTCCATTTGCACCCCTTGCTCCATAAATAGCGGTTGCAGAAGCATCCTTCAAAACTTCAATGGAGGAAATATCATTTGGATTTATATAATCAATCGGGGTGCTTCCATTGGCCAGCCCGGTGGCATTTAAGATCACCCCATCGATGACGTAAAGCGGATTATTTGCAACACTTACGGAGGTATTTCCCCTGATCCTTATATTCGATCTTCCCCCAGGCCGACCTGAATTTACAGATACATTCACACCGGTCATTCTTCCCGCCAATCCCTGGTTAAGAGATGTCATAGGACGTTCTTCAAGGGCATCTGCTTTTATCGATCCGACCGACCCAGTGAGATCGGATTTTTTTTGGGTACCATACCCAACGACCACAACTTCCTGAAGGGCTTGCACATCGGGTTGAAGAGCAATACTT
>CAZAHL010000269.1:0-10494 GCA_964484845.1 uncultured Chryseolinea sp. | reverse complement strand
TGGATGGCAGAAAGTCCGCACGAAGAAAATTCTGCGAATGATGCCATCCTTGACCAGCAGTATGCGAAGTTGATTCGACAAGCTGTGGGACTATTGCCATCACAGCAAAAACAGATTTTTAACATGGCAAAAGTGGAAGGTTTAAGCCATAAGCACATTGCCGCACAACTCAAGATTTCGCATCTGACGGTAAAAACACATATGGCCAAGGCACTCCGTTCCATACGGCACTACCTTCAGCCTCACTTAGGCAACTATTTGCTTTTCGCTCTGCTTATCCGGGTTTGCTTCCTCCATTTGAAATGATGGAACCATCGATTTCGATCGTTTATCTTTAGTGACCCACAAATTTTTTTTAAAAACGACTACACCCTCTGTATCCTCTAAAGACTCTATGAATCATAGGAGACCTTATGTTCGCGACATTTACATTCATAATTTGAAAACTGCATGAGTCACATTGAAGATTTAATTGGCCGTTATTTTGAAAATAAGGTATCCGAAGAAGAGCGCGCTGAGCTTTTGAAGTTAATTGTGGAGGGACGAATTGAAGAATCAGTTAAAGGCAAGATCGCGAAGGCGCTGTCAGGGCAACTTCGTGATTGTGAATTGCCGGATCTTGAAATGAAAACTAAAGGAGATCAGATATTCCAGCTAATTCTGAGCAAGAATGCATCTGCCGATAAAAAAATGGTTCATGGCCATACATCGACTGTTCTTTTGAAAAAGCCTTTGGGCTATTACCCTGCGATGCTTCGTTATGCGGCGGCTGTCACTATAATCGTTGTTGCTGGCGTATTTGCATATCCATGGGAAACTTCCGATAGAAACAAACTGCAAAAAGAAAGCAGTGAAGTGGCTGAAATTATGAAGGTCGTCAATTCGGGAAATACCGTTAGAAAGGTGACCCTTCAAGATGGAAGCACGGTAATTCTTGAGCCTGGCAGTGAACTTCAGTATAGTAGAAAATTCACAAACCGCAGAGAGGTTTACCTGTCAGGAGATGCTTTTTTTGACGTGAAGAAAAATCCATCTTATCCCTTTTATGTGTATGCAAATGAAATAACGACTAAAGTTCTCGGCACCAGTTTCAGAGTAA
Source organism: uncultured Chryseolinea sp. (assembly GCA_964484845.1). Taxonomy (GTDB): domain Bacteria; phylum Bacteroidota; class Bacteroidia; order Cytophagales; family Cyclobacteriaceae; genus Chryseolinea. The sequence continues at coordinate 9,395 of CAZAHL010000269.1, read as the reverse complement.
AAGCAAACCGGGGAGAAAAGGAAATTGTTGTAGCGGTGAAAACCGGTAAGGTTTCCGTGTTTGCAAAGTCCACCAACAATGAATTAAACAAAAATGTCCAGGAAATTACGTTAACGCCTAACCAGCAAGTGATCTATAAGAGAACTGAGCATGTGGCGGTTAAGAAAGTGGTGGAAGAACCAGAGGTCATAATTGGGCGCCCAATTCTCAAAGACAATTACGTTAACGAACCGGTGATTTTAATACTAAAGACACTCAGTGAAAGTTATGGAGTTGAAATCCGGTTTGACGAAGCTTCGCTGTCAAAATGTACGCTTACATCAGATATTATTGAAGGCGAAGGTCTTTATGATCAACTGGAAATCATTTGTAATGCGCTTGGCGGGACTTACAAAATGGAAAATGATGCATCCATAGTCATTGAAGCCAATGGTTGCCAATCCGTAAATGTTAAACCTTAATGAATATGCCTATGATTTAAAAAGAACTACTACGCTACATAAAAAAAGTACACCGGTAATGGTGCAAACATCACCGGCGTTTTCGACAGTCTCGCGTTAGCGAGACGACCTCAGTTTTTGCCCTTTTTCAAAACAAAAACATTTCAATTTATGAATAAACCCAAACCTATTCAAGAGAGACTCTTGTTTCTTATGAGAATTACGTTGATGCAAATTATCCTGACCTCTTTTTCCATTGCTTTTGCGAACGCAGTGGATACGATGGGACAGGAAATATTAAACCGAAAGGTTACAATTGATATTGAAAGCGAAGAATTTCAACGTGCGCTTGTTTTAATTAGCGAGCAAACTAAAGTTAAATTCGCCTACAGTCCTGAATTAATTCAAGATCAGAAAAAAGTTAGTCTTCATCTGAAAGAGGCTAGACTGGCGGACGTTCTCCTTACGTTGCTTGGCCCTGATATTAACTACAAAGTTGTTGGCAAACGAATTGTCTTGATGCCGGTTCCGCAAGCAACGAGCGAAGAGTCCGGTACTCAGCCTGTAACGGCCCCTGTTGAAATTGCAGTCTCCGGTACGGTCATTGAAGGAAATGGGAGTGCTATGCCTGGAGTATCTATTCTGGTAAAAGGGACTACCAATGGAACCACTACTGATACCGATGGAAAATATGAGATTAAAGTATCCGGTGAAGGGGATATTTTAATATTTTCTTTTATTGGGTTTGCTACGCAAGAGGTTGCGGTAGGTAATAGGACCGTAGTTGATGTGACCTTGATGGAAGACGCAACGCAATTGAGTGAAGTTGTTGTAACTGCTCTCGGCGTACCCCGCGCAACAAAAACCCTGGTATACGCGACCCAGTCAGTAAAACCTGCCCAGCTTACCGAAGTTAGGGACGCGAATAATGTGCTGAACTCTCTTCAGGGAAAAATTGCCAATGCACAAGTCAATCAAGGTTCCGGTGGACCTGGTAGCGGCGCGAAAATTGTTTTGCGCGGTAACCGGTCGATTCAGGGAAGTAACAATGCCTTGATCGTTGTTGATGGCGTGCCTATTAACAATAATACGAACAGTGCGCCAGTGAGCGACTTCGGTGGTATCCAAAGTTCAGATGGTGCATCCAACATCAACCCGGATGACATTGAATCTATCACAGTATTGAGAGGTCCTTCCGCTGCTGCGCTTTATGGTAGCCAGGCTGGTAATGGTGTTCTTGTTATCACAACAAAAAAAGGAACAAAGGATAATAAGATAAGCGTAAACATTAATACCGGCGTCACTGCAGAAAAAGCCTTTCAATTGCCTAAAGTTCAAAACACATATGGACAGGGAATTGCCGGAGCCATCAGTACAACTACCGGTGACAGTTGGGGCGCGAAAATGGAGGGTCAAACATACACCAATCACCTTGGTGAGACCAGAACTTATAGCCCGCAACCCGACAACATCAAAGATTTCTTCAGAACAGGGATTAGCTTGAACAATTCCATCGGAATTCAGGGCGGCGGTGAAAAGGTTCAAACCTATCTGGGATATACCAACAACGCAATACAAGGTATCACACCTACGAACGATCTGACACGTCACAACGTCACAATGAGAATGTCGTCACAGATTTCGAAGAAGATCACGACGGATGCCAAGGTGACCTATATAAATCAGGAGATCACAAATAGGCCAAGGACAGGGGAGGAAAATTCTCCGGCTATGGATATGTTCCAGACACCGCGCAGCATTTCTTTGGATGATGTGAAGAACTTCGAGACTGTCAATTCAATAGGTCTGCCTACGCCTACACCCTGGCCCGCGACCCTCGCATCGATTTATCAGAATCCGTATTGGATGATCAATAGAACGAGTTTGAAAGAAAATCGCAATCGTATTATTGGCTTCCTCACAGCTACCTATCACATCAATGACTGGCTGGGAGTATCAGGAAGAGCGAACCTGGATAAGACCACAGACGTTACGACGAATAGCAATTCCGTTGGTACGCTGCTTTGGGCTTCGCAGGCAGGTGGTTATTTCCAGAAAGTAAATACGGTCATTACGCAACAATGGTATGATGCAGCTATCCATGGCGATAAATATCTTAGTGAAGACTTCAGAATTAATTTCCGCGTAGGTGGCATTTTTCAAGATATTTATTTGAATCAGGATGTAGCAACAGCGAACGGTCTGAATGTAAATAATATGTTCAGTCTCGGATTTGCTACGTCTCCTGCTGTTACGTCAAGAATTTCTCAAACCCAGACGCAGTCAGTATTTGCAACGGCAAGTATCGGATGGAAGGAAAGTCTCTTCCTTGAAGGAAGTTTCCGGAACGAGTGGGACTCAAGACTTCCTTCGCCATATAATATTCCATACTATTCGGTAGGCTTATCTGGGATCATCTCAGACCTATTTACATTGCCGCAGGCTGTTTCTTTTTTAAAGGTTAACGCCAACTATGCCCGGGTAGGTAATGGGGGACAACCTCAATTGCGGTTCCAAACATATGAGTACCAGCAAGGTGCAGGAAACGGATTTATCAGAAGAAGCCCTACCGAAGCAATACCTGGTTTAAAGCCGGAATTAGTATCGAGCATTGAACTTGGCTTGGATGCAAGATTTTTAGAAAATAGAATTGGTGTCGGCTTCACGTATTATAAAAGCAGTTCTGAAAACCAGTTGTTACAAATAAGTCAACCCGTTGGGACTGGCTTCTCCAATAAATACATCAATGCCGGAGAAATACAGAATCAAGGTATTGAGGTCATCCTTAATGCGACACCGATCACCAACACCAATTTTACCTGGGATCTTGCGTTCAATCTCGGAATTAACAGAAACAAGGTTGTTGAACTCTTGCCAGCAAGCCCTAACCTGATTATTTATTTAGGAGGTGTTAACGCCCGGTCTGCAGTTCCTGTGGTCCGTGCCGGTGGAAGCTATGGAGAGATGTTGGCCTATAAGTGGGCAACGGATGATGACGGCAATTTTATTGTTCACCCAACAAGGGGCGTTCCTATTGCAACAAGTGCGCTAGAATCAATAGGTAACTTCAATCCAAAGGCATTGCTTGGCTTAACCAACACCTTTACCTACAAAGGAATTTCACTGAGGGTTCTTGTTGATGGCCGCATTGGAGGTGTGATAATGGACGGTACTGAAATGAATCTCGCTTACAACGGTATCACTGAAGCTACAGCAGCCAATCGTGAGGACGGATGGAATCTTGGTGGTGTTGACGTCGACGGTAACCCTGTTAACCGCCCTGTGACTGCCCAGGAATTCTGGAGCGCAGGACAAAGCAATGTTAGCGGTAAGCGTTATGGTGTGGGTGAGTTCTTCACGTATGACGCAACAAACTTCAGGATCCGCGAACTTTCAATCGGTTATAACATCCCTATGCCAGATAATTTCTTTATCAAATCTGCGCGGTTCTCCCTGGTTGCCCGCAACCTTGCTTGGCTTTACCGCGGATCTTCTGTACTGAATATTCCTGGATTGGGAACCCGCAAATTGCAAATCGACCCCGATATGAGCTTGGGAAATGGAAACTACCAAGGCACTCAATACGGAAGCCTTCCTTCAACAAGAAGCCTTGGTTGTAATCTTAGCCTTACTTTCTAACAGCAGAAGACATGAAAAAAATAAAAATATTACGTAACTACAAAAGCCTGATCGCGGTATTGTGCGGCATCGCGATGACGGTATCCTGTACAAGTGAGTTTGACAAGATCAATACGAACCCGGCAGCGCTGACATCACTTGATCAATCTCAGTTGCCTTTTCTTTTCTCAAAGGCACTTTCATCGGGTGCTGTTAACCAGGGAAGTTACCAGGTGGCGCAAAATCTGTTCTCAGATCAGTACGCGCAGTACTTTGCTTGTACAGCTTCTTCTTTCGGTTCAGATCGCCTTGTGATCAATCAAAATTGGGTTGGAGCGGCATTTAATCCAGTGTACACCGATGTGGTACCTCAACTGAAAACCATATTCGAGAACTATGATCCTTCATCTCCCGAGTATGCAATTGCAAGTATCTGGTGGGTATTCTCTTTTCATAGAGTTACTGACTATTGGGGTCCTATTCCATATTTTAGTGCCGGTGTTTCCGCAACCACCGTTCCTTATGACGCCCAGGATGTGATCTATTATGATTTCTTTGATAGACTGGCATCTGCTACCGCTACGTTGGCCAACGCACCATCCACTCCCGCTTATGGCGGATCATATGATCTCATCTATGGTGGGGACGTAGACAAATGGACAAAGTTCGCGAATACACTTCGCCTTCGCCTGGCAATGCGTATATCTGCCGTCAATCCTGCTCGTGCAAAAACAGAAGCGGAGGCTGCGGTTACCGGCGGTGTGTTTGCAGCAAGCCCCGGTGACGATGCCCTCATAAAGCGAAGCGTGAAGGGTGGCGATGGCAATGGGTTGGCAATCATGCAATGGAACGAATTCAGAATGAGCGCATCCATGGAATCGGTGCTTAAAGGATATGATGATCCCCGGATGGCTGAATACTACATGCCAACGAAGGCCAGCTCCGATGCAAATGCTGTAGACCCTAATGTTCCTTTGGAGTATAATGGCGTGAGAAATGGGTTAACATCAAGTCAGATGAACCTGCCCCTTAATTTGCCGGCAAACAACTCTCAACAAGGTCCGCGCTGGACTCCCACAACGCTTGGCCTGGCTGGCGGCGTAGCTGCTCCGCTTGAAACTCCTCAAAACGTAATGAGTACTGCCGAAGCTTACTTCCTGCTTGCAGAAGGCGTTCTAAAGGGCTGGAACATGGGCGGTGGTTCCGCACAATCATACTATGAAGAAGGAATTAGAAATTCGTTTCTCCAGTGGGGTATCCCGGACGATCCAACGAGCTACATCGAAGGAACAAGTTTACCTGTTGCACCTGGTGACGCGCTTAGTTCTCCTCCAATGACGAACATTCCAGTAAAATGGAGCGGAACATTAGCAGTACAAGAGGAGCAAATCGCTACGCAAAAGTGGATTGCGTTATTCCCGAATGGAATGGAAGGATGGGCAGACTATAGAAGAAGCCATAAACTGAAACTTTATCCTGCAGCTAACTCGGATAATCCGCTGATTACCGATCCGGCGACACAATGGTTAAGAAGAATACCATTCTTATTGTCGGAGACCCAAAACAATGCCCAGGCTGTGGAAGCAGCGAAAGGCCTGTTGAGTGGACCTGATAACACCCAGACACCACTATGGTGGGATAAGAACTAATTTTTTTAAACGTATCAAATAAGACAAGGGGTCAGATTTTTCTGATCCCTTTGTCTTTATCCCCTGGCCCGCCAGGAGTTGGAAATTATAATGAATTCAAATTGCATTCATTTTTTATGTAAGATTGGAGTATTGATACCACACTTGAATTATGCTTAGGATAATTAGCTTTCTTACCATAGCTACTGTTTTTTTTGGTTGCTCAAAAAAACAAACGGAGAAGAAACTCTTTGAAGAGCAGCTTCCCGAAAAAACCGGAATTAATTTCGAAAATACAGTTATCCAAGACCAGGAAAATCATGTTTTAAATTATCCCTATTATTTCAACGGGGGCGGTGTAGCGGTAGGCGATATCAACAACGATGGATTGGAGGATGTGTATTTTTCAGGGAACAATGTGCCGAACCGACTGTATGTAAACAAAGGTGATTTTCAATTTGAAGACATCACTCAAAAAGCTGGTGTCAATGCAGCACAAGGATGGAAGACTGGTGTGACGATGGCTGATGTAAACCAGGATGGATGGCTCGACATCTATGTATGTCGTTCCGCGATGAACGATTCATTGCTTCGCAAAAATCTTCTCTTCATCAACAACGGCAATCTTACTTTTACTGAGAAGGCGGATGAATATGGTATAGCGGATAATTCATATTCAACGCATGCTTCCTTTTTTGATTATGATAAAGATGGCGATCTCGACTTGTTCGTACTGAATCATTCGTTGCCAAAGTATGCGGGCTTCAACAATATGTTAGTGAATTTTAAAAAGCAAAAAGGATCTAAATTTCAAAGTAAACTTTATCAGAATAATCAGGGAAAATTCACCGACGTTTCTGAAAAAGCCGGAATCATCAACAACTTGTTGAGCTTTGGGTTGGGAGTGGCCGTATCGGATATCAATCAGGATGGATGGCCGGATGTCTATGTATCCAATGACTTTAATGAAGAGGATTATCTGTACGTGAATAATCAGGATGGAACGTTTACGAATGCGATCCGGGAAGCAACAGGGCATGTCTCTCTCTTCTCGATGGGTTCTGATATCGCCGATGTAAACAACGATGCGCTACCCGATATTTTTACGCTCGATATGCTTCCGGAAAGCAATGAGCGGATTAAACTCTCCTCCGGAGATGACAATTACGACAAATACAAGATACTCATCAACTCCGGATTTCATCATCAGTCTATGCGGAATATGCTACAACTGAATAACGGCAATGGTACGTTTTCCGAGATTGGCCAACTGATGGGAATTTCAAATACCGATTGGAGTTGGGCTTCCCTGTTTGCAGATTTTGACGGCGATGGATGGAAAGATCTTTTCATCAGTAATGGATATGAAAAAGATTACACAAACATGCAATTCCTGAAGTTCACCGTCGATGAGCAACTTAAATCTCGTCAGACGGGTACCCCACCCGATATTAATAAGATAATTAGTCAGATGCCGCCGATTCAAGTCGGAAATTTTATGTTCAAAAATAATGGGGACCTGACGTTTTCAAAAATAACAGAGGCATGGGGTTTCTCCAGACCGTTTAAGTCGAATGGTGCTGCTTATGCTGACCTGGATAATGATGGGGACCTGGATCTGTTAATCAACACCATGAATGAAAAAGCAGTTCTTTATAGAAATAATGCGAGCGAAAATAAAAAAGCTGTTTTTTTAAAAGTAGATCTCCGGAAATCCAATTCAAAACGGATCATTGAAGGTGCTAAGGTAATTGTATATGCTCCCGGAAATATTCAATATCAGGAATTTTCCCCTGTCCGGGGATTTCAATCCTGCATGTATGTTCCGTTAACATACGGTTTATCCAGCTCGGGGGTGGTTGACTCCATTCGAATTATTTGGCCGGACAACAAAACTCAGTTGATAACGAATTTTACATCGGACAAAAAAATTGCCCCACGCTATGAAGATGCCAGTAGCATTTACGGTTACCCTACCGTTGTGAATCCGCTGTTAGAGGAAGTTGACTTACTTGATTGGAAGCATGATGCGGTTGATACCAATGATTTCAAGCGGCAATTGCTGCTGCCTAAAATGTATTCTTATTCAGGACCAAGCATAGCAAAAGGCGACGTAAACCAGGATGGGCTTGAAGATATCTATATCTGTGGCGCGAAGCATCAACCGGGTGCTTTGTTCTTACAACAAAAAGGCGGGTCATTCACACTGAAAAAAAATTCGACTTTTGTAAAAGACAAAGACCACCAGGATGAAGATGCAATCTTTTTTGATGCGGATCGGGATGGCGATTTGGATCTGTATGTAGTCAGTGGGGGATATCTGTTTCAGGAGAAAGATCCGTTGCTTCAGGACCGTTTATATCTGAATGATGGTCGGTCAAATTTCACACGTTCGGATTCCCGCCTACCGGTAGAGACGCTTGCAGGATCGTGCGTTGTATCCATTGATCTGGATAATGATAAGGATCTTGACTTGTTTGTTGGAACCCGTTTAACTCCTGGAAATTATCCAATATCCTCACCCAGCATGTTATTGGTAAACGATGGCAGGGGAAATTTTACGGATGTCATTGCTCAACGTTCTCCAGCCTTGCAAAACATAGGAATGGTTTGTGATGCGGTTGCTCAGGATATTAATAAAGACGGGACAGAAGATTTAATTGTAATGGGTGAATGGACTCCCATCAAAATATTTATCAATGCAAATAATCAATTGCTGGATGTATCAGAGAAATGGCTGTCAACATCTGCAAAGGGGTGGTGGAATTGTATAGTCGCGGAAGACTTTGACAAGGATGGCGATGTCGATTTTATCGCGGGAAATTATGGCCTGAACAATCAGTTCCGAGTTTCATCCTCACATCCAGCTACTTTGATCTATAAGGATTTTAACATGGATGGTCAGGTTGATCCCTTCTTCTCTTATTATATCGGTCAGCAATCCTTTCCCTATGCCAGCCGTGATGAGGCGTTAGGACAGGTAGCTTCTCTTAAGCCGCGGTTTACAGATTACACCCAATACGCCAATGCAACATTGGAAACAATTTTCAAAAAAGAAGAATTGAAAGATTCCAGGAAGCTTGAGACGGATGTTTTGAGTACACTTTATTTTGAAAACAAAGGAAATAAGTTTGAACAAAAAAATCTTCCGACGGAAGTACAATTCGCACCTATCTACGCTATTACCGCCATGGATGTTGATAAAGATGGAGACAGCGATGTCGTCATGGGAGGAAATGAATCGAACGTTAGAGTCAGAATTGGAAAATCAGATGCTAACAGGGGATTGATTTTGTTAAATGATGGTAAAGGGAATTTTTCAACCTTGCCTCAAGGCCGAGCAGGATTGAACGTGGAAGGTGATGTGAGAAGCATTAAATGCGTCGGTGATGAAATTATCTTTGGGATCAATGACGCTAAGATCAGGACCTTCAAATTGAATTAATAACGCGCTTCAAATCTTGGTGCAGCGATCTGTCATAACTTCTTATCAAACCGGAGATTTTTTACGCGACCACCTGATAATCTGAAACCAATGATTTTTTTCTCTTCATTTTTAACAAACTGAATGGAACCAACCTGACTGGTAAACTGATCTGCCGTTATGGGGTCGGGTTGAAGCTCGAAATCCCCCAGGCGCATATGATGCATCCAAAGCTTTCCACTGTCAAGATCCACTTTGTATTCTGCGGCAAGCTCTTCACTGTAG
>CAZAHL010000268.1:0-10500 GCA_964484845.1 uncultured Chryseolinea sp. | reverse complement strand
AACTGAAAACTTTAAGACCGAAACCTCAAACCTCAAACCTCAAACCTGAAACCTCAAACTTCAAACTAACTAAGTTGATAACGGCTTCTTGAAGTTAATTTCCAAGCTCAAATCATACCCATCGACTTAAGCTCCAGGTATTTATTGATAGAAGAAATGGTGAGTTGTTCGGGTCTGGTTAATATACTTATGATTCCATATTGCTTCAATTCCTGGACCAGTTGTATTTTAGTAAGCGTATAGTCCTCGGCGGTTGCCTGGGTGTAAATGTCTTCTAACGTTTCCGCCGAATCGGATGTCTTTGATGTAATTTCAGAATTCTCAAAGAAGATGACAACCAGTAGATGCTGATCGTTTAGTTTTTTCAATTGCGGAAGTACTCTGTGGAGCGCATACACACTTTCAAAATTGGTATATAGGAACAAAAGACATCGGCCATTTACAACTTTCCGTACTGCCATATACAAGCTTTCATAATTCGCCTCAACGGTCCCTTCCTTTTCTTTATACAAAGTTTCAATTATTTTTCTAAGCTGCAATTTGCCGCGCTCTGCCTTTACAAGTCCTTTTGGGGTTTCTGCAAACGTGATTAGACCTGCCTTGTCCTGTTTTCCTAAAACAATATTCGTGATAACCAGCGATGCATTGACAGCATGATCAAACAAGCTAAGTCCATGAAACGGCAAATGCATCACCCTGCTTTTATCAATGATGCAGTAAACCTGTTGTGACTTTTCATCCTCATATTGGTTAACCATCAGATGACCCCGTCTGCTGGTAGCCTTCCAGTTGATACTCCGGTAGTCGTCGCCCCGCATGTATTGTTTAATGTGTTCAAATTCATAACTGTGGCCGACGCGCCTTACTTTCTTCACTCCGAATTCGGTCGCTACCCGTGCTGAAGTCTTGATCTCATACTTTTTCATCTGAATGATGGAGGGATATACAGGAATTACCTGGTTCTGACCGCCGGTAATTCGTCTGCCAATCAATCCTACGGTGGTGGTGCTGATAAATACATGGGTCTGTCCAAAAATGTATTCCCCACGGCTTAGTGGCCGAATAGAATACGCTTCTTCCCTGATGATATTGGGGAGGAGTTTTACGATTCGGAGAAAATTTCTTTGCTGAAGCTGCTCCGGAATTTCATCGATGATCTCAGCATTGAAAGTCAGATTTGATTTGTTTAATATGGTGAGCACAACGTGGTTATCATCACCCAGGGATAAAACAGAAGTTGTTTTTCTTTTTATTTCGATCTTGATGGTCCTGTTAAACAACAGTATGAAATCAATAGCAATAATAACGGGAAAAAGAATGCACCCGGTTTTTGCATAGGGCAACAAAAAAGGAAAAGGATAGGACAGTATCATGCCGGCTATCAGCAGTGACATGCCATAGAAAAAACGACTCGTAAGAAAAACGTTTTTGATCAGTTTCATCAACGTGGTATTTCGAGCCGTTCTGTAATTTCCTTAATCACATCTTCCGTAGCGATGCCCTCCATCTCACGTTCTGCTGTAAGGAATATTCTGTGATTTAAGACGTGATGAGCAACGTATTTAACATCATCCGGTGTCACAAAGTCACGACCGTTCATGGCTGCTATAGCCTTGGACGCGCGCATGATAGCCAGGGAAGCGCGCGGGGAGGCGCCCAAAACAAGATCACCGTTGTTGCGCGTACTATCGATCAGCTTTGCTATGTAAACGAGAATTTCGTCTTTGATGTGAATTTTTTCAATCAATGCCTGGTAGTCTTTTAAATCCTGTTGTGAGACGACTGGCCGGACGTTGTCAAGAACTCGTAAATTAAAATCGTTTTTAAATCTCTTGAGAATTTCTATTTCCTGATCCAACGTGGGATAACTTAATTTAAGCCTGAACAAAAAACGATCGAGTTGCGCTTCGGGTAGCCGGTAGGTTCCTTCCTGCTCAATCGGGTTTTGCGTGGCAATTACAAGAAAGGGAAAATCCATTGTATAAGTATTTCCATCCATGGTAATTTGCTTTTCTTCCATTACCTCGAAAAGCGATGACTGCGTTTTGGCAGGAGCGCGATTTATTTCATCTATTAGTACAAGATTTGCAAATACAGGACCTTTGCTAAAATTGAACTCCGATGTTTTCATGTTGAATATGGTTGTTCCGGTCACATCGGTCGGCATCAAATCGGGGGTGAACTGAATTCTCGAAAAACTGACCGACACTGCTTTGGCCACTAACTTGGCGGTAAGAGTTTTCGCAATACCAGGAACTCCTTCCAGCAGGATATGGCCACCGGTAAAAATTCCAGCTAACAGCAGATCGATGATCGTCTCTTGTCCTACAACCACCTTTCCAATTTCTTGTTTGATCTCCATGACTTTCCTGGTAAACAGTTCAATGCCGGGCTGAAGGTTACTTTTAAATTCTATCGGTTGATCTTCCATACTTTTTTATTGTAGTCTATTTGCATGTTTATAAAATTTGTCGAGGGCCTGATAAAGAAGGAGCAGCCTGGCGGCATTATAATTGGATTTCTGTTCTACATAATTAAACTCGTAGACAATCGTTTCCAGATGGTGCAGTTCTATTTTCGATTTTTCTGCAAGTCGCTTCATGTAGTTTTCACTTAGATTTTGCGTATGTATGCCGTATTTAGCCCGGATATAGTGAAAAAAATATTTCATCTTTTTTCTTGCTATGTCATGGTGGCTGCCATTCTGGAAGTGAAGCGCTGAGATCATGTTTACAAATTCGAGTGATGTATTCTTTTTCTCTTCCAGAACAGGAATCATTCGTTGTTTTCTTTTTGCCGTAAACAAGGTATAAAGCAACGCACTGGCCAGCATCAACCACCAGGCATAGCGTAAGCTTTCTTGTTGTAGAATATAGGCCACCGGACTGATTTCGGGAGCGTTGTTGCCTGGTGTAAACTGTAATTTACTGAATTCGTCCCATATGATGGTGTCTCCATTCAAATACGAAAATGCACTCGAAGCATACTCCGCTTTATCCGGTTTGGTTAGAAAATAATTTGTGAATACCAATGGATTGGTGTGTATGTAAAGGTTTCCCTTTCCATAGGGGAATTTAAAAAAATTAATTTGATCTGAGGTAATATGACCCAGTGGAAAAATGGATGTTGTGGAGTCGCAGAAAACTTCGGGATTTAACGTGTTCCAAAAATATAGTTGATCGCTCTTGCCAAAGCGATAACGGTAGGTATATCCGCTCTGGGTCTTAAGGGCCGTGTTATTGAAATTCATGGTTACCTCTAACTTTTCATTGGTCACCAAAAACATGTCCTGGGCACATTCTGAGACGTAGATTTGATCGATGATGTCGAAAGGCAAATGGACTGTGGATATGAACGCATCATTTCCCGACGAGATGAAATTCAACAACGCAAATTTATCCGGTTCATCGAGAAACATATCCTGTCCGATCAGAATGTAATCCGTCTTCGATTTAATTTTAGTGCTATCCAATAATTGATGTAACGGCTTTTTGTCGTTCAACGTAAAGACTTGTCCGGGTCTGTAACGCGCCAGGAGCTTTTGAATGAACAATGTTCCATAAGGCTGATCACTGGTCGTTTGGTATGTTTCATTCCATTGATATCGTTTTCCACTTTCATTGTTTAATGTGAAATACAGGATAAGCAAAACGCCTAACGCTAAAAAAAGTAACTTAACAACTAGTTGGTTGTTTTTTTTCACGCAGGTTTTGACGCTTTTAATTGTTGATCGATTGCTTTAAACGACGATATGATTTCCTCGTACGCTTCCACGGGAAGGTTATGCTCGCCATACCACACCTGCTCATAGGCAAGGGTTAACGTTCTTACTTCTTCAAAATAGTGCGCTTTTGAAAAAAGCTCTGCGAGATAATCGCGGTTGGTCTTATCTTTTTTCCAAAGAATGATGCCGTCTTCGTCGAGCTTTTTGAGCATTCCGAGAAAATAGATCCGGATGGCCAGACGATAATTCCCCGATGCCAAGGCTTCTCGCAAAAGCCTGTCGATTTCAAGTTCCTTTATGTCCTCAATGGGCGCCGAATGATCCGATAGATTTGCTTTGATGATGTTCGGATTCGATTTCACGGATACATTCTTGATGATTATGAAAAGTATGTATCCAATAAGGCCGATTGCTGCTGCATAAGCAACAATAGTTAAAAGCTGCCGGGTCAAAGGGCTAGCTGAAGATTCGGTTTCTGTGTCGTCAGAATCGTCGGGCTGAACGCGTTTGTTACCCTTGGATGATTCTCCAGAGCTTGAATTATTGTTCTGACGTTTTTTTCTGTTTGTTGGTTTTTCCTCAGAGTAATCTTTTGTTCCCACCACTTCTTTCCATACTTTCTCGTCAAATCTTCGCACTTCAATCCTTTCTGTTTCATCACCATTTCCTTCGTTAAAGTCGCTTACATTTTCCTGCTGCGATGGTTGACTGGATTGCTCCAGTTGTTCATTGGACACTGCATCGTTGACCTGTGCATATCCAACACTGGCTGAGAGTAACATACCGGCGAATAGGATCACGTTGTACTTCACCGCTTGGAAATTTTTGAACGCCGTGTAACCATTTTTGCGATAGATTCCTTTAGATGGGAAGCACTTCCAACTTCTTCCTGACTAAAATAAAGATAGGAAAGACTGACCGCGATCAACGGTAGCACCAGATAAAAAGAAAAGGTCTTGACAAACAATTCTAAAAAATGGATAATTTGTTGGGACGATGGATCTGTTTTCACAAAATTCCATTCCAGCATGTTCATATGAATATACAATAGTGGGGCGGAAAGTAGCAATAGAAATGAAAATGACAAAAGCAGCACGATAAATTGTAAAGTGAATCCCTGATTGTTGTTTTTTCCAAATAGTTCCCATCCCTGTGCTAAGCCCTGGATCAAATTGCATGATTTTGTCAATTGAGCAAATCCACTAAAGATCAGAATACCAAGACCACAAATCAGTAACACGATGGTGAACAAGCCAAAGTAGATTGCCGCATAAATAGCAACAGCAATAACAACAATTTGCAGGAATGACTGTATGTCGACGGAAAAGCGGGATTTTTTTGATTCCGCATCCACCAGCTTCATGGTTCTATACAGAATAACGGAGGTACCCAACGCATTGATAAGAATGAACATAGGCGATGGCGTCGCGATCGCGGTGAGCATATCTGAAACGAGCTGAATCCACCATTCATCTTCAAGATAGAGGGCGGGTTGTTCTTCCAGAAAATAAAAACCAGCGCTCACCCCTAATGCTACTACAAGCACCCATGGCAGGATGCTGGCACTGTGGCGCGAATAGAACAGAAATGTATCCTTTAATATCTCTGCGTTGTTCTTGATCCGATTGAAATTTATTGCCTCATTGTCTCTGGGTGGAAGCCTGACTTCTTTCAGGGGAAATTCAAAACCTATGGTCGATTTATACCAGGGGTAAATCACAAAGTATCCGATGACGAAGGCCGCTGATAATAATATGAGGAAGAGTTTCAGAAAAGTGGGAGCCTCTGTGTAGCGCGTAAGGAAGCTCTCGATGATTGCCGCCAAAACAAAGACAGGTGTTATTCCGAGCATCAGCTTAAGGGAGCGGATACCGGAGCGTTGAAGGGATTGCAAGCGTGAATATGTGCCGGGAAATATAAGTCCGCTACCGAGTGTGAGGCCGGCGCCCCCAGCCAGGATGATAGATGAAATTTCAAGCGTGCCATGCAGCCAAATGCTTGACGCAGATTGGGCAAATAATCCTCGCTCAATAAAAAAGTATTGGAAACTGCCGACCATAATCCCATTGTATAGCAGACTACCCAGTGTGCCGATGGCCAGAAAAATTCCCAGTAGGTACGTTCGGAATGCCACCATCAAGTTGTTAAATGTTATCCCAAGGAACATGTCAACCTCGTGGCTTTGTTTATAGATCGCCATTGGGTCGCCGCTTTGAATATTTTCCTCCGTCGTGGTGACATAGGTATCCCCTAAAATAGTGTTCACAAAATGGGGGTCTTTGTATGAAGAAAAAACGCCAATAGCGAATGAAAGAAGAAAAACCAGTAGGGAAATAATCAGCGGTCGTTTTGAATGAAGTATTATTTGCGGCAGCTCATCAAGCCAGAATAATTTAAATTGATTATGTTTTTCTTTTTTGTGGCTGTAGATAATAGAAAAATATTGACGCGCTATTTTATTCAGGTAAACCCGGACCGATCGGTTTGGATAATAGGTTCTCGAATAGGAGAGATCATCTACCACCTGGATAAATAAATTACTCAATTTTTCAGGATCTTTAACCGGGCTTTTTAAAAGCGTTTCCGCTTCGCGCCACTTTTCCTTATTTTGAGCTATAAATCGGGTCTCTTTCATGAATCTCTGAAAATATTGCTTTAAAATTGAAAAATGAAGAATGAATGTCGTTTAGTTTGTTGTTGTCTCTATTCCAAAGGCGTAATCTCCCACGGCCGGTGGGCCGCGCTTCTGGAAACGCAACTGAATTTTATCCGCACATGCCCCAGCCAGGCCAAAGATAAAATTATGTTGCTAATCCAGAAGCTGGAAGAGAAAAGGCAGTACTGAACAAAACTACATACGTGATGTTCATTTCTGAAATTACCAAGCCTGCACAACCAGACTTGAAGCTTGCGACTTGTAGCTTTTCCTGAAAGACCCAAAAAAGTATCCAGCCCGACGGCTTAACTAAACGACATTAAATGAAGAATATTGAAATTATAACTACTCAAAACGTTGTATTGCAGTATGAGCTGGCTTCTTTGCAAGATAGGGCAACGGCGTTTTTAATCGATATCATTCTTCTGGTTGTTGTGCTTTCAATACTGTCGGCTCCGCTTTCAGTTATTATGTTGTATTCGGAGACGGGTGGGACGATTGTAACTTTTATTTTGATCTGCATTTTTGTTTTTTATTCCCTTGTCTGTGAAATTTTTAACAAAGGTCAGACGATGGGCAAAAAGGCCATGAAAATTCAGGTAATAAAATTGGCTGGCGGCCGGGCAACATTTTCCGACTATGCTGCACGTTGGGCTTTTAGATTGATCGACATTTATCTTTCTTTCGGTGCCATTGCTTCGATATTAATCATATCCTCTTCAAGAGCTCAGCGGATCGGTGATATCATTGCTAATACAGCCGTGGTAAAGATAATACCAAAAACGAATATCGATCTCCAGGATCTTCTTTCGATCCATCAAACAAGCAAGTACACTCCAAAATACCTTCAGGCACGAAAACTACAGGAACAAGAAGCATTGTTGATAAAGGCTGCTTTGGAACGTTATCGTAGATTTAACAATGCCTCTCATAACGAAGCTATTGTCCTTTTGTCCCAACACATTCAGGAAATACTGGGTATAGATCATGTGGCTGAGGAGCGTTCTGTTTTTTTACAAACGGTACTCAAAGACTATGTCGTGTTGAGTCGATAAGAGCTCGCCTATTAATAACACGTGTATATTGTTATTGAGCCTAGCTATCCCGTTGAAAATATAGTGATCGATAACCATTTCAGAAAATCAGAGATGGCTATCGATTACTTTTTGAAGTTGACTGAGCACGCTCAATCGTTAACTCCGCAGGTGCCCATCAAGGGTTTCGGATTCCAACATGTCGACTTGCTGAGCATTCTTGGGGTTCGCCCCGTACGAATTTCTTCCCGGCGCGCCGTCCTCGAACAATAAAAAGAGGAAATAAAAGGGAATGAGTTGCCACCAACCGCTCTTCCCGATATCATGGCATCTTTTTGCACCTTGTGCCCAGACGAACCATATCATGGGAATAAAGAGGATGAGGGTAATAATTGAGCCGACACCCTCAGCCGCTGCGGTAAGGACGCTCGTCGACATAGCAAACACAAAGTAAATAACGAAAGTTAGTCCGAACTCCATTCTGCGGATTCGGCCATCAAAGGAAAAAGGATTCTTAAACATAATCGGTTTTTAGTGTGAATTTTCGTGTACTGAATTATTAAAAATAGCAGCTTTAGTCAGTTGATAAAGTGCTTTTTGACCCCAAAACGTACGTCTGTTATAGTATTAATCTTCACCATCAGATGAGAAGATTTACAGATGATACCGAGAGAAAGACCAACCCGGCAGGCCTGATTACCAGTAACTTGAAAGGTTTCTTGTTAGTCAACCTCATTCGTTCACTGGGGTCTGAAGATGATGGTACAAAAATAGAATGAATCTGTACTTTTAAAAAAAACCGGTTACAAATAATTGGTTAATTACGGGTGAGCCCGGAGAAATTGAGCAGCCGACTTTCCTCAACTTGCGCTAGGTGTAGTGCGTGAAGTTGGACTGGGTTGCCATAACCGTGTTGGTGTTCTGCTCACACGCCGTTGTTGGTGTTGTGTGATGGCGAATGGAAGGGCCCACCAACAACCCTGCGCACTTGGATAACAGGATTCTAAGGACTTCTGTACTTTCAACGTTAACAAGCAAATGAGACACAATCAGCCATCACCATAACCTGGAATTTTTTCGCAACTCACAGCTCGAAATTCTTAACTAATTAATCTGTAGCCATGCCAATGTTACCCGAAATCACCTTAACAGGGGATTAAATAAATCACGTTTTTGCTGGATTGATCATCATGTTGGGGTAATGCACCTTTGATGCTGCCAATTGAGATTAACAAAATTTCAAGCGAAAAAATCGCAAGGCATCAATAAATCGCCGTCAACTAAAAAATTTATTTTATGAAAAAGAATTTCAGTTCCCATGTATTACCAGTTTTTTGTTTTGTTGTAGCATTTGCGTGTGGATGTGGCGGTAGTGATGATGAGGTCACAACGGCTTCATGTCAACAGTATGTCACTAAGTTTGATAGTGCTGTGACTGCCTATATGAATGATATAGACGATAACAGCAAGTGTCAAGCACTTAAATCAGCGGCGCACGACTTACTGGACTGCCCCAGTCTTACAGGAATACAGAGAGCCGAGTATGAAAAAGCATTGGATGGCCTTACATGCCAGTAGCTTTCCTGAAAACCTTTAGGGAAAGTGGGATCGTTCCTTCATTCTCTGGCGATCGATTTCGAAGTACCTTGATAAGGTATGAACTTAAGAGCCCCTTAGAAAAGGGCCCTTTAAGGAGGCGAGTGAAAATAGAATAAGTAAAACCACGACCCTGCATCTTGACGTATTATTGGCAGAGAGTCATGCCAGGTTCCATAGCGCTGCATAACATCCGGGACGAATGCAGTTGTTCCTTCGACTTTCCGCAAGGACTACGATGGCCATAATCTTTCCGCTTGCTGGCGTTCCGACAGGCACCGAACAAACGCGTCCTTAGAACTAACCAAGAGAAATATAATTCACCCCGAATTTAGCAAAATTGGGTTTGGGCATTTTATCAGTATAGCGCTTTGTTAACGCATTTTGACAACGCTCAATTGTAGTGACGGACTTGCTTATTTAGAGGGCAATCAACTTGTCCGTTGTCGGAGTTTTTGATTGTGAATATAACTTGAGCAGGTCTCGAAGTTCGTAATAGCCTGTTATCGAAGTTCGCATAGGTAGTTTGTAGAATTACTCACAAGCCGTCCACACAATACTAACAACGACGTGTGTAAAGGGTCCACCGCGATCATTTAATCCCCTTTTTTTGATCCATTATTTTATCCAAGGTTTCATTCAGAATTTCGTCGATCTTGTCCAACGCATTTTCTAATTCCGGTAGTTTAGCTTCCAGAGATGCTGATTCGTATTTATTTAAAACTTTCCCGAAATCGTTTTGAAGTGAGGTCATAAAAGCAGCCAACTTTTCTTCATGTTTACGAATTATAAAATCAACTCGTCTACTAAATTTGGTTTTTGCTTCGTTTAATTCTTTGGCATTCATCATAACAGGACGGATTAAATTTACATTAAATATAAGTAAATGGCCCCAATTTCCCCTTCGCCCGTGTTTGGTCCTGCTA
Source organism: uncultured Chryseolinea sp. (assembly GCA_964484845.1). Taxonomy (GTDB): domain Bacteria; phylum Bacteroidota; class Bacteroidia; order Cytophagales; family Cyclobacteriaceae; genus Chryseolinea. The sequence goes on along the minus strand of CAZAHL010000268.1, from coordinate 564 downwards.
ATTGAATTAAAAAAAATTGTAAGATTGTAAGATTAAAAAATTGTGCCAGCGTAATTTTCCAATCTTTCAATCTTTCAATTTTTGACACCCTATTTTTATCGTTATGAAATTTCTTATCCGCGTCAAATTTTTTATTGCTGCCTTTATTGTTTTGATGGTAGTCACCTGGATAGTTACTCCTCGTATGATAGTAAATTATATTGAAAAGAATACTGGCAAACTAATCGGAAGAAAAATAACCATAGAAAGTATCGATGTTAACTATTTTACGGCCGCCATTACGCTACACGATGTTTCTGTATTTGAAAAAGATCAACGTTCGATTTTTTTTCATAGCAAGGAAATTTTTCTCAATGTAGAATTTTGGGAGTTGGTGAGCGGCCAATTTGGCGCGTCAGAAATTAAGGTTGAGAAACCTGCGCTAATGGTTATCCAGGAAAGAGATCGCTTTAATTTTGATGACCTTCTAAACCGGTTTTTTTCTTCTGATGTTGCTGACACATTGGAAACGTCCAAAGCTGTCGAATATAAGATCGCGAACCTGGCAATAGAAAATGGGGAATT